>NZ_JBEYUY010000042.1:0-80893 GCF_040643775.1 Streptomyces sp. NPDC047081 | reverse complement strand
AACATCGCCGCCGCCCTACGGCATCACGCACGCGACACCGACCGCCCCATCAACCTGCTCCTGACGGCGTGATCAACGACTTTGCCGGAGCCCTGCCCCGGGACCCGAGGAGCAGCGCCAGCATCTGACCGACCGGGCCATAGCCCACTACGGCCACGTCATAGTGATTCACGATCGCACCTCCACGCTGAGCCGGCGACCTTCAGAACGTCAGGACCTCGGCGGTGTCGGGGATGTCGTCGTGGTCCAGGGGGCCGCCGGCTTCCCGCCAGATCTCGTACGCGATCTCGCGGGCGATCTTCCCGTCCCGCATTTCGAAGTGGTGGACCAGCCTGGCGTTGAGCTTGGTCCCCACCGGGAACGGCAGGTTGGGCATCTTGTCGCCGACGACCGTGGCCTCGCCGATGTGGTCGGTGAACACGCTGGTCTCGGTGGCGACCTGCCGCAGCAGCGTGAGCTTGGCGATGTGCACCGTTTCGAAGATGTCCAGATACGCGGCCTTCACCTCGGCCGCCGTCCGGTAGACCTGCCCCCGGGAGGGGGCCTCCCACACGATGTCGTCGGTGTAGAGCGCGATGGCCTTGTCGACGTCTTCGGGGTTTTCGTTGTGGAAGTGCTCCTGGACCGCGGCGAGGTTACGGGCGATCTGGGTCTCTCGGTCCTCCACTGCTTCGGACATACGTCTCTCCATTCCTGAGGCGATTGGTGCGACGGCACAATGAGCCGCTGAACGGGACCTCGCAGATACCGATGACGAAAAGACGAGGTCACCGGGCAACGGTTGAGAAAATCTCGAAATAGCTGCACAAAGAGGGCTAGATGGCCTCTAGTGAGTCAAGGCACGGCCGCTGCGCCACGCCGGACGGCGGGTGCCACGCCGCAGTCCGACGTGGGGAGCGTCGGCGCGTACGCGCGGACGGCTCAGTTCTTGGCGTCGATCAGGACGAACAGCATGCGGCAGGGCTGGGTGGAGCGGTTGATCCAGCCGTGACTGTTGCCGCGTTGGATGAGGATGTCACCGGCCCGCATGAGGGTTTCGCTGTCATCGAATACGGCGTAGATCTCACCTTCGATGACGTAGGCGTAGTCCAGTGAGGGCGTCGTGTGCATCCCGGCGTCCCCGTCGGGATTGGCGGCGAAGTCGAGGATCCGGAAGACCGAACCACCAGCGGGCGGCAGGAGGGGGAGGTCGGCGGAGGCGGGGTCGGCGTACTCGGCCGAGTTGTCGGGGGTGCCTTCGTGGGCCCACAGGTTGAGGACGTCGACGCCGGCGTCCGGATGACTCTGCACATCGAGGTTGTTGCGGTCCTCGATGACGACGGCCTTGCCGCTGGGGTCTTCTCCGGTGACGATGCGCCGGATCGTGCTCAGTTCGTTCATTGTCAGGCCTCCACTTTTCGCCAGCTGATGAAGCTGGTGGTGTCCTTGCCGTTGATCTTCATGGACGGGGTGTCGAGTTTGAGGACATCTCCTTCGAAGATGCAGTACCTCAGAAGTTCGGCGCCGACCCAGTTGGGGAATGACGAATACCGCACCTTGTGGGTGACGCTGGAATTCACCTCGTCGACCTCGAATTCGCCCGCATAACAGATGAGGGTTTCGTAGGCCTTCTGCTTTTCGGCGGGCGTTCCCCCGTCCATGGAGTCGGTGGTGAACGGCGTTCGGTCCAGCCGCGACAGCGTCGCGGTCATCAGACCGTTCTCGGAATAGATCAGAATGCCCCCGCATTCCTCGACCGACCCGAGTGGCACCTGGACGGGGGTGTCTCCCACCCATCCTCCCCAATCGACCATCTCCCAGGCCCCGATGAGCCGATTACGCAAATCCGCCATTTTATCTCCATCTCCTTCATCGCCGGGCACTTCCCCCTTTGGTCAGTGGGGCGCCAACGGCCATCTCTGCGGCGGCGAAACCGCTCGTCACTTATTCACATGAATCGGTGATTTCTCATGTGGTGCCCGTCACGAGTGGATCTGGGCTGTGAACGTCGGCAGCAGGAACCAGCGCCACGTTGCCGCCAATGCGAATGAGCTTGGCTGCCATAGCGCTGATCATTGCCGGGTATTCTCTGACCGTCTATCCGCCGTACGCGGATCGATCCGGTCAGCGCGAGCAGTCCAACTGAACCCCTGGCCCTTCCCGCGCGGCGTTCGCACATGACGGGTTGCAACGCTGCTCTTGCGCCCGCGCGCCGCCTGCCGCCGAGTCGGCCGGAGCCAGATTGACTGTCGCGCTATTCGTCGTGAGCTGCGAGGGCCGTACGTGAGGCGGCCAAAGTCGTGGAGGGGCTGACGCCATAGCGGTCGCGGTAAGCGATCGCGAAGCGGCCCGGATGGTTGAAGCCGCACGCGTAGGCAATCTCGGTCACGTTCAGCGTTCCCGCCTCGTCGGAATCACCGAGCATCCGGTGCGCACGCTCCAACCGGATGCCACGCAGGTATGCCGACGGTGACCGACCGAATCGGCCCTTGAACCCTTCCTGCAGGGTCCGCAGGCTGACGCCGGCATACTCCGCGAGTTCAGTAATCTCCCAACACTTCTCGGGATCAGCCGCCATCGCTTGGGCAGCGACGTCCGCGGCCCGAGACCCGCGGCTCCGGCCCGGACGGAACAGGGCGCGTTGGGCGTCGTGTCGCTGTGACATCAGCAGCGAAGTGACCACCATGCGTTCGATTTCGCTGCCCAGCTGCGCAGGGACGATCCCGGAATCGCAATGATCGACGGCGGCGACCGCAGATCGCAGACAGCCCTGCCAAGCAGCATCCGGGTCAGCGAGGACAGCGAATTCGACCGGCTTGACCACCGACTCCCCGCTCAGACGTCCGAACGCCTCCTCAAGGGTGGACCTGGGGATCTTCGCCATGATTCCGGTGGTCTGCGGGGCCAGCATGATCCGTACCTGCTCGTGCGGTGACATCACATACGCCGACCCACCAGGAACACAGACCGTGGCTCCCCGGCTCGTCACTTCCACGCCGCCGTCTACCACGATGTTCAACAAGTAGTAGTTATGCGTGGCGAAGAAGTCCACCCCACCTCCGCCGTCATAAGCGTGATAGGCCAGTGTGGAGGACCCCACCTCGACGCCGTGCAGACGTATTGCGAAACTGTGACGCCAATCCGGCCGAAGGTGATGGACCGCCCACACGCGTGAGGCCTCATACTCTGCTTGTACGGGATCGCCGGTGCACACCTGAACATGGCGAGACAACGGCAATAGCTGGTTCTCACCCAAGGCAACAGCCATCGCCGTCCCCTCTCCGATGGATCGATAGTCCAAGCACACCTAGTGACTTTTGTCCACGGTAATCGAGACTTCCCGTTGCCGTTGTCACTCGATTCTCACGGTCTTCTCAGAGATGCGCGAGGACCATGATTATCAACACATGTGCAGTCCAGATCGGCCGGTGCGCCTGTGGCGGGCTCGCTGCAAACCCGCACGACGCGCCTTGTCATCGACCGCGACCACCCGCCCCTGATCCTGAGCAGCACTGACGTGCAGGCCCGGGACCGAGAACGGGAAATCCGGTACGCGAGAGCGGGTGGGATCAGCCAGGACACGGCCCACCCGAAGCGCTCTCCTGCTACGGCACGTGACTCACGAGCAGGTGCGAGTCGTACCGGCCGCCGGTGTGGACCCGGATCGCCTTGACGGCCGGGTCGGACGGCTCGCCGGTGCTGAACGGGATGTCGGGGAGGTTGCCCGCGATGTGTGCCTCGGCCGGCTGGAGGTTCCGGGCCGACAGCAGGACCTGGAGCTGTTCCCCGGCGTGCCAGAGCATGCCCAGCGGCCGGATCGGGATCTCCAGGGGGACGATCTCGCCCGGTGCGAGACGCTGCTCGCGGGAATGGGCGGGAACAGGGACCAGCGGCGTGGACGCCGCCGGGTCCAGCGCGCGGTGCGAAGCGCGGAGCTGGCCCTTGTTGCCCACCATTTCCGCCTGCGGCACGAACTCGGTCAGGCGAAGCTGCCCGTTCGTGTCGAGCTTGCGGATATAGACGTAGAGGTCGCAGTCGTCACCCTGGGTCGTCTCCACGTGGATCCGGAGCTTCAAGGGACCGGTCAGCTCGGTTTCCTCGGTGAACGTGTAGCGGAATTCGGTCGTGCCGTCCGCTGCGTCGTACGAGGTACTCGTGGTCGTCGACGGAGTGGTGTCGGACATCGTGGCGGAGCCGGCGTCAAGGTAGTACGCCTTGGGGACCGCACGGGCCAGCGGGTACTCGTTCTCCGGACGGTCGACGATGTCGGTCCCGCCCGGGTCGAGGATCGAGAGCCGCACCCGAGGGGTGTCGGTCCATCCGTTGTCCACGCCCTTGACGAAGTGGTCGAAGAAGCGCAGCAGGTCGTCCTCGTACTGGTAAAGGTCCACCCACTCGTGCCGGTTGTGGACGCGCAGCCAGCTTCGGCTCTGGTCCAGCCTGGTGAAGGCGTCGAGCGTTCCTCGGACGTGGAACGGGTTCGTCCAACTGGCCACGACGTAGGCCGGTACGTCGATGGCTTCGACGTCCGCGACCTTGCTTCGCCAGTACTCGTCGATCGTCGGATGCGCCTTCATCATCGCGCCGATGTCTTCGGTGCGGTTCCGTCCGAACGCGATGAGGCTGTCCGGGTTCACCTCGTCCGGAATGCCGCCCCACATGCAGATGTCGCGGTAGGGGTCCGTGAAGCCCTCCCACGGGGCGATGGCGGCCAGGTGGGGCGGCCGGGTCCCGGCGATCGCCCATTGGGCGGCACCGAGCCAGGAGTTGCCCGACATCGTGACCGCGTCCGCGCACCAGTCCTGGGCGGCGATCCATTCGATCGTGTCGTGGCCGTCACGGCGTTCCTGGGGGCTGAAGAACTGGATGTCGCCCTGGGAGGCGAACGTGCCGCGGGCATCGACGTTGACGACGGCGTACCCGTGCTCGCACCAGAACGCGGGATCGGGGCCCTCGAACTTCTCCAGACCGGAGGTCGCCTCCTCCGGGACACCGACCCGGTTGGGGAACAGGTCCAGGTGGAAGAAGCCACCCTGCTTTCCGTACGGGCTCCAGGCCAGGATGGCCGGAACCGGGCCGCTGTCGGCCGGCCGGAAGACGTCTGCGTACAGGATCGTGCCGTCGGACATCGGGACCTCGACGTCCCGCTCGAACACGATGTCGCAGGTCAGCTCCCGTCCGTTCGACGAGTACGTCGTGCCCTTCGGCAACAACGTCACTCCGGGCTCGAATCCGCGCCATCGAGCTGCCTCGGACTCCGGTGGAACACTCGGGCGGTACAGAACTTCGAATTCGGACGACATGGATGCGGCTCCTTTCACTGTGCTTCAACCTGCAGGAGGGCCAGTGGCGCGTCTTTCGCACAGCAGCCCTCGCCGACCAGTCACTCGCCAACAGCGACAGCGCCTGACACGCCTGCACCTCGACGAGCTGGTTCAACTCACTTGCCGGCCGCCCGATTTGGGGCAAGCCCGCACCGCCAACCCGCCGACTACGGCGCCGATATGGGTACTCCGTTCGAGGAATCCAGCGCCAGCGGATGGAAGCGGCGCCGATAGTAGACAGTCGGCGTCTGTTCGCTGGTTTCGGCGCGCGTCACGCGTCCGACCAGGATCGTGTGGTCACCGGCGGAATGGATGGCATATGTGTCGCAGGTCAGTTTGACCGCCGCGTCCGCCAGCAGTGGCAGCCCACCGTCGTCAGCTGAGAACCCGGCGTCGGCGAACTTGTCCGCTCCCCGGGTCGCAAAGCGCTTCGCCAGGTCGGTGTGTTCGTCGGAGATGATGTGTACCAGCCAGCGCTCGCCGCTGCGAAAGGCTGAGTGACATTCCGCGGTGTTGGCCAGGCATACGAGCACCAACGGCGGCCTCATCGATACCGAACAGAACGAGCTCGCCGTAAAGCCGCGCCAGGTTCCATGCTCGTCCGCGGTGGTGACGATGGTGACGCCGGAGGGGAAGCTGGACATGGCCTCTCGGAAGCGTTCCATGGTGAGAGTTTCGGTGCTGGTCATATGAGATCCTCACTCCCCGCAGGCAGTGGTCGAGGTGGGTGCTGGTGTGCGGGTAGGCGACGTCGGCCGGGTCCGGCTCCGCTGGGGTATCGGTCTTGGGGCGGATCCGGCGGGCTCTCGGTGTCCGCAAGATCTGTGCAGCACTGCCGCACTCGCGTGCCGGCGCTGATCATCCGTCGTGCGGGCGTCTGCGGCTGTACGCCTCGGCAGCAGCAACGGGAGCCGAACACGGCTCCGGTGAGCCACACTGATCGCACGACGAGCGCCCCGGCGGGCGTCAGCCCGGCCAACTGGCATGGATCCGCTGTGCTCCCGGTGTATCCCGCCTGAGACGGCACCCCGCTCGTGGTGGCGCGGAGCGGGAAGATGCGTCCCGGCCGGGAAAAGTCGCAAGGGGCGGAGCAGGTACTGGAGCGCGCGCGGATGGCGGCGCTGCGGTCGGCCGCCAAGGTGCCCATCGGGGAGACCACCGCCTCCAGGGCGACCTTTCCGGCCGCGAGGACCAGGTTCCGCCGCGGGTTCTCTTCGCGGTCAAAGGAATCGGCAGGTGCGTACATGATGGAGATTCCTTCCCGTCAGCCGGGGACCGGAGCGAACCGCCGGAACAGATCCGGCAGTTCACGATCGGCGCGGGCCAGGGGGCGCAGCACGGGGCGCCAGGAGTGTGGATAACGGGTCAGTCCGGCCGCGACGTCTTGGTGCGACCGGGCCACGGTGCCGAGCAGGTCATCCGGCCCAGGGGGAGGTGCGTCGTCAGGCAAGGCGCCATGGCTGACCATCTCGGCAAGGATCATGTCTTGGCCATGCTCGGTGTCAGTAGTAACGCGGTGATAGGCGTAGACAGCCGGAAGTGCCCCTGCCCCGGCAGAGATTCGCTGCTGAGCGGCATGCGCTCGCCCGAACGGCATCATCGACAGCACGAGTGCGTCGGCCTGCGCGGCTCCGAGGGAGATCATGCGGGGTCCCATGCCGCCCACCGCCAGGCGCAACTCCGGGATGGCCGAGCGCACCTGCTCGAGCCCAGCCTTGACCAGGCCCAGCGGGCGCTCGCGGGCAGCACCGCTGCCCAGACCGAGGATCGCCCGACGGACGTCGAAGGACAGTCCGGAGAGCCGCTCGCTCAGCCGTCCCGGCGGGTGCAGATCCAGCGGGATCACTCCGATGCCCACGTCGATGCGCTCGGTACCGGCTACGACGGCTTCGAGCATCGGGAAAGGATCCTGGTCGGCCCCGATCACGTTGAACCAGAAACTCGTGTAGCCCAAGGAATCCGCGAGCTGCGCGAGCTCAAGGACCCTGTTGGGGCCGGCGCGGGAATCGACGCCGATCCCCCAGGTGTGTGGCGCGGTCACTGCGTCCTCCGGAAATCAGGCGAAGATCTGGCGGATCTCGCCGACACCGTCGATACGGCTCACGAGTTCGTCCCCGGGCCGGAGGAACCGAGGCGGCTTCCGGAAGAGACCGACGCCGGACGGTGTGCCGGTGAAGATGATGTCGCCGGGACGCAGCGGCGCGACCGCGGAGAGGAACTCGATGATCGTGGGTACCGAGAAGACCATGTCGGTGGTGCGCTCGGACTGCATGGCCTGCCCGTTGAGAGAGCACTCGATCAGCACGTCGTCCGGATTGGCGAACTCGTCGAGGCTCGTCACCCATGGGCCCACCGGCGCGAAGCCCGGATACGACTTGGAGAGGCTGAACTGCGGCGCCACCCCGGCCATCTGGAGCTTCCGCTCGGAGAGGTCCTGCCCCACCGTCAGCCCGGCCACGTACGACCAGGCATCGGCGGCGGCGACGTGGTACGCCTCGCGACCGATCACCACGACAAGTTCGGTTTCCCAGTCCACATCGCCCTTGGGCACCTCGACGGTGGCGACCGGCCCGGTCAGGCTGCTCGCGAACTTGGTGAAGATCAGCGGCGTGGTCCCCGGGTCGCTGATGCCGGCTTCCGCGGCGTGCGAGTGATAGTTCAAGCCGACGGCGAAGATCTGGCCCGGCTCCGGGGTGGGGCAGCCGAGGTCGGCGTGATCGAATGGCTTGGCCTCGGCGAGGTCGGCCTCCGCGGACCAGGTCCGGAAGTCTGCCCACCTGGCGTAGACGTCCTGCGGGTCGGGTGAGAAGGCCCCCTCGCTGGCCTTCTCCACGTCCACCGCGCCTGCCTCCGTGAAGATCGTGAGCCGCCCGGACAGGTTTCCTATACGCATCGGTGTTTCTCCGCTCTCAGATCTTCTGTTTCATACCGGTCCAGTACGGCGCTCTGATCTTGCGGCGCAGTACCTTCCCGGCCGGACTGCGCGGCAGGGTGTCGAGGAAGTCGATCTTCTTCGGGGAGCGCACGGGTCCCAGTTCGGCGCGGCACAGGGCGATCAGTTCGTCACCGTCGACAGTGCTGCCCGGTACGAGCTCGACGACGGCGGTGACGGCCTCGCCCCAGTCCGGGTGCGGCGCGCCGACGACAGCGCAGTCCTGCACCGCGGAATGGCTTAGGAGGACCTTCTCCACCTCCGCGGGGTAGACGTTGAATCCCCCGGAGATGATCACGTCCTTCTTGCGGTCGGTGATGTGCAGGAACCCCTCGTGGTCGAGATGGCCGACGTCTCCGGTGCGCAGCCACCCGTCGACGATCGTCGAGGCGGTGGCTTCTTCGTTGCGGTAGTAGCCGGCCATGACGAGGTCACCTTGCACACAGATTTCCCCGGCTTCTCCGGGCCCGCACTCATGGCCCTTCTCGTCGAATATCCGAACCTTGATCAGGGGGAAGGGCCGGCCGACAGATGACAACCGCTCGTCAGGACCGATCCGGCCGTCGACGAAGTGCTCTTCGGGTCGCAGATAGGAGATGGAGGCAAAAGCCTCCACCTGACCGTATCCGCCCATCAGCACCGGGCCGAAGACCTCCAGTGCCCTGCGGAGCTTCGCCGTCGACATGGGGGCCGCGCCATAGAGCAGGTAGCGCAGGCTCGACAGGTCCCGCTCGGCCAGCCCTGGCAGTTCGAGCAGCCGGTAGATGACCGTGGGCGGCAGGAAGAGCTCGGTGACCCGGTGCTGCTCGATCGCGTCGGCCAGGACATCTGGCGCAGGTTTCGCCAGCAGCACCACCGTGCCACCACGGGCCAGCGTGGGCATGCTGAGGAAGCCCGCGGTGTGCGTGAGCGGCGCTGCCGCCAGGTTCACGATCGGATCGCCCTCGGGATAGTGGAAGGCCATCAGCATGTGCGCGAAGGCCACCGAGATGCTGCGATGGGTGATCATCGCGCCCTTCGACGGCCCAGTGGTGCCGCCGGTGGGCATGATCGCGACGACGTCCTCGGGCAGGTGTGGGGGCTCGGGATCGGTGGCCGGCCTGTCCTCCAGCCATGCCGTCAGGTCTTCGTCGAAGCACACGGCCTTTCGCACCGACGTGTCTGCAGCCAGCAGTTCCTCGATCAGGGGACGCTGACTGGAGTGGAACAGCACGAGCTCGCAGTCGAAGCGGCTGATCAGGTTGATCGTGTCGGCAGCGGGATTCGCCGCGTTGAGCGGCACCCACGTGCAGCCCGCCCGCCACAGGCCCAGTACGCAGATCATCGCCAGCGGATCGTTGGGAGAGAGCACCGCGACCTTCGAACCGCGGTCGAAGCCGTGGTCCAGCAGCGTCTGCGCGATGCGGCAGGACAGCTCTCCGGCTTCTGCGTAGCTGAAGCGGCGGTCGTCCATGACGAAGGCGGTGGCGGCCGGGGCGAGTCGCCAGCCGCGATCGAAGAAGTCGGATACCCGCATGATCAGCCTTCCAGCAGGGTGACGACTGCGACGGCTTCTTCCCCGTTCTGGTAACCGCCGCCGTTCTCCACGACGCCGATGCGGGCACCGTCAACCTGTCGGGCGCCGGCCTCGCCGCGCAGCTGGGTGACGATCTCGAAGATCTGACCGAGCCCTGTGGCGCCCAGGGGATGGCCCTTGGACTCGAGGCCACCCGAGGGGTTGATCGGGATACGACCGCCGACGGTCGTTTCACCGCGCAGGGCGGCCGGGCCGCCGTCTCCTTCAGGAACCAGCCCGAGCAGCTCGCTGAGCAGGACTTCGCCGAAGGCGGTCGCGTCGTGTACCTCGGCGACGTGCACTTCCTGCGGGCTCACGCCGGCCTGGTCATAGGCGCGGCTCGCGGTGAGCGCGGTGACGTGCCGGGAGTAGTCGCCCAGATCGCGCTCGACTCCCGTTCCGATGACGCTGCTGCGGACCCTGACAGCGCGGCGCTCGAGCCGGTCCGCGATGTCACGGCGGCAGACGATCGCGGCGGCGGCCCCGTCGGTGAGCGGCGAGCACATCGGCACGGTCAGCGGATATCCGAGCGGTCGGGCGGCCAGGATCTGCTCCACCGTCAGGTTCTTGCGGTAGTGCGCGCGCTCGTTGTGCACGGCGTGGGCGTGGTTCTTCGCCGCGACCGCCGCGATCTGCTCCTGAGTGGTGCCGTAGGCCTTCATGTGCGCGCGGGCGAAAGCCGCGTACACGTCCATGAAGGGGCTGTGGTCGCCCTCGCCCTTGTCGTCCTGTTGCCCGCCGAGCTCCACGAGCTCGGCCTGGACCCGTTCGGGATGGTGAACGTCGCTCGCCCCGTCGAAGATGCTCATGCTCTTCGCGCGGTCGTTGATGTTCATTCGCTCCACACCGACGGCGAGCGCGACATCCGCCACACCGGCCGCCACCTGGCTGCAGGCCAGAGAGAACGCCGTGGCCGCGGTGGCACACGCGTTCTCCACGTTGACGACGGGGATACCGGTCAGTCCCGCCTGTCGCAGCGCGATCTGTCCCGGGATCATGAGCTGGCCTTCCAGAGCTCCCTGCGCGGTGTTGCCGAAGAAGGCGCAGCCGATCTCGCGCTTGGTGATTCCGGCGTCGGCGAGTGCTTCCCGTACCACGGTGTCGGTCATCTCGGCGACCGACCTGTCGGGGTAGACGCCGAACTTCGTCATCGCCACGCCTGCGATGAAGACGTCGTCATACATGGCAGCCTCCCTGCTGCTTTGCGGCCTCACCGGGCCTCGGCGGCGAGCGCCGTGGCGGTCTCGGTTGCCGTCTGCGGGACACCCTGCGGAAAAATGATCAGCTTGCCGACCCGGGTGCGATCGTCGAGGAGTTGCTGCGCCGTCTGTGCTTCGTCGAGGCCGAACCGGCCGGTGACGGGAACCTGGATCACACCGCGCGCAGCGAGTTCGAACACCTGGTCGGCACGGGCCAGCAGGTCGGCGCGGCTGACGACGTAGTCGATCAGGCTCGGGCGGGACAGGTACGGTGAACCGGCACGCGAGAGCCGACGGATCTCGAAGGGTGGGACCGGGCCGCTGGTGGCGCCGTAACAGACCAGGTGTCCGCGGCGGGCGACGGCGGCGAGGCTTGCCTCGAAGGTGGCCGCCCCCACGCCGTCATAAACGACCTCGACACCCTTTCCACCGGTCAGTTCTCGTATCTTCGCAGGCAGGTTCTCGTACCCGACGACCTCCGCGGCGCCCGCGTCCCGCACGAAGTCCGCCTTGGCGTCGCTCGACGTCGTCGCGATGACCCGACCGCCTCGGTGGGTCGCCAGCTGGACCAGGAGCCTGCCCACTCCCCCGGCCGCCGCGTGGACCAGGACGTCGTCGCCCGGCCGCACCGCGTAGGTGTCGAAGCTCAGATAGTGAGCGGTGAGGCCCTGCGCGACGAGCGCGGCGGCCTGCTCGCTGGACACCTCGTCGGGGACGGGGACCCCCCACCGCGCAGGGATGGCAGCGAGCTCGGCGTAGCTTCCTTCGGTGAAGGGCCAGACGATCCGTTGTCCCGGCACGAGGTCCGTGACTTCGGTGCCTGTCTCCAGCACCGTCCCGGCGGCTTCCACGCCGGCGATGAAGGGCGGTTCCGCCGCGAGGGCACCGCTACGCGCGAGCGCGTCGTGGTAGTTGACTCCGATCGCCTCGACCGCGACGAGTACGTCAGCGGGGGCGGGCCGGGGGTCTGGTACTTCACGCAGTTCCAGAACCTCCGGACCGCCATGACAGGGAACGACGACGGCACGCACTGAGCAGCTCCTCGGGTTTACCTGGACGAAGGCGAGACCGGCTCGGCCTGCAGCTGGTGCTCGACCATGTGCCGGTAGTCGTCGCGGGCCGGGGCGAAGATGTCGAGCGCGTGGAGCGTCTCCTCGCCGAGTGCCTTCGCGGTGTGCGGGACCCCGCCGGGAATGTAGAGACACTCCCCGGGACGGACGACGTACCGGCCGAAACCGTCCAGGACCAGTTCCAGCTCGCCCGAGAAGACGAAGACAGTCTGGTCGAAGGGGTGCTGGTCGGTCGGTACGGGGGGATGGTGCGGCTTCAGCCAGATGACCTGGAAGGTCGCATGATCGGCGGTGATCGCCGCCCGGGTGAAGTACCCGTCGAGTCCAGGGAACTTGGGCAGCTCGTCCAATGCCGCGTGAAAGGGCTGGGTGGGCACGTGGACCTCCTCTTCGAAGTGCTCACGAGCGAGATGAACCCCGCTGAAACTCAGCAAACTGTAAGCAGTTTTCCTTGTCAAGGTCGAACCAGAGGGAACTATCCAGGGAAAACCTTGCGAACTGTCGTCAGTTCTGCTTGCATGACGGCATGGAAATCGAGTCGGACGACGTGCAGGCTGAACAGGGTGGCGCCATGTGGGCGTACGTTCGGGTGCGCGACGCGATCCTGTCGGGCGAGCTGCCGCCCGGGCAGCGTGTCTCCCAGGTCCAGCTCGCCGAGAGGCTGGGCATCGGGCGGCCGACGCTCCGCGAGGCACTGCGAATGCTGCAGAACGAGGGACTGATCCAGGCCGAGCACAACCGTCAAGTCCGGGTCGCTCCGCTGGAGCTGGCGGACTTCGAGCAGTTGTGCGCACTGCGGTTGACGGTCGAGCCCATGGCGGTTCGGTTGTCGGTGCCCCACCTGACCGACGCCGAGCTGACCGAGATCGCCAAGGCGGACGCGGAGAACGCACGACTGCACAAGGAGCTGGACTTCGCGGGTGCCGCCGCCGTTCACCGCTGCTTTCACGCCTGGCTGTTCCGCCACGCCGGCGACCGCATTCGCCGGATGGCCGACGACCTCTGGCGGTCGGCCGAACGCTACCGACGACTCATGGTTGGTCAGCAACACGATCTCGGCGCCCTGGCCCAGCTCGCGGACGCCGACCATGCCGCCATCCTGCGCGCGGCCCAGGAACGCGATGGCGCGACCTGCGCAGATCTAGTGGCACAGCACATTTCCAAGGTCAGCACGATCACGCTGTCGCTCATCGACAGCACCAGGGACCCATGGGTGCTGCGCACCGCGGCAGGTCGCGTCCTCGAACACCGCAAGTCCTGACCGACCTCAACTCGATTCACCCACGCAGATGCAACGACGCATATGCGTGCACACGGCCCCAGGCGGGGCACGCAGCGTGCACGCGGAAAGGGGATGCCATGACCATCGCCGACCCGAAACCCGCCTCGGTGACCGATGTCGCCGCCTCGGCGACCGCGGAGCTCCTCGAAGCCGCCCGCGAGATGCGGCCGCGACTCGCCGAGCGCGCCCCATGGGTGGAACAGAACCGGCGGATTCCCGAGGACACTCTTGAGGAACTGCACAGCGCCGGGTTCTTCCGTTACTGGATACCGCGACGGTGGGGCGGCTCGGGCGGCCCCTTGATCGGGCAGCTGCGCATCGCCGCCGAACTCGCAAAGGGCTGCCCGTCGACTGCGTGGGTGTGGACGCTCATCGGTGACGTCACGGCATTCGCGGCCACTTTTCTGACCCCTGAAGGCACTGACGCCATCTACTCCTCCTCCGACCGCCCGATGGCGGCCGGCGTGCTGACGCCCAGCGGGACCGCCCGCAAAGTCGACGGGGGCTACCGGGTCAGCGGTGCCTGGGGGTTCGCCAGTGGCAGCCTGCACGCCGACTGGATCATGGGTGGGCTCGTCGTGGTTGACGACAACGACGAGCCGGTGAATCAGGGAATCGGGTTCATGCCGGTGTCCGACGGCGAGATCAAGGACACCTGGCAGGTCGTCGGAATGCGCGGTACCGGCAGCAACACCTTCGTGGTGCAAGACGTGTTCGTACCGGACAAGTTGGTGCGGATGGCGTCGGAGATGCAGGCCACGGCGAAGGCGCTGTCGGAGGACGAGAAGGACCCCATCGACCGCATGCCGTTCGCACCGCTGTTCTCCGTCGGACTGTGCGGTCCTTTGCTCGGGGCCGCACAGGCGATACTGGAAAAGGTCAGCGCCAACGCGCACAAGCGGGGCATCACCTACTTCGACTTCGAGAAGCAGACCGATTCCGCGGTGGTGCTCGAACGGCTCGGGGAGGCGGCGGTTCGGATCGACTCCGCCTGGCTGCTGGTGGAGCGCGCCGCGTACGAACTGGAAGAGGTCACCCGGGGCGGTGAGCTGTCGTTCGAGCGTCGCGCGTGGTGCCGGGTGGCCGCCGGGCAGGCGGTGGACGAGGTCCGTATCGCTGTGGACTCCTTGATGTCCATCGCGGGCGCCTCCTCGTTCGCGGAGTCCAGCGTGCTGCAGCAGTACTGGCGGGATGTCATGGTCGGCTCCCGGCACGCCTTCCTGAGCACCCGCCCGCTGTACGAGGTCTACGGACGCGCGTACTGCCAGGTCGAGCCCAACATCACCCCGTACATCTGACATGGCCGTGGACAAGAGGGCAATCCTCCCCGACGCTCTCGCTGGGCGAGTCGCCGTGGTGACCGGCGGCAGCCGAGGTATCGGCCGGGCTCTTGTGCTCGGACTCGCCGCCGCCGGGGCAGATGTGGTGGTGGCCGGCAAGAGCGAGGTGGAACAGGAACGGCTTCCCGGCACCATTCACAGTGTCGCGGCGGAGGCGCGGAAGCTCGGCGTGCGGGCACTGGCCGTGCGGACGGACGTCCGGCATGCCGACGAAGTCGAAGGGCTCGTCGCACGTACCGTCGACGAGTTCGGCAGGATCGACATCGCGGTGAGCAACGCCGGCGCCCTGTGGTGGGAGCGGGTGATCGACACGCCGCCCCAACGATATGACCTCATGTGGCAGATCAACGTCCGTGCCGCCTTTCTGCTGGCGCATTACGCGTTGCCGCACATGGTGGACCGCCAGTGGGGGCATTTGATGATGAACTCCCCCGAACTAATCCTGGACCCCTCGCCGGGAAAAGTCGCTTACATGACGACGAAAATGGGCATGAGCAGGCTGGCGATCGGTATCGCGGCAGAACATCGCGAAGACAATATCGCCGCCAATGCGCTCTGGCCCGCCGCCCCCATCGACACGGCAGCGACCCGGAATTGGGGGTCCGACAAGATGGGCAGTCCCGGCCAGTGGCGCCGCCCGGACATCTACGTGGACGCAGCTCTGCAGATGCTCACCAGCGAACCACGCAGCTGCACGGGCCGTATGGCCACGGACGAGGAGATCCTGCGCGAGCGGGGATGGACCGAGGCGGACCTCGACGACTACTGGGTCGCGGGCCAGCGACCCGAATCACCCATGTGGATTGACTCGCGCTGGGCCGCACAAAGTACAGGCTGACAGCATTCCGTAAGCAATCGTCGACGTTGCTTCGTCGGCAGAACTGCTTACCTTTGAGTGGCTTTTGCCGTGCACTGACAATCCATGCATTTCCTCTGATTCTCCGGTTGACCATCGAAAGGATTCACGTCATGCCGATTCAGGACGAGACGAGCACCGCGGGTCTGCAGGTGTACGACGACCCGGACAACGAGCCGGCGGTGGGCACACCCGAGCATGCCTTGTGGCTCGTGCACTGGCACGTGGCCTACGAGGAGGAGAACCAGCTGGAGCAGCTGGCCCGGCTGTACTCCGACGATGTCGTCTGGGAGATGCACTTCCCCTTCGAGACCCCGCGCTTCGAGGGCAAGGAAGCGGTACTGGACAACTACCGCGGCCTGCTGTCGGTCATGCCTGACCTGGGAGGCCCCCTGCTACGGCGATACGCCACCACCGACAGCGTCTTCCTCGACCAGCTGATCAGCTACACCACGGTTATCCCCCCCGGCGTTCCGAAGGAGGGGCTGCTCGCCTCGGACATGCTGCCCGAAGGCCGGACGATGCACGGGCGCCTGTTGCACGACTTCAAGATCCGCGATGGGCTGATCGCCGAGGAAGTCGCCTTCTTCATCCCGGAGCAGATCACCGACCCCACGAGCTGAGTGTCGAGGCCGACCGGTGAACTCACCATCACGGCCTCACGCTCACCGAGGAACTGGACACCCCGCCTCGGGAATGGCAGACCGGCGGAGGCGTTCCGGTTCAGCGAACGTGCTAAACCCCGACCGTAGTCGTGGTGCACGGTGAGCTTCCGGGCAGCCTCCTCGGCTGCCCAACGGTCGACACGCTCGACCTGCCCGTGGTGATCACGGTGTCGCCCCGCCGACATCCAGGACCGCGACGCCGCACGCGACGTGCTCCGGTGGCTCCGACCGCGGCTGCGCCAGCGAACACCTCTGGCTCACTCTGAGCAGCGTCTCCCGGCCCAAAGGGGCTTCCTCGTCCCGTCCACCAATGGAAAGTCGAACGCACCACTGGCTGATGCGTGAAGTCCGCCACCACGCACGCGGCTGCGAACGGCATCCCCAGCACTCCACAGCCCATACGAATTAGGCATTCAGCACCAGGGCCCCGGTCCGCAACCACCACAACGCCGTTCACCACCTGCCGGTGCCCGCCACGGCCGGCCGCGAGCATCAACACGCGGCGGGAGCGGAGCTATCCGCTCCCGCATCCGTCATCTCACCCCGACCCGCCACAAGATCAATTATCAGGCCGTCCGGCATGCTCCGAAACAGGCGATCGAGCTTCCATCGCCGCGCGGAGCGTGATGTCCCTTCGCTCCGGACGCCGACCCAGTCGTCAGGCCGGGGTCGGATCCGCAGGGAAGAACGAGAACGCGCTCGCCGGCTCTCCGAGGTGGACGGTCCTGACGTAAGGGGTGAATACAGGGACAGGAGCGTCGGCTTCCATCTGCCAATCACTGGCATAGCGACATTCCCTTGACGAGGACTTCAGCAGCTCAACGTACTCACCGAACGAGGCGCCCTGGAACCGTCCGCCCAGAGACACTGTCCTGCTCTCACGATCGAAGACCGGGACGGGAGTATCGACTGGCATCCCCCAAGCGCTGGCGTGCGTGTTCGTCTCCCCACAATCGATCATGAAGTCCACCCAACGGGCGAAAGTCAATGCTTGATTGGTCAACATCGTCTCCCCTCGACAGACCTTGCAGCGTAGGCCGTGTTGCCACACCGCCTATCAGCCCTCACATCCTCCCCGAAGGCTCCCCTTCAAACGCAGTGGTTTGGCAGACAGACCCGAGTGTCGGCGACCTCCACAGCCGCCGGTGCCGGTGATCCGGTGCAGACGTCCAGGTCGGCCGCGGCCTGCGTGAGGTGCCGGGCCAGGACCTCGGATGCGGCGTCGGCGTCGCGGACCAGCGTCGCCGCCTCCAGCCGGCGGTGCTCGCCAACGACGTCACGGTTTGGGTCGTGATGCGCCGACCAGCGGCGAGCCAGTGCACTCACGGGCCACATCCGGTCGAAGGTCTCCAGCAGGACGGGGTTGCCACAGCCCTCCAGCAGGGTGCGGTGGAAGACCCGGTGGGCTTCGGACCATACACCGCTGTAGTGCTCGCCCTCCTCCGGCAGGTACGCCGGAGTGCGAGCCAGGCGGTGGTGAGCGGCTCGTACGCGGGCCTCCCAGTCAATGTCCCCCTGCTCGATGGACTTGCGCAGCACGACCGGTTCGATGGTCCTGCGGGCCTCCACGATCTCCTGCCGGCGGCGGTCCGAGAAGGCCGGAACGGCGAAGCCCCGGTTGTGCAGCCGGTCAGCGAGGCCCTCGCCGACCAGCCGCACAAGCGCCTCACGTACGACGGCCAGGCTCACGCCCTGCTCCTTGGCGAGGTGCTGCGGTTTGAGGGCATCGCTGGGGGCGTAGTCCCCGTGCATGATCGCGTCCCGCAAGTGTGCGTAGACCTGCTCGGAGAGCATCAACTTCCCTGGTGAGTTGGAGATGTGGGCCGTCCGAGTCATGTCTTGAGTATCAGTGCTCCACCCGATCCGGTTCTGGCTCTGGACGGTCGTCGGCATCCCCGCCGCTGTCACCGACCGCGAACTGGTTGTTCTCCATCAACCGGTCGATCTCTCCGGCCACCGGGGTCAGTGCCACCCTGTCGGGGCCTCCGACAATACGGAAGATAGAAACCGCAAGGGCGGCAACGCGGACGTCGACTTCAAGAACGTCGCCGCGAAGGCGTCGGGAACGACCGGGCGGCTCCGTTCACGGATGCCGTGATCACGCCACTCATCCGGTGGGCCCCATCCCCGCGGCTGCTGCTGCGGACAGTTTCAGTGGGGCGCCGGTCTTGGCCCGGACCTCCTCCTCGGTGACGCCCGGAGCGAGCGCCGTGAGGTGGAGGCCGTCGCGGGTCACGTCGATGGTGGCGAGGTCGGTGATGATGCGGTCGACCACGCCGGCCGCGGTCAGCGGCAGTGTGCACTCCTCGACGATCTTCGGGCTACCGTCCTTGGCGACGTGGTCGGTGAGCACCACGATCCGGCGGGCGCCGACCACCAGGTCCATGGCGCCGCCCATGCCCTTGACGAGGGCGCCGGGGATCATCCAGTTCGCGAGGTCGCCCTTCGCGCTCACCTGCAGCGCGCCCAGGACGGCGATGTCGATGTGGCCGCCGCGGATCATACCGAAGGACGTCGCGGAGTCGAAGTAGCTTCCACCGGGAATGACGGTGACCGTCTGCTTGCCCGCGTTGATGACGTCGGCGTCCTCCTCGCCCTCCCAGGGGAACGGGCCGAGGCCGAGGATGCCGTTCTCGCTCTGCAAGGTCACCCGAACGCCCTCGGGGATGTGGTTGGCCACCAGGGTCGGGATGCCGATGCCGAGATTCACATAGTTGCCGTCGCTGAGTTCTGCGGCCGCTATCGCCGCCATCTCGTCGCGTGTCCGGGACACGGTCGTCGCTCCTACACTGCGGCGGTCACGCGGGGGCGGACCGTGCGCTGCTCGATTTCCTTGGTCCGCTCGCGCGCGACCACCAGATGGTTCACGTAGACGCCGGGAGTGGCGACCAGCTCGGGGTCGATGTACTCCTCGGCGAGGTGCTCGGCCTCGGCGACGGTCACCCGGCCGCAGGTGGCCACGAGGGGATTGAAGTTTCGTGCGGCGGCCCGGTAGGTGAGGTTGCCCGCCTCGTCCGCGGTATGGGAGTGCACGAGTGCGAGGTCGGCGACGATCGCACGCTCCTGGACATGGACGTGTCCGTCGAACTCGGCGTGCGGCTTGCCCTCGGCGACGGGCGTGCCCACGCCGGTCCGCGTGTAGAAGGCGGGGATACCCGCCCCGCCGGCCCGCATGCGCTCGGCGAGCGTGCCCTGCGGGGAGAACTCCACGTCGAGAGCCTTGTCCAGGTACTGCTGGGCGAACAGCTTGTTCTCGCCGACGTACGAGGCGATCACCTTGACCACCTGACGGTTCTCCAGCAGCAGGCCGAGACCCTTGCCGTCGACCCCCATGTTGTTGGACACGACCGTAAGCCCGGTGACCCCGCTGTCCCTGACGACCTCGATCAGGTCGTACGGCACACCACAAAGACCGAACCCGCCGACCGCGATCGTCATCCCGTCGGTCAGCACGCCAGCCAGGGCCTCTGACGCGGTCCCGCGCAGCTTGGTCAACTTGCCCACGTCCTCTCCGATGCGTTCACTGTCTGAGCGCTTGAGTGAACGCTGGTCTGCCCTTGGGATGCAAGGAGCGGCGCTTCTGACGCCTGAAACCGATCGAACGGTGAGCCGACGCCGGACATGACGTCCACTGAGTGGACGTACCATGAGGACATGGACGCGACCCCGGCAGCTCATCTCGTCGGCAGGATCGGTGCGGTGCTTCGCGCGCTGTCGGGGGTCAACGAGGCCGGTGCGGGCACCGCCGAAATCGCGCGGGCGGCCAGCCTGCCGAGACCGACCGTGCACCGGCTACTCGCCTCGCTGGCGGAGGAGGGCTTCGTCGACCGCGACCGACGTAGTGGGCGTTGGTTTCTCGGCCCCGAGCTCTATCTGCTCGGCGGGGTGGCCGGAATTCGCTACGACATCACCCGCCACGCGCGCGAGAGCGTGCACCGGCTCGCGGCGCTGACGGGCGAGAGTGCGTTCTTCTCGGCCCGGCGGGGTGACGAGACGGTGTGTCTGCTGCGGGAGGACGGAGACTTCCCGATCCGTTCCTTCGTGCTGTACGAGGGTGCGCGCTTCCCGCTCGGTGTCGTGTCGGCCGGCCTGGCGGTGCTGTCGTTCCTGGATGACAGCGAGATCGACGCCTATCTGACGCGCCGGGACCTGGCCGACCGGTGGGGCCCGGCCCATGCGCCGGACGCGGTGCGCGAGCGGATCGCGCGGACCAGGACCGACGGCTACGCGGTGAACCCGGGACTCGTCGTGGAGGGCAGCTGGGGCATGGCGGCCGCAGTGTTCGACCACGCCGGGCAGCCCGCGTGGGCGCTGACCGTGACCGGTGTGGAGACCCGGTTCCGCGCCGAGCGCAGACCCGAACTCGGCACGCTGCTGCTGCGCGAGGCGCACGCGCTCGGTCGCACGCTGAACACCGGCGCGGGCACCCGACGCTGACCACCGCCTGCAATGCCCCGGCGACGGCGCACCCCGCGAACGACGGGATCAAGGACCATGCGAAGAACGAGCGGTGACCCGCTGGAACTTCGGCCTCGGAAAAGTTGGCAATCCGCATGCAGCTCAGGGGTGTGCAGGAGAGTGAGTGCCCAGTACAACGGCCCGTCGTGCAGGTCCAGCACGCCGTGACATCGTGGCCTGATCTCGCGACGCGCACGCCGCCCCGGATCCGGACGGGTACCGGGGCGGCTCGGCGGTCTCCTCAAGACCGACATGTGGTTCAGCTCGCGGACTGGTACCCCTGGGCCACCTTGCTCTGGGCCTCGGGCTCCGCCGGCGCCAGTCCGCCGGGTACCGAGCTGTCCACCTTGAGGACGTAGGTCTCGCGCGAGGGCTGCTGGCCTGCGTTCGAGAAGTTCAGCGTCGGAGTCAGGCCGCTCGTGTCGACGCTCTTCAGCTCACGGAACGCGGAGTTGAGGCCCTCCCGGGTCAGGTCCTTGTCGGCGCACGCCTTCTTGAGCACCTCGGCGTAGACGAGGGCGCTGGCATAGCCCAGGTCGATGGAGTTGTTGGGCTTGGTCGAGGGGTACTTCTTCGGCAGCTGAGCGGCGACCTCCTTGGGACCTGTCGCCGAGGAGGCGTAGGGCGCGATGGAGGTCATCACCAGAAGGTTCTTCTCCAGCGGCGCCTTGGCCGCTGTGCTGAGCAGGGAGGGGTCGAACGCCGGGGTGTTCGCGATCATCGGCACGTTGTATCCGAGGGAGGCCGCGACGCCGGCGACGGAGGCGGTCTGGCGCGGACCGACGCTGAGGACGATGGCCTTGGCCCCGCGGGCCTTGAGGGTGGTCACCTGGGCCGTGAGATCGGTGTCCGTGGGCTTCACCTGGATGCCGCGCAGCTTCAGGCCCAGCTTCTTGGCCGCGTACTGGCTGCCCTGGAAGGCGCTGTTGCCGTAGTCGCCCTCGAAGTAGATGTGTCCGACGACGTCCCCGGACTTCAGCTGCTTGTCCTGTACGAGATGGTCGAGGCCGTTGATCGTCTCGACGTCGTACGTGTTGCCCAGCACGATCATGTTGTGGTTGTTCAGCAGCGTCGACGACCAGCCGGTGGCGACGGTCAGCACCTTGTCGTCGGTGATGTCGCCGTCGAGGGCGGTGATGATCGGGGAGCCGAGCATCTGGACGAATCCGAGTACGTTGGGCTCCGTCTCGGCGTAGAGGCTGACCGCCTTCTGCACATCCGTGCCGTGGTCCTTGACGACGAGCTTGACCTTGCGGCCGCAGATGCCGCCGGCGTCGTTGAGCTTGTCCAGGTAGAGCTGGTTGCCCTGAACGATGATCTTTCCTTGGGCGCCGAAGACGCCCGAGAGGTCGGTCAGCGCTCCGAGGGTGATCGTGTCGGCGGTGACGCCGGGACCGGTCTTGATCCCGGAGCTCTCGCTCTGGGAATTCGATGCCTTGCTGCTGCAGCCGACTGCTGTCACGGAGAGCACCGCGACGGCCGCGACGAGGCCGCGGAACGGGATGGAGCGCATGCGTTTGTCCGTCCTTCTCAAAGGGCTGATCAGTGACTGATCAGGGCGAGGCGATGTCGTGGGGGGCGGGGGCTGAAGCGCGGGCGGCTGTCTGCGGCGGTTGAGCCGGCGCCGCGCCGCCGGCCTTGCGGAGGGGGAACCTGAGCCGCCGGGAGAGCGTGACGAGCCCACCGGGTTCCATGAGGATCACGACGGCCATCGCGGCTCCGAAGACCAGGCGTGCGGCCACAGCCGGGTCGACGCCCGAGCTGCCGGGTTCGGCGAGGAAGGAGAGGTGATCGCTGTAGTGGGTCAGCAGGGTGGGCAGTCCGGTGACGAAGGCGGCGCCCAGCACCGATCCCGCGACCGAGCCCAGTCCTCCGATGACGACCATGGCCAGGTAGTCGACCGACAGGGCCAGTCCGAAGTAGTCGGGCACCACGCGTTGCAGGGCCTGGGCCAGCAGGACACCCGCCGCACCCGCGTACATGGAGGACAGGACGAAGGCGGCGGCCTTGTAGCGGTGTACGGGGACGCCCACCACAGCGGCGGCGGTCTCGTTGTCCCGCATCAGCGCCAGGGCCCGTCCGGGGCGGCCGGTGAGGACGTTGCGTGCGAACAGGTACGCCACCACGACGCAGACGAGCGCGACGTACCACTGCCGTTCGCGGTCGCCGAACGGCACTCCCAGGACGGTCAACTGCGGGTCGTTCCCGGTGAGTTCGAAGCCCGCGACGGCCAGGGCCGGAACCCTGCGGCCGTTGTAGCCGCCCGTCACCGACGACAGGTTGAACAGCAGGTGCTGGCCGACGAAGACGAGGGCCAGTGAGGCGAGCCCCAGATACAGGCCCCGCACCCGGCCCGCGATGGGGCTGAACAGGAGTCCGGCGAAGCCCGCCGTCGCCACCGCGAGGACCGCGGCGAGCAGCGAGGGCAGGTGCAGTCCGGTCAGGGTGATGCCGCCGCCCGCCGGCCCGGAGTCCCCGGCGAACCAGCAGTAGGAGTAGGCCCCGACGGCGAGGAAGAAGGCGTGCGCGAGGGAGAGCTGACCGGCGGTGCCGACGAGGAGGTTGAGGCCGATGGCGCCGATGGCGGCCGCCATGATCAGCACGCCGAGCAGCAGCCAGAAACCGTCCAGGTAGAAGGGCAGGGCCAGGACGAGCAGGAGGCCGGCGGCGAGGAGCGTTCGCCGGACGAGGCGTGAGCGGTCAGACACGGTGGAACTCCCTGGTGCCGAAGAGTCCGGACGGCCGCCACAGCAGGACGATCATCATGAGGACGTAGGGGCTGATGTCTCCGAACCCGTCGCCGAGGAAGCTCAGTTCGTCGCCGTAACCGGCCGTCAGTGTCTTGGCCACGCCGACGGCGAGCCCGCCGACGACCGCCCCGCGGGTCGAGTCCAGACCGCCGAGGATGACCGCCGGTACCGCGGCCAGCGCGATCGTTCCCGCGTTGCTGTCGAGACCGGCGGAGGGAAATGTCGACATGAAGACACCGGCCACCGCGGCCAGTGCTCCGCCGATCAGCCAGGAGACGGTGGCGACCCGGCTGAGCCGTATGCCCATGAGGGAGGCCGCCTCGGGATCGGCGGACGCGGCCCGCATCGACACGCCCCAGTTCGTGTGGCGGAAGAGCACCAGGAGCAGGCCGAGGACGATCACGGCGGCGGCCATGGCCGCGATGCGTGCCTGCGGCACGGTGACGCCGGCCAGGTCGACGGTGGCCGACCCCCAGGGGTCGCCCATGGGGAGGACGTCCGGGCCGATACGCCGGGTGAGGTCGGTGGTGAGCACGATGTCGATGCCGATGGTGGCGATGGCAGGGGCCGTCGGGTCGTCGGTGCGTGCCCGGGACAGCAGCAGCCTGATCAGTGCTCCGGCCAGGACCGAGGCCGCCGCACCCGCGGCCGCGGCCGGCCAGAAGCCGATGGACGGGGCGAGCCGGGCCACCACGTAGGCGCCGAGGACCAGCAGGGAGCCCTGGGCGAAGTTCACCACCCGAGTGCCCTTGAAGATCACCACGAAGCCCATGGCGACCAGTGAGTAGAGCATGCCCAGCGACAGCCCTGTGACGAGGAGTTCCAGCAAGCGGGTCATGCGTGCTCCGCGGGGGTGGTGTCGTCGGTGCCGAGGTAGGCGCGGATCACGTCCGGGTCGGCGCTGACCTCTGCGGGAGTGCCGTCGGCTATGCGGCGGCCGAAGTCGAGGACCGTGACGCGGTCGGCGAGGGACATGACCATCGGCATGTCGTGTTCGATGAGGACCACGGTGACGCCGAGCTCGTCCCGCACCTGCCGGATCTGCCGGGCCATCACCTGGGACTCGTGGTGGTTCATGCCGGCCACCGGCTCGTCGAGCAGGAGGAGTTCGGGTTCGGCCGCCACGGCCCGGGCCAGTTCGATACGTTTGCGTTCGCCGTACGGCAGCAGGCCCGCCGGGGTGTCCCAGTGGGCGCCCAGGCCGAGGAAGTCGGCGATCTCGCGGACGCGTGCGCGGTGCCGGCGTTCCTCCGCGCGTGCCGACGGCAGTCGCAGTCCCGTCGCCACGAATCCGGCGCGGGTGAGGTGATGGCGGGCGACCATCAGGTTGTCGCCGACGCTCTGGCCACCGGCGAGGGCGAGGTTCTGGAAGGCGCGGGCCACGCCGAGCGCGGCGATGCGGTGCGGCGGCCGGCCGACGAGGTCGTTTCCGGCGTAGCGGACGGCCCCGGAGGCCGGGTGGTACACGCCGGATATGACGTTGAAGCTGGAGGACTTGCCCGCTCCGTTGGGTCCGATGAGGGCGTGGATGCTGCCCTGGGCCACGGTGAAGGAGACGTTGTCGAGTGCGGTCACCCCGCCGAAGCGCAGGGTGATGCCGTCGACCTCGAGTACCGCGCTGTTCATGGAGCCCACCTCGTCAGGGCCGCCCGGGCCGGTGCCGCAGGCGGCGGCTCGTCGGAAGCGACGTCTCCACCCAGGTAGAGGTGCTGGATCTCGCCGCTCTCCTCCAACCGGGCGCTCGGCCCGGCCAGTTGCACCCGGCCCACCGCGAAGACGTAGGCGGTCTCGGCCAGGGACAGGGCCATCGCGGCGTTCTGCTCGACGAGGAGCACGGCCGTTCCCTGTGCGTTGATCTCCCGGACGATCTCGCCGATGCGTGCCACGACGAGTGGGGCCAGGCCCAGCGACGGTTCGTCGAGGAGTAGGAGCGACGGCCTCGACATCAGCGCCCGTCCGATGGCGAGCATCTGCTGCTCGCCGCCGGAGAGCAGGCCCGCCTTCTGCTCGGCGCGCTCGGCGAGCCGCGGGAAGAGCTCGTACACCTCTTTGCGGGTGCGGGCCCGCGCCGCCCGGTCGCGCACCGCGGCGGCGCCCGCGCGCAGGTTCTCCTCCACCGAGAGCGTGGCGAAGACACGGCGGCCCTCCGGCACCTGCACCACGCCCGCCGCCACGATGTCGGCGGGGTTCAGGCCTCGTAGCGAGCGTCCCCGGTAGGTGATCGTCCCGGCGTCGATCGTGCCCCGATGATGGCCGAGGGTTCCCGACAGGGCGCGCATCAGCGTCGACTTGCCGGCGCCGTTGGCCCCGAGGACCGCGACGGCGGCCCCGTCCGGCACGTTCAGGCTCACTCCGTGCAGCGCTGTCTGCGCCCTGCCGTAGCGCACCACGAGTTCACCGACGTCCAGCATGCTCAGGGCCCTTCGGAGAGGAAGGCGAGCACGAGCTTGTTGAAGCGTTCGGCCTGTTCCCACTGCGGCCAGTGACCGGCGCCCTCGATGACCTCGAATCGGGCGTTGCTGATCTTCTCCGCCATCTCGAGTCCGGCCGCGGCGGGGCCCGAGGGGTCGTCGCTCGTCCACACCACCAGCGCCGGGCCTTCGATGGCTGCGAGTTCGTCGTCGGTGATGAGGTTGCGGCGGCGGACCTCCGGGTCCTGCAGGCACAGGATGTGGCGGGCGGAGTCGGCGTATCCGGGTCGGGCGTAGTGGCCGCGTCGGATGGCCACGAGTTCGTCGGTGACGGTGGCCGGGTCGGCCATCAGCCATTCCAGCCGGGTCCGCACCCGCTCGGGCGTGGGGTCGTCGGCGGCCTGCTGGCTGAGGGTGCGCAGGCGTTCCATGACCTCGGGCCGGGACATGGTTCCGCCCGGCGTGTTGAGCACCATGCGCAGCACCCGCTCGGGGTGGGCGGCGGCGAACTTGACCGCGACCCAGCCGCCGAGGGACTCGCCGTTCAGGTGGGCCCGGTCGATGCCGAGTTCGTCGAGCAGTGCCAGCAAGTGCCCTGTGTAGTCGGGGAGTTCGAGGTCGGCGGTGGCGTGGGTGGTGCGGCCGTGGCCCGGGAAGTCGTAGGCGATCACCCGGTAGTGCTCGGCGAAGGCGGCGATGTTGTGGGCGTACGCCTCCAGGTGCCCTCCGGTGCCGTGCATCAGGACGAGTGGCTCGGCGTCAGCGCGGCCCGCCTCCAGGACACGGGTGCGCCAGGGGCCGACGTCCACGTGGCGATAGGTGAAGGGGGTCTCCGCGAGTGCGGTCCATACGGTGGGGCTGCTGGTCATTCGGTGGCTCCCGGACGGGACGGAGGGGAAGGTGAGCGGGGGTTGGGCGGGGACCGGGGGAGGTCAGGCGGCGGGTTCGGCGGTGGTGAGGGCGAATCCCGCGATCCAGGCTTCGACGGGCTCGTAGAACCTGGAGGTCATCCGGTACGGGCCTTGGGCCGCCAGGGCCGCGTAGGCGGCGATCCAGGTGCGGACCTCGTGGGCTGAGTGGCCGCCCTGCTCGACGAACCAGTCGTTGGTCCAGGTGTCGAAGTCGGTCAGCGTGCCCAGTTCGAGCACGTCGAGAAAGGCCGCGTCCCAGGCGGGGTTGAGGGGCTGGAGCTGTGAGGTGCCCGCGGCGAAGGTGTGGGCGGCGGCGATGACCCGGGCCTCCCGTGCGGCGCGCTCCTGCGGGGAGGGATTGCGGTTGTCGATCAGCCGGGCGATCACCTCGGGGGATTCGGCCTCGGCCATCCTCGGCACCGGCGGGTCGTGGGAGAGCCCACCCGAGCCGATGACCAGGACGCGCTGATCCAGTTCGGCCAGGGCCCCGCCGATCGCCTCCCCCAGACGGCGGGCCCGGCCGGCGGGGCCCAGGGGTTCGGCGACCGCGTTGATGAACACGGGAACCACCGGTACCCGGTCGATGCCTCCGAACAGCAGGTCGAGCGGCTGGGCGAAGCCGTGGTCGACGATCATCCGCTCCGACATCGTCACGTCGACGTCCTGCCCCAGCACCTCCGCCACGAGCCACCTCGCGGTGTCGCGGTCCACGGGGAGTTTGCCGCCTGAGGTGCCGAAGTCGCCGACCGCTTCCGCCCCCGCCCCGATGCAGAACGGCGGCATCATGTCGTAGAAGAAGCCGTTGTAGTGGTCGGGTCCGAACAGGACGACCAGTTCGGGGTCGTATGCGCGGACGAAGTCCCTGGCGCCGTCGAGGGCGCTGTCGACCTTCGCCCGGACGTCACTCGGCGGGCGCGAGTGCTCCATCAACGGGGAGTGCGACAGGCAGCACAGACGGACCGGCATGGGGGCCTCCGGGGGTGAGATGAAGGGCTTCGGCGAGGTCGGTGAGGAGTTGGGGAGCCCGTTGGGCGATGGTGGCGCCGGCCACGAACCGGTCCGGCCGGACGACCACCGTGGAGACGGGGTGGGCGTCGAACCACTTCTTCAGGCGCCCGGTGACGTCTCCCACGACGGTGATGTCGCCGGTCTGCTCCGGGGCCTTCCAGTGCAGTTGGCTCATGGGGCGTACCTCGACCAGCCGTGCGCCGAGGCGCTCGGCCGTTTCCACACCCTGCGGGCCGAGGACGGACCGGGGGTCGTTGGCCCACGTCACGATGGCGAACCAGGGGCCCAACACCTCGTCCAGAGGCAGTCGTTCGCCCTCGCCGGTGGCGACCTCCGGCTGGACGAACAGCCTGCCGACGGCCGTTGTACGCGGGTCCGGTTCCGTGAGGTGGACGACGGCGCCGTGACGGTAGTACGGCATGGGCTTGTACCTCATCTCGGCGAGGTAGCGCTTGGCCCGGGGGAAGGCGTTGAGAGCGGCGGCGATGGCGTCACGCACCCCGGCGACCAGTCGGTTGGTGGGTGAGATGACCTTGCCGATCTTGTTGGACACGTCGACCATCGCGGCGGCGTGCCCGCGCCGTTCGGCGTCGTAGGTGTCGAGGAGTCCCTCGTCCGACATGCCGTGGGTGACGGCGGCGAGTTTCCAGGCGAGGTTCGCGGCGTCCCGGATACCGCTGTTGAAACCCTGGCCCTGCCACACCGGCATCAGGTGCGCGGCGTCACCGGCGATGAGGACCCGGCCGCGGCGGAAGGCGGAGGCCACCCGGGCGTGGTGCGTGTAGACCCGTTTGCGGATCAGGTCGGCCCGCTCGGGGTGGGGTATCAGCGATCCGAGCATGCGGTGCAGGTGGGCGGGCTCCACGGCCTGCTCGTCGGTCTCCGAGGGCAGGAGCAGGAACTCGAAGCGGCGTATGCCGTGCGGCAGTCCGATGGAGACGTACGGCCGGCGCGGGTCGCAGCCGAGGTAGGCGTTGGGGGTGCCCAGCGGGTCGTTGCGGACGTCGACGACCAGCCACCTGGTGGCTTCGGTGGTGCCCTCGAAGGTGGCGCCGATCGACTTGCGGACCGTGCTGCGTCCGCCGTCGCATCCCACCAAGTGCCCTGTCCGGATGGTCAGTTCCTCGCCGTCGGCGTCGGTGACCGACAGCAGTACGTCCTCGTCCCGGTCGGTGAAGCCGGTGAGGCGGTGGGAGAACAGCACCTCCACGTGGGGGAAGCGGTCGAGGCCGGTGAGCATGGCCCGGTCCACCAGCGGCTGGATGAAGCCGTTGCGCCTGGGCCAGCCGAAGTCGCCCTCGCCGGGATCCACTTCGGCGAGAAGGCGGCCGCTGCCGTTGACGAAACGGAGCAGGTGGTGGGGGACGGTGTGCGGCAGGACCGTGTCGGTGAGCCTGGCGGTCTGGAACGTGCGCAGGCTCTCGTCGTCGATGCCCACGCCTCGCGGGTAGTCGAACAGCTCCCCCTCCGCCTCCAGCACGAGGGTGCGCACTCCGTACAGGCCGAGCAGGTTGGCGAGCGCGAGACCGGTGGGTCCCGCTCCGACGATCACGACGTCCGCCGACCTCGCGGGAGACCTGGACGGTGCGGTCATGGCCGAGCCCTTCTCTCAGGGATTTCCGACGACCACCGATGTGCGTTATGTGATTCACTCGGTGCGTTATGTGGGAGACTGAAACCTCGGCGTCACATTGTCAAGGCGTCCGACACGACGAAATTCCATGACTCGCACACCGGCCCACAGGGATGAGTGCCACCCCCTTGCCTCGCGGCGCGCCCGCAGTGCACCATCAGGAATCCTGTTGATCGACGCGTCTGATGCGTCCCGCTCTCCGAGCCACCCCAGGGAAGAACCACATGGTCAATCGGCATGCCCTCAAAGTCAGAGCGTTCCAGCTCCTCGGCCCCCTGATCGCCCGCGTCCACCGCGACCTTCGGTGCACCGACATACCCCGCAGCACGAGCCAACTGCGGATCCCCACCCGCGCCGGCTCGGTGCGCTGTACCGTCTACCGCCCCTCGGCACGCCCCGACGGCAGCGCTCCCCCGGTATATGTCAACTTCCACGGCGGCGGCTTCGTCCTGCGACGGCACCAGGCGGACGACCACATCTGCCGCTTCATCGCCGACCGCGCCGGTTGCGTGGTCGTCAACGTGGACTACGACGTGGCCCCGACACACCCGTTCCCGGCCGCCACCACCCAGGCGTACGACGTGACCGCCTGGGTCGCGGCACACGGAGCCGAGAGCGGCTGGGACGGCACGCGGCTCGCCGTGGGCGGACACAGCGCCGGCGGCAACCTCGCCGCCGGCGTCTGCCTCACCGCCCGCGACACCAAGGACTTCTCACTGCGGCTGCAGATCCTCGACTACCCTCCCCTGGATCTCGCGGCCGATCCCGAGGCCAAACTCCTCCACGGCCGGAAGTCCGTGATCACTCCCGCGCTGTCACACCTCTTCAACGACGCCTACGTGCCGGATCTCGCCACCCGCAAGGACCCTCTCGTCTCACCCGCCCTCGCCCCCGACCACGCCGGCCTGGCGCCGGCGCTGATCATCACCGCCGAGCACGACCTCCTGCGCGACGAGGGTGAGGCGTACGCGGACTCCTTGCGGGCCGCGGGCGTACCCGTGACGCATCGGCGCTTCGACGGCGTCGACCACGCGTTCACGCACGCGGGGCCGGTCGAGCCCGCGAAGGAGGCCATGGAACTGATGGCCGCATCCCTCCGAAAAGCCTTCGCCTGACCTTCGCCGCCATGTCCGACGGCCTCGGTCAGAGCGGCCTGCCCGACCGCAGTGCACGGGAGAGCCCAAGCGCCGCGGTGCGCACGGCCGGGGCCATCTGAGCGGGCCGGAAGCGGGCACGGGGCACCGCGACCGACAGGGCCGCGACCGCCTCGCCGTTCTCGAAGACGGGTGCGGCGATACAGCTGACCCCCACGGCCGCCTCTTGTTCCTCGTACGCCAGCCCCGACACCTGCGCCTGTTCGAGCGAGGTGCGCAACCGTGCCGGATCGGTGACCGAGTAGGCCGTCAGGCGGGTCAGCGGTCCGGCCAGCACGTCGTCCACCAGCTCCGTGCTCGAGAAGGCCAGCAGCGCCTTGCCCACACCGGTGCACGTCAGGGGCAGGCTGCCGCCGACCCTGGAGGGCAGCGGAAGGACGTCGTGGCCGTGGATGCGCTCGATGTAGACGACCTCAAGGCCTTCGCGGACGCCGAGGTGGACGGTTTCGTGCGTGGCCTCATAGAGGTCCTGCAGGAACGGCAGCGCCGTCTCGCGCAGGCCCAGCCGGCGGGGGACGAGCGTGCCCAGCTCGAAGAGTTTGCCGCCGAGCCGGTAGGACGCGCCGGCGCGTTCCAGCAGGCCCAGCTCCACGAGCTCGGCGACCAGCCGGTGCACGGTGGTCTTGGACAGGCCGGACCGCTCGACCAGTTCCGTCAGGCGGTACGGGCCACCGGTCGGGCGGAAGCAGTCGAGGACGAGCAGGGCCTTGCGGAGCATGTTGGCCGGGAGGTCGTTCCGTGTCACGGAACAGAGCTTGGCCCCTTCGTACGTCCACGTCTATACCGGAGCCCAGAGGGCCCCGCCCTCGCGCTCCGACCGGGAGGTACATCGTGACCTCCGTTCCTTCCTCTCCCCACCCGCCGGAGGTACCCATGACCACGGGCGATGTGCCCGCCGAGGTCGCCAAGACCGCCGACGTCCTCGCCGAGGCGTCCCGTACCGCCCTGCCCTGCCCTCCGGTGCGCGGCCTGCTCCCCGACGGTGACCTCGCGGCGGCCTACGCCGTGCAGCGGCTGAACGTCGAGCGCGCCCTGACCGGCGGCCGACGCGTGATCGGCCGCAAGATCGGTCTGACCTCCCCGGCGGTGCAACGGCAACTGGGCGTGGACCAGCCGGACTTCGGTGCCCTGCTGTCCGACATGGCGGTCCCCGAGTACGGGACCGTGCCTGCCGGACGGCTGCTCCAGCCACGCGTCGAGGCGGAAGTGGCCCTAGTACTCGGCGCCGATCTGCCGCACGCCCAGTGCACCGTGGCCGACGTGCTGCGTGCCGTCGACTTCGCGCTGCCCGCCCTTGAGATCGTGGACAGCCGGATCGCCGGCTGGGACATCACGATCGTCGACACGGTGGCGGACAACGCCTCCTCGGGACTGTTCGTGCTCGGCGGCACGCCGGTGCCGCTGACGGGCCTGGACCTGCGGAACGTGGCGATGACCATGACCCGGGACGGTGAGCAGGTCTCCGAGGGCACCGGAGCGGCGTGTCTGGGCAGCCCGCTCAACGCCGCGGTCTGGCTCGCCTCGACGCTGGCCGCCATGGGCGACCCCTTGCGCGCCGGGGACGTCGTACTGACCGGCGCCCTCGGCCCGATGACCGACGCCGGGCCTGGCATGACGTTCGAGGCGCACATCTCGGGCCTCGGCCGGGTGGGCGTCACCTTCGCCGAGCCGGAGCCGGACACGGAAGTCGCCGCCCCGGCCGACGCCGTAGAGGGAGACCGTTCATGAGCGACGCAACAGCCCAGGGCCGTAAGAAGGTCGCGGTCATCGGCTCGGGCAACATCGGAACCGACCTGATGTTCAAGATCCTCCGGCTGTCCGACACGCTCGACGTCGTCGCGCTGGCCGGCATCGATCCCGCCTCCGACGGCCTCGCGCGGGCCCGGCGCCTGCGGGTGGCGACCACCCACGAGGGGGTGGACGGCCTGGTGGGGATGGACGAGTTCGCCGATGTGCGGATCGTCTTCGACGCCACCTCGGCGGGTGCCCACCGCCGCCACGACGAGGTGCTGCGGGCGCTCGGCCGCACGGTCGTCGACCTCACCCCGGCCGCGCTCGGCCCGTACGTGGTGCCGCCGGTCAACCTCGACGAGCACCTCGGCGCGCCCAACGTCAACATGGTCACCTGCGGCGGCCAGGCCACCATCCCGATCGTCGCGGCGGTCTCCGCTGTCACGCCCGTCCACTACGGCGAGATCGTGGCCTCCATCTCCTCACGCTCGGCCGGGCCGGGCACCAGGGCCAACATCGACGAGTTCACCGAGACGACGTCGTCCGCGATCTCGAAGGTCGGCGGCGCGGCCCACGGCAAGGCGATCATCGTCCTCAACCCGGCGGAACCGCCGCTGATCATGCGGGACACGGTGTACTGCCTGGTCGGCTCCTGCGACGACGCGGCCGTCGAGGCCTCGATCGAGGAGATGGTCGCCCGGGTCCAGACGTACGTGCCTGGCTACCGGCTCAAGCAGAAGGTCCAGTTCGACCGCGTCCGCGCCGACGATCCGATGCGGCACCTGCTTCCGGCCTCCGACATCGGGGGTGAGGCGGTCCGCGTGTCGGTGTTCCTCGAAGTGGAGGGCGCCGCCCACTACCTGCCCGCCTACGCCGGCAACCTCGACATCATGACGTCGGCCGCGCTGCGCACCGCCGAGCGCATCGCCTCGTACCGCCCCCAGGAGGTGGCGTCGCTGTGACCACGACCGAAGGCGGACTTCCCGACCGCGTGCCCCCGACCCTCTACGTCCAGGACGTGACCCTGCGGGACGGTATGCACGCCGTCCGGCACCGCTACACCGTCGAGCAGGCCCGCGCCATCGCCGCCGCCCTGGACGCCGCCGGGGTGGCCGCGATCGAGATCGCCCACGGCGACGGCCTGGCCGGATCCAGCATCACCTACGGCGTCGGCGCCCACACCGACTGGGAGTGGATCGAGGCCGTCGTCGGCGCCGTCCGGCACGCCGTGCCCACCACCCTGCTGCTGCCCGGCATCGGCACGGTGCACGACCTGAAGCAGGCGCACTCCCTCGGCGTCCGCTCGGTGCGGGTGGCGACGCACTGCACCGAGGCCGACATATCGGCCCAACACATCGCCGCCGCCCGAGAGTTGGGCATGGACGTCGCCGGGTTCCTGATGATGTCCCACATGGCGGAACCGGCCGAACTGGCCCGCCAGGCCAAGCTGATGGAGTCATACGGCGCCCACTGCGTGTACGTCACCGACTCGGGCGGCCGGCTGACGATGGACGGCGTCCGCGACCGCTTCCGCGCCTATCGCGAAGTCCTCGATCCGGCAACGGAGTTGGGCATCCACGCCCACCACAACCTCGCCCTCGGCGTCGCCAACACGGTCGTAGCCGTCGAGAACGGCGTCACCCGCGTCGACGCCTCCCTCGCCGGCCAGGGAGCCGGCGCGGGCAACTGCCCGCTGGAGGCGTTCATCGCGGTCGCCGACCTGATGGGCTGGGAGCACGGCTGCGACCTGTTCGCCCTGATGGACGCGGCCGACGATCTCGTACGACCGCTGCAGGACCGCCCGGTCCAGGTCGACCGCGAGACCCTCACCCTCGGCTACGCGGGCGTCTACTCCAGCTTCCTGCGGCACGCCGAGACCGCCGCCGCCCGCTACGGACTGGACACCCGTTCCGTGCTGGTGGAGGTGGGACGACGGGGCATGGTCGGCGGCCAGGAGGACATGATCACCGACATCGCCCTGGACCTGGCGTCGGGCGCCGCAGGCGCTTCCGCCACGGCGTGAACGTCCCCGGGCCGCGGTCGGCCGACGTCGGTGCACCGCGATCGGGAAGATGCCGTGCGAGTCGAAGCGGGTGTCGTCCCGGCAACCGTGAGAGGCGAGCGGCAGTCCGCTTGGCGAGCGAGCTCACGGTCGCACCCCCGGTGCAGGATCCGTTCCGCTCAGGGATGCCGTGCCCGCCGCTCGGCCATCGGAGATCCGCGGACCGGCGCGGACGGACCGCGGATAAACTGACGGCATGATCAAGGAGCCCGGCGGGGAGCGGACGCCCATACGGAACAGTGGATCCCAGACCCTGGCCCGTGGCCTGACGGCTCTGCAGATGATCACGGATGCGCCGGAAGGCCTGAGCGTCCAGGAGATCTCCGAGCGGCTCGGAGCCCATCGGACCATCGCCTACCGGCTGCTCGGCACGTTGGTGGACTTCCATCTGATCACTCGCGGCGCGGACGGACGCTACCGTGCCGGAGCGGGCACAGTCGCGCTGGCCCGCAATTACCAGACCGTGCTGCGGGATGCGGCCCTTCCGGTACTGCGGCGCCTGGCGGACGAGCTCGGCTCGACGGTCGCCCTGCTCGTCGCCGAGCTCGACGAGGCGGTGGCCATCGCGGTGGTCACCCCGCAGTCGGTCGATTATCACCTGGCCTTCCGTGAGGGCAGCAGGCACCCACTGCATCGGGGGGCGGCCGGCCACGCACTGTCCTCCCTCCGGGCGCCCTCCCCCACCGACACCGAGGCCGTGGTCCGTGCCCGGCGTGACGGGTACGCCATCACGCACGGCGAGGTGGAACCGGGGGCCTACGGACTGTCCGTCCCGTTGCCACTGGCGGGCCAGGCCTCGCCGACCTGTATCAATGTCATCACGTACCGCGAAGGCATCGTGAGGGAGTCCGTCGAGCGGGTTCGGAAGGCAGCGGAAGAAATCGCGCGGGCTGTACAAAACTGACTGGCGGCCGTGCCGGTCGTGGCGGACGTGCGGCCGATCAACCGCATGCCGAACGGCTCCAGCCCGGCCGCATGAGACCGAACGCACAGATGACGAGAAGCCCGATCCCGTCCTTGGAATCGGGCCCCTTGTGCTGTCACTCCGTCGCGCGGACTACGGCAGGGCCCACTTCTGGCTGCTTGCGCCGTTGCAGGTCGACAGGACCAGCTTGGTGCCGTTGGCGGTTCCCGCGCCCGTGGGGCTCAGGCAGAGGCCGGCGTTCACGTTGGTGATGGTGCCGTCCGCGTTGACGTTCCACTGCTGGTTGGTCTGACCGTTGCAGTCCCAGATGACGACCCGGGTGCCGTCCGTCTTGCCGGCGCCGTACGCGTCCAGGCACTTGTTGCCGTAGACCACGAACTGCTTGCGGGCCGTGACGTTGGTCCACGACTGGTTCTCACCGCCGTTGCAGTCCCACAGCTGTGCGTCGGTGCCGTTGGTGATGGTGTTGTTGTTGACGTCGAGGCAGCGGTTCGACTGGCCGCCGACCAATTGGGTGCCGTTCGCGCCGGGCAGTGGGCGGACCTGGATGGCGTCGAAGTCCGGTGCCCAGGCTGAGGAGTTGGAGAACGTCAGCGCGTTCGTCGAGCCCTTGGCGAGGGAGACCTCGACCGACACGGTGCCGGGCGTGGTCCACGAGCCGGTGGGCGGGAAGGAGACCGTGGTGGCCTGTTGTCCGTTGACCTGGAGGCGGGCCGTACGGGCCGCGGTGCCGCCGTTGGTGTAGGCGATGTCGACGACCTTGGTGCCCGTGGCGCCGGCGACGACGTTGTTGAAGCGGAGGGTGTTGGCGGCGCCGTTGCCCACGCTGCCGACCTTCGTGCCGCCGGAGCAGTCCGCGCAGGTCGCGTTGGCCGCGGAGCCGCTCTTGGTGTTGGCGCTGGCCTCGGCCTCGTACGACGAGCTAGCCGCCTCGGTGCCGCCGGTGACCGTGAGCAGCACCGAGTCCTTGGCCGGGACGGAGACGGTGTAACTGGTGCCGAAGCTGCCCACGTTGGAGCGGGCCCACGGGTCGCGGACCGTGGCCGACGCGTTGGTCAGGCCCAGGTCGGACCACCGCGCGGTCATGTTCTGCGCGCTGGAGGTGCGGTTGAGCAGGACGACGGCACGGTTGCCGGTGCCGGACAGGACCTTGCCGTAGACCTGCAGCCCGGTGGTGTCCTCGGCGACCTTGACGCCCTGGAGGCCGCGAGCGTCCTGGTCGACCGCGATGACCTCGGGGTTGGTGAGGATGTCGCGCGTCTGCGTGCTCATCGTGCTCATGTTGTTGCCGGCGAGGAGCGGGGCCCCGGAGATCGCCCACAAGTTCATGTGGCTGCGGTTCTGGGCGGCGGTGAAGCCGTCCATGCCGACCATCAGCATGTCCGGGTCGTTGTAGTAGCCGGTGTGCTGCGCCGAGGGATGTACGTTCCTGTCGAAGTTGGTGAGCAGGTTCGTCCACGACGGGTTGTTGCCGTAAAGGATGATGTCGTCGTTGGTACGCCACAGGGACGCCATGCCGGCGCCCCAGTTCCACGGGTTCTGCCTGCCCCAGTTGCAGACGGACAAGGTCAGAGGCCTGCCCGTGGAGGCAGCCGCCTTGGCGACCGAGTCGCTGATGGCCTGGAAGGTCGACGTCGCGTCGAGGCCCTCCTTGTCGCCGCCGCACCAGTCGACCTTGACGTAGTCGAAGCCCCACTGGGAGAACTGGAGCATGTCCTGGTCGTAGTGGCCCTCACTGCCGGTGTTCGCGGCGGCGGGGCGGCCGGTCGGGTAGTAGTAGCCGCAGCCGTTCTTACCGGCGTCGGTGTAGATGCCCGCCTTGAGCCCCTTGCTGTGGATGTAGTCGGCGATGGCCTTCATGCCGCCCGGCCACTCGGACTCGTCGACGGTGATGTTCCCGGCACTGTCCCGGGTGCCCTGCCACCAGCCCTCGTCGATGTTGATGTACTTGTAGCCGGCCGCCGGCATTCCGGCCGCGACGAACGCGTCGACCTGGGCCTTGATCACGTTGTAGTCGATCTTCGCGGCGAAGCTGTTCCAGGACGCCCAGCCCATCGGGGCCGAGGGCACCGCGATCTGGTTGGACGTCACCGCGACCGGTTCCGTCCTGTCGAGCTCGGTGGCCTGCTGGTGCTGGAGGCCGACCAGAGCACCGGCGGCCGTCGCGAGCACCGCGGCTCGGATGAGGACGGCTCTGCCCAGGCGTCTTGACCAGGGGGCGAACTGCTGGAGGGACATCGGGTTCCTTCCGGAGGGAGCGACCGAGCGCACAGAACAGCGGGTGGGTACGAGGGGGTTTGGTACCGGTACGGCGTCAGCCGAACCGGGGCCGGTGCGGAGGCGGGGTGTGCTGACGTAGCCGCTCATGCCACGAGCGCTCAGCCAGACGGCGGTGACGTCCCTGTCGGTCAGCTCGTCACACGGAAAGTTGCGTCGCCGCGCCCCAACGCGGTGGTGGCGAGAACCGCGGGCATGACATCTCCTACCTGTCCACAAGCGATCGTTCGATACTACGAACATCGTTCGTGGGATCGGTCAGAAAGTAGAGGCATGAACGGAGAGCGTCAATGGATCAAGCAAGCTAAATTGCGAACAACTTTCCACACCGCCGTGCACGACGGGCCCATCCACATCTCGACGATCTGAGACCCGTGCCGACACTCGTGTTTCAGAGATGTTGCGCCACCCCTTGACGCGCAGCCTTGTGCGAGCCCATAAATATGTCTGCGCTGTCATGACTGCGCAGACATTCCGACTTGCGCGCTTGGACCACCGACCCTGAGGAGACGCGCATGGCACGACTGGCAGGCCGCAGCCCGAGGGCCGCGCCGCGCAGCGTCGACGTGGCGCGTGTAGCGGGCGTCTCGCAGAAGACGGTGTCGCGGGTCATGAACGGTGAGCCGTACGTCTCCGAGGGCGTGCGCCGGCGTGTCCTCGACGCCGCCGAAGAGCTCGGTTACCGGCTGAACCACGCCGCCAGGGCACTGGCTTCGGGCCGGACCCGGTCCATCGGTGTCGTGACGCTCGGAACGGCTCTGTACGGACCGGCCACCCTGTTGATGGGCGTCGAGCGTGCCGTGCGCGACACCGGTTACGCGCTTCGGGTGGTCAACACGATGGAAGGTGACGCCTCGGGCATCGCCGGTGCCGTGGACTCGCTCCTCGATCAGGGCGTGGACGGCATCGTCATCTCCGAGCCGATCGAGGAGGAGGGCGACGCGGATCTCTCCCTCCGCACGGATGTGCCGGTCCTGGTCCTCGGCGCGCCCCCGCCGTTCACCGCTCCCCGGGTGGTGACCGCCGGGATCGTCGCCGACCGACTGGCACGGGCGGTCACCGAGCATCTGCTCGAACTGGGACACACGACCGTCCACCACCTCGCCGGGCCCGCACGCTGGTATGCCGCCAGGGACCGTCTTGAGGGATGGCGAGCGACGCTGGCCGAACACGGCAGACGCGAGCCGCCCGTCATCACGGGTGACTGGTCGGCCTCGTCCGGCTATGCGGCCGGGCGTCGTCTGGCCGCGGACGACACCGTGACAGCCGTCTTCGCCGCCAACGACGACATGGCCATCGGTTTGATCCGCGCACTGCTGGAAGCCGGCCGGCGGGTACCGGAGGACGTCAGTGTGGTCGGTCTCGACGACATCCCGGTCGCCGCCTACATGTCTCCTCCCCTGACAACCGTGCGGCAGCCCTTCGACGCCATGGTGCAGGACGGCTTCAAGCGTCTCGTGCACGCCATCGAGAACCCGGACGCGGACCCGATCCCCGCCCAGGACCTGCCCGTAGAACTCGTCGTCCGCGCATCGACCGCACCCCCGCCGCACCGGACGACCCCGGAGCACCCGCGAGTCTCGCTCTGAGGGCTCATACACCGCCCCCGACCACGATGAAAGGCCCGCCCACCCCCGCGAGCCTCTCACCCGGACCACCAGCACCACCTCCTGGGCGTCCCCCTGAAGCCGATCACCAACTCAGCGGCTTCCGCCGCTACCCCGGTCGTCACGAGCACGAACCCTCTCCAGTCGGCGAACGCTGCGTACTCGACCCTTAGCCGCGCCGGTAGCCGCTCGCTCCCGTCCGGTCTCGTCCGGGCCCCATACCCACATACCGCTCCTGGCGCCCGCCCAGCACCGCAGCACCGCTTCCCCAACCCCTACGCGCTTCCGCGGAGTTCACCATGCCCAGATTCCTCACCGGTTCCTCCCCTGCCTCCCTGAGCCGCCGTGGCTTCCTCACCGCGACGGGAGCCGCATCACTCGGTGCGGCGCTCGCCGCGTGCGGCGGCAGCGGATCAGGCGGCTCGTCCGCATCCGCCACGCCGGTCAGCCAGGCCGACATCGACAAGGCGATGAAGACGCCGACCGAGCTGACGTTCTGGACCTGGGTCCCGAACATCGAGCAGGAGGTCGCCCTCTTCGAGAAGAAGTACCCGGCCATCAAGGTCAAGGTCGTCAACGCCGGCCAGGGCGTGGCCCACTACACGAAGTTGCGCACCGCTCTGAAGGCCGGCAGCGGTGCGCCGGACCTGGCGCAGATCGAATACCAGGCGGTGCCGACCTTCACCATCACCAACAGTCTGCTGAACCTGGCCCCCTACGGCGCGACGGCGCTCAAGGACGGCTTCGTCGACTGGACATGGGCGCAGGTCAGCGGATCCAACGGCCAGATCTGGGCGGTCCCCCAGGACACCGGGCCCATGGGCATGCTCTACCGCAAGGACATCTTCGACAAGCACGGCATCCAAGTGCCCACGACCTGGGACGAGTTCGCGACGGCGGCCCGCGCACTCCACAAGGCCGATCCGAACGTCTACCTGACCAACCTCGCCGCAAACGAAGCCGCCGCCTGGCACGGACTGCTGTGGCAGGCGGGCACCAAGCCGTACGCCGTTTCGGGAACGAGCAACCTTTCCGTCAACGTCGACGACACGGCCTCCAAGAAGCTCGGCGCCTTCTGGGGCGGGCTCGCCAAGGAGGGCGTCATCAGCACCGACCCCGACTTCACCGACGGGTGGTACGCCGGGTTCAACAAGGGCAAGTACGCCACCTGGATCACCGCGGCCTGGGGCCCGGCGTTCCTGTCCGGCTCGGCCAAGTCGACCGCGGGCAAGTGGCGGGCGGCGCCGCTGCCGCAGTGGGACGCCGCCAAGCCGACTTCGGGCAACTGGGGCGGGTCCACGACCGCGGTCATCAAGTCCACCAAGAACGCGATCGCGGCGGCCCTGTTCGCCCAGTTCCTCAACAGCGACCCGGCGAGCGCGAAGATGTTCGCCACCAAGCAGTTCTTCTTCCCGGCGACCAAGTCCCTGCTCTCGGACACGAGTTTCACCGGCGACGCGCCGGCGTTCTACGGGGGCCAGAAGGTCAACCAGGTCTTCGCCGACATCAGCGACACCGTCCCCACCTCCTTCCAGTGGCCGCCCTTCCTGGACCAGGTGGCCACGGACTGGACCGAGACCGTCGGCAAGTCCCTCGCCGACAGGTCGGACACCGTGGCCGCGCTCGCCACCTGGCAGAAGCGGATCACGACGTACGCCAAGGGCCAGGGCTTCACCGTCAAGGGGGCCTGAAATGGCGGCCGTTCACCCGCGCAGGCCGAACCGGGCGGGTCCCCTCTTCGTCGCCCCGTTCCTGATCCTCTTCCTCCTGCTCTTCCTCGCCCCGCTCGGTTACGCCGCCTACCTCAGCCTCTACCAGGAGCGGCTCATCGGCGGCACCGTCTTCGTCGGGCTGGACAACTACGTCCAGGCCCTCGGCGACTCCCAACTCCTGCACGGCGTCGCCCGCGTGGCCCTCTTCTTCGTCATCCAGGTCCCGCTGATGCTGCTCCTGGCCCTGGCGTGCGCCCTCGCCCTCGACAGCGGCCTGCTGCGGCTGGCCCGCGTGATCCGGCTCGGCATCTTCGTCCCCTACGCGGTGCCGAGCGTCGTGGCCGCGCTGATGTGGGGCTACCTGTACGGGCCGGACTTCGGCCCCTTCGCCCAGCTGAGCCGCCAACTCAACCTGCCCGCCCCGCACTTCCTCACCGACGGCTGGATGCTCGGCAGCCTGGCGAACATCGTGACCTGGGAGTTCGTCGGCTACAACATGATCATCCTGTACGCGGCCCTCCGTACCGTCCCCCAGGAGCTGTACGAGGCCGCCGCGATGGACGGCGCCGGCGCCTGGCGCATCGCCTGGTCGATCAAACTCCCGGCGCTGCGGCCCGCGTTGCTGCTGACCCTGCTGTTCTCCGTCATCGGCAGCTTCCAACTCTTCAACGAGCCGAAGCTGCTCATGAGCATCGCCCCCGACGTCATCTCCAGCTCCTACACCGCCAACCTCTACGCCTACTCCCTCGCCTTCACCGGCCAGCAGGTCAACTACGCGGCCACCGTCTCCTTCCTCCTCGGCCTCGTCATCGTGGCCGCCTCCTACGCCGTCCTGCTCACCGCGAACCGCAGGAGGACCCCATGATGACGACCACCACTCCCCCGGACACGGTCGTGACGGCGGCCGAGCCGGCTCCTCCCGTACCGTCGCCGAGGCGCGGCACCAGGGCCCGCCGCAGCACTCCCCTCACCATCGCCATGCTGGCCGCCCTCGCCTACTTCCTGCTCCCCCTGTTCTGGCTGCTCATCGCCTCGACGAAGAACACCCAGGACCTGTTCAACAGCTTCGGCCTGTGGTTCTCGCACACCCCGCAACTGCTGACGAACATCAAGGAGACCTTCACCCAGGACGACGGCGTCTTCGTGCACTGGCTGCTCAACACGGTCATGTACGCGGGCGTCAGCGCCTTCGGCGCCGCGCTGCTCGCGGCGGCCGCCGGGTACGGCTTCGCCAAGTTCAGCTTCCGCGGCGACCGGTTCGCCTTCAACCTCGTCCTCGGCGCCATCATGGTCCCGGCGACCGCGCTGGCGATCCCGACCTATCTCCTGTTCGCCAAGGTCGGCCTGGTCAACACCCCTTGGGCAGTCATCCTGCCCTCCCTGGTCAACCCCTTCGGCCTCTACCTCATGCGCGTCTACGCAGAGGACGCCGTCCCGGACAGTCTGCTGGAGGCCGCACGGATCGACGGGGCTGGGGAGGCGCGGATTTTCTTCCGGGTGGCGCTCCGGCTGCTGGGCCCGGGCCTGGTCACCGTCCTGCTCTTCACGCTCGTGGCGACCTGGAACAACTACTTCCTGCCACTGATCATGCTCAACGACCCCAAGCTGTACCCCGTCACGGTCGGCCTCTCCTCCTGGGCCGCCCAGGCCCAGAACGGCGGTGCGGGCGCGAGCGGCGACATGCTCCCCCTCGTCGTGACCGGTTCCCTGATCTCGGTGATCCCCCTCGTCGTGGCCTTCCTCCTCTTGCAGCGCTACTGGCAGAGCGGCCTGGCGACCGGCAGCGTCAAGCAGTAACTCCCCCTACCTTCCTGGAGGTTCCCTTCATGGCGGATCTGCCCGCCCGCGTCCTGTTCGGTGCTGCCTATTACCACGAGTACACACCGGCTTACGACCCCGACCTGCGGCCCGACGAACGGCTGAAGACCGACCTCGACCTCATGGCCGACGCGCACTTCACCGTGATCCGGGTCGGCGAGTCCGTCTGGTCGACCTGGGAGCCGGAGAACGGCCGCTTCGACCTCGACTGGCTCCAGCCCGTCCTCGACGGCGCCCACGAGCGGGGCATCTCGGTCGTCCTCGGGACCCCCACGTACGCCGTCCCCCCGTGGCTCGCCCGCCAGTACCCCGAGATCACCGGCGAACGGCGCACCGGCGAGCTCATCGGCTGGGGCGCCCGCCAGGAGGTGGACTTCACCCACCCCGCCTTCCGCTTCCACGCCGAGCGGATCATCCGGAAGATCGCCGCCCGGTACGCCGACCACCCGGCCGTCATCGGCTGGCAGGTCGACAACGAACCCGGCCTCCACCTCTTCCACAACCACGGCGTCTTCCAGCGCTTCGTCGACCACCTGCGCGCGAAGTACGGCGACGTCGAGACCCTCAACCGCGAGTGGGGACTGGTCTATTGGTCCCACCGACTGTCCACCTGGGCCGACCTGTGGACCCCGGACGGCAACGAACAGCCTCAATACGACGTCGCCTGGCGGGAGTTCCAGGCCCGTCAGGTCACCGAGTTCATCGGCTGGCAGGCGGACATCGTCCGTGAGTACGCGCAGAACGGGCAGTTCGTCACCACCTGCATCTCCTACACCCGCCAGGGCGTGGCGGACGACGAGCTGTCCACCCGGCTCGACATCGCGTCCGGCAACCCGTACTACGACATGCAGGACGGCCTGCTGCTCCCCGATCCGACACCCGACGACCACGAACAGGTCTGGAAGACCACCGGCGTCTGGTCGATGTACCAGACCGCCGACTGGATGTTCTCCTCCCGCCAGGAGCCGTTCCTGGTGACCGAGACCAACGCGAACTCCATCGGCTTCGCCTGGGACAACCGCCCCGGCTACGACGGACAGTGGCGCCAGGCGGCCTGGGCGCATGTCGCGCGCGGCGCGCGGATGATCGAGTACTGGCAGTGGCAGACCCTGCGCTTCGGCGCCGAGACCTACTGGGGCGGCGTTCTCCCCCACGGCGGTCGCCCCGGCCGTACCTACGCCGAACTAGCCTGTCTGGGCGAGGAGTTCGACACGGCGGGCGCGTTGGTCGCCGGGATCGAGCCGGACGCCGACATCACCATGGTCTACTCGACGCCCAGCAAGTGGCTGATGCAGAAGTACCCGCCGCTGTCCAAGCCGGACGGCGCGCCGGACCCCGCCGCCTACCACCGCATCCTCGACCCCTTCTACCGCGGCGCGTTCGACGCGGGTCGCCAGGTGCGCATCATCCATGCCCGGCAGCTGGAGGCTATGACACCCGAGGAGACGGCGCTCCACCACCCGGTCCTGGTGGTCCCGGCGCTGTACGTCGCCGATGACGCCACGCTCGATCGGCTCGCCGCCTACGCCCACGCGGGGGGCCACCTGGTCCTCGGCCCGCGCACCGGGTACGCCGACCACGAGGCACGGGCACGGCTCGACACGGCCCCCGGCCGCCTGGCCGACGCCGCGGGGGTGACGTACGACGAATTCAGCAACCTGGTGCGCGACATCCCCGTCCGTGCCACGCCGGGCGGCCCGCTCGAGTTGCCCGCGGACGCGACGGCGATCCAGTGGATCGAAAGCCTCACGGTCGTCGACGCCGACGTCCTCGCCACCTACGACGACCCTCACTTCGGCCGCTGGCCTGCCGTCACCACCCGCCGCCACGGTGAGGGCCGGGTCACCTGTGTGGGCACCGTACCGGGTCGCGACCTCGCCCGCGCGCTCGCCGAGTGGCTGACCCCGGCCGCGCTCAGCGGGTGGCGTGACCTCCCCCCGTCCGTCACCGCAACCACCGGCACCTCCCCCGACGGCCGCCGCGTCCACATCGTCCACAACTGGAGCTGGGAGCCGACGAGCGCCTTCGCACCGGTGGACCTCTCCGACGCCCTCACGGGCACCGCCATCCCGTCGGGCTCAGCGCTGGACCTCGGCCCCTGGGACGTACGCGTCGTCGTCTCCGCCACCGCCGAAGGGACACCGGCGGCATGAAGCGACGGACCAACGATCGATCCACGAAGGAGTGACCATGCGGAGAAAGAGACTGGCCAAGGTGCTCGGCACCTTCGCCGCGGCGTGCGTGATGCTGGCGGTTCCCCTGTTCAGCGCGCAGGCGTACGACCCGACGGGCGGGACCCTGTACCAGCTCGGCAGCGAGCCCTGTCTGAAGGGCCGCGGCAACTGCGCGATCTACCCCAAGTCAGCGCAGTTGCCGAGCGGTCGTCTGGTCGCGGCGTTCGAGAAGTCCACCGTCGTCTCGTCGACGGGAACCGCCGACGGGCAGACCATCCCGGTCTACAAGAGCGACGACGACGGCGACACGTGGCAGCCGCTGTCGGAGGTCAAGGCCCCCGCGTACCTCTCCAGCAACTCCCAGTACGCGAAGTACACGAGCAACTGGACCAACCCCTACCTCTACGTCCTTCCCCAGGACGTCGGAAACCTCAAGCAGGGCACCCTGCTCCTCGCCAGTGTCGTGTCCGGCGACGACTACTACTACAAGGAGCACAAGGCGGCCGACCCCAACTGGACGCCGACCAGCGACGGCGACCGCAAGGACCTGGCCATCGCCCTGTACTCCAGCACCGACGACGGCGCGACCTGGAAGGTCGTCAACGTCGTCGCCACCGGCGGCTGGCAGGGCGGCAGCGCGGGAGCCATCGGGAAGAACATCGCCGCCGCGAACACGAACAAGCAGGTGGACCCCCTGTGGGAGCCGTACCTGATGGTCTACAAGGGCCAGCTCGTCTGCTACTACTCCGACGAGAACGACTACACCGGGTACAACGCGACGACCGGCGTGCCCACCCTGGACCCCGCCAACGACACCGCCACCGACTCGATGGGGCAGATCCTGGTCCACAAGACCTGGGACGGCCGGAGCACGGCGTGGAGCGACCCCGTCGTAGACGTCGCAGGCCTGACCCAGGACATGGGCGGCGGCAAGACGGAGATCGGCAAGGGCCGGCCCGGCATGACCAACGTCATCCGGACGACGGACGGCAAGTGGATGGCCACCTACGAGTACTACGGCGGTGGAGCCGCCCTCAGGTACAAACTCGCCGACAACCCCTTGAAGTTCTACCTCGACACCACCCCGGGAACGGGCATCACCAGCCTGCCGCTGGACACCGGCTCCCGGCCGTTCGCCACCGGCGGCAACCCGGTCCTCATCAGGCTTCCCGGCGGACGTCTGGTCTACAACGCCTCCGGCAGCGGCAGCGTCTGGGTCAACGACAGCGGACGCAGCGACGGCACCTGGAAGGAGTACCAAACGACCTCGCCGTCCGCCTACAGCCGCAACCTGCAGTACGTCGAGGGCACCGGCCGCATCGTGATCCTCAACAACGAGGGCACCTCGACGCTCAAGTTCGCCGAGGTCGACCTCGGCCACTCGGACGGCGCCTACTACCAGTTGGTGAACCGCAAGACCGACCAGGTGATCGGCACCGGGAACCACACCAACGACGCCAACATCGGCAACGCGGACGTGCCCGACGTACGCCTGGAGGCTCCCGGCTCGGCGTCGAACGCGGACACCCAGTACTGGCATCTGGTGACCGAGCCCAACGGCGGCACGACCCTGCTGAACAAATCGGGCGGACGCGCGGCGGCCATCTGGACCGGGAGCGCGACCGCCGGCCAGAAGATCGGCCAGTGGGTCGACAACAGCAAGACGGGCAGCTGGAACCTCGTCAAGACCAGCGACGGCCTCTACAAGCTGCAGTCGGTCAAGAACACCAGCCTGTACCTGACCGGCGCGACCGCCGGATCCCAGCTCACCCTGCAGAACGCGGTCGACGACGGTTCCCAGGACTGGGAGCTCGTCCAGTAGGCAGACCGTCGGCCCGTCGGGGGCCTGGCAGCTGTGCCAGGCCCCCGACCTCTCTTCCGAACTGCTCGCCCAACCCCGTGAAGGAGTCCGTACATGTCCATTCGAGCCTGGATACGCCGCGCCCGTCGCGCGCTCCTAGCGACCGGTGCGGCCGGCCTGCTCACCGCAGGCGTGCTGGCCGGCACGGCGACCACGTCCCAGGCCGCCACCCAGGAGCCGTGCGACATCTACGCCTCCGGTGGCACCCCCTGCGTGGCGGCGCACAGCACGACCCGGGCCCTGTACGCCGCGTACAACGGCCCGCTGTACCAGGTCCGTCGGGCCTCCGACAGCGCCACAAAGGACATCGGGCTCCTCAGCGCGGGCGGATACGCCGACGCCGCCGCTCAGGACTCCTTCTGTACCGGCACCAGTTGCGTGATCACCGTCATCTACGACCAGTCCGGGAAGGGCAACAACCTCACCCAGGCCCCCAAGGGGCAGTTCCCCGGCCCGGCCGCGGGCGGCAACGACAACCTCGCGCCCGCAGCGGCGGAGCCCATCACCGTCGGCGGCCACAAGGCGTACGGCGTGTTCGTCGGCCCCGGCACCGGCTACCGCGACAACTCCACGAACGGCATCGCCACCGGCGACCAGCCCGAGGGCATGTACGCCGTTCTCGACGGCACCCACTACAACGGCAACTGCTGCTTCGACTACGGCAACGCCGAGATCGACAACCGTGACGACGGCGACGGCACCATGGAGGCCATCTACTTCGGCAACATCAAGGTCTGGGGCTACGGGGCGGGCAAGGGCGCCTGGGTGATGGCGGACATGGAGAACAACCTGTTCTCCGGTCAGAACACCGGATACAACGCCGGCGACCCGACCGTGAGCCACCGGTTCCTCACGGCGACGCTCAAGGGCCAGCCCAACCACTGGGCCATGCGCGCCGGCAACGCCCAGACCGGTGGCCTCTCGACGTACTACGACGGGGTGCGCCCCACCGGGTACGCCACCATGAAGAAGCAGGGAGCCATCGTCCTGGGCATCGGCGGTGACAACAGCAACGGGGCGTCCGGCACGTTCTACGAAGGCGTCATGACGTCCGGCTACCCGACGGCCGCCACGGAGGACGCCGTCCAGGCCAACATAACCTCCGTCGCCTACACCGCCCCGGCGGCGTCGACCGCGCTCACCCCCGGTTCCCGTATCTCACTCCGGGCGACCACGGCGTGCTGCACCTCGGACTACATCAAGCACGACGACAGCGACGAATACGCCGAGATCGCGAACGTCACCTCGTCCTCCTCGTCGACGACCAAGGCGGACGCGACGTGGATCGTCCGGGCGGGGCTGTCGGACTCCTCCTGCGTCTCGTTCGAGTCCGCGAACAACTCCGGCGCGTACCTGCGCCATTACGCCTACCGCCTCCGGCTGAACGCGAACGACGGGACGTCGACGTTCGCGCAGGACGCCACCTTCTGTCCGCAGCCGGGCAACAGCGGGCAGGGATTCTCCTTCCGGTCCGACAACTTCACCGCCAGATATCTGCGGCACTACGCCTTCAACGTCTACATAGGGCAGAACGGCCTGTCGTCGAACTCCTTCGACAGCATGAGCAGCTTCGGCGACGACAGCACCTGGATGGTGGCCTCTCCCTGGTCGTGAGGAGAGGGCTCGTCGTCGCGATGCCGCTCCTTCCGTCAACGGATAGTTGGTCGCGCGGGTGAGAGCCGCTCATGGAGGAAGGCGGCCACGGCCCCGAGGGCGTCCCCTCGGTGGAACATCTCGTCCTCGTGGTTCGCGCCGGCGAGGATCAGGAGCGACACGTCCCCGTCGTCCTCCCGCACCTTGTCGAACAGCCACCGGCTGTGGTCGAGGCTCAGCATCGCGTCGCTGTCCCCGTGCATCAGGAGAAGGGGCGGGCCTTGGCCGTTGACATGGGTGAGAGGACTCGCCTGGAGGAGGGCCTCCTGGCCTTCCTCCTCCTTCTCGACCCCGACGAGACGGGCATAGAACGTCGGGTCGGGGGGCATGACCATGCCGTCGCGCTGTGCGAACTCAATGATGGACTCGGGCACCGGCAAGCCCGGCGTGGGCTGTGCCTTCTCCCCGTCGAAGGTGAGGTCCGCCGGGCCGAACCAGCTCACGACGGCCTGGACCGAGGCGTCCGCGGCCGATCCGTCCGGGTCCGGTGCGAAGCCCGTCAGCATGGCCAGGGCCGCTCCCGCGGACGCCCCCCAGATCCCGACCCGCGTCGTGTCGAGCCCATGGGACCCGCCGTGCCGCCGGACCCAGCGGACCGCGTCTCTGACGTCTTCGAGCTGTGCGGGATAGATCGCCTTGTCCACCAGCCGGTAACTCGCGCTGGCCACGGCGACCCCGCGCTGGGCCACCCCGACGAGTCGCTCTGGCAGGTCGGTCCGCCTGCCCATCGCGAACCCGCCGCCGTGCAGGTAGACGACGGTCGGTACCTCCCCCGCGACCTCTGGCCGGTATAGGTCGAGTTCGAGGGCGGTGCCGCCGCGGTCGGCATACGCGATGTCGCGGGTGACCCGGACGTCGAAGCCGGATGGGGTCGTGATGAGTTCGGACATTGCCTCTTCCTCGGAGACTCGGTGGCTTGCGGGTACTAGGAGCGTTCGAGTTGCGGTGCCGGCCCGTCGGCCGACGGCGCGGAACCGAGCGCGTCGGCGGAGACGAACCGCCGCAGCTTTTCGGCGATTCCGGCGATGTCCTCCGCGCTCTCGGCGACGCCGAGGATCAGCCGGTCCGGCCGCACGACGACCGCACGCGTGCCCAGTCGGTCCAACCAGGCGCGGACCGCGGGATCGTCGTCGGGGACGAACTGCGTGTCGAGGGCTCCCCACACTTTCGGGTCGCGGCGGACGCCTTCGGTCAGGAGCGCGAGGTCACCCACGATCGCGAACCGGTAGCCGATCACGTCGTCGAGACGGCTCCCGTCGGCCAGGACCGGCTGCTCGGCGACAAGGCCCGCGGGCAGGTCGGCCTCACCGTGCAGGCCCGGTCCGACCAGCGGCCGCGGATGGGTGAAGACGCTGTCGAGCGTCAGTGTCGCCCGGTAGCCGTCGGGATCCTCCGCGATGGTGGTGGTGGCCTTGGCGAGCGCGAGCGCCATCAGCGTGAACGCACGCACATGCGGCCGGCGTTCGGTCTCGTAGGTGTCGAGGACCTCCTCGGTGAGCACGCCGTCGACCACGCCCGCGAGCTTCCAGCACAGGTTCGCGGCGTCTCGCCAGCCGGAGTTCAGCCCCTCGCCCAGATCGGGCGTCATGAGGTGGGCCGCGTCGCCGGCCAACAGCACCCGGCCGTCCCGCCATCCGGTGGCGGTGCGCGAGTGGAAGGTGTAGACGACGACCCGTATCAGCTCGGCCTGTCCCTCCTTCAGCCAGGGGCTCAACAGCTCCCAGACCTTGGCGTGCGAGGTGAGCTCCTCGGGATCGTCGCCGGGCATGACCCGGAACTCGAAGAGCTTGATGTTGGTCGGAAGCGGGGTGATGTAGCTGACCGGCCGCTCGGGGTTGGCGTACTGGGTGAGCCGTTCGGGCAACGACACGGAGTCGTCGGTGACCCGCAGATGGACCAGCAGCCAGCTCTCGTCGCCACCGTGGTCCTCGACAGTGCAGTCGATGGCCTGACGGACCGCGGAGCGCGAACCGTCCGCCCCGATCACCCAGTCGGCGTGCAACGTCGTGGTCGTCCCGGATCCGTCCGCACTCGTCAGTACGAGGTCGACGCCCGCGGCGTCCTGGCGGAGCGAGGTCATTCGTTGCCCGAGGAACTCCGACACACCGAGGGCCGTGTTCTCCCGCCGGATCGCCGTCTCGACGAGCGGTTGCAGAATCGAGTAGTTGGGCCCCCATGCCTGGTGGGTCTCCGGGACATCGGGTTGGCGCGACAGGACGAGGTTCCCGTCCTTGTCGACGATGTCGTACCAGAACGTGAACGGGAGCATGTCCGTGACCAGTTCGTCCGCGAGCCGCATGATCTGCAGCAGCCGCATCGACTCGGGCACGAGACCCCCCGCGCGCGGCGTCGGGTACACGTTTTCGTGCTCCTCGATGACCGCGACGTCGATCCCGCGGCGTGCCAGGACGTTGGCGATGGCGGCTCCGACCGGGCCATAGCCGACGATCGCCACTGTGCTCGTATGTGAGGTCATTGCTGTTGATCTTCCTTTCGCTCGCCGCTTCAGGGCTTCGGCCGGTGACGCGCGGGCCTTCGTTGTGTGAAGCCGCCGTCGGTGCGCCGAGGTTCTCGGTGGAGCAGGACGGACGGGAGAGGGGCCGGTGCCACCGGTAGATCCGGGCGGTGTGGTCGAAGTCCTCGAGGATCCACATCCGGTCGCCGATGTCGCAGTCTTGTCCGGCGAAGTCGCCTGAGAGATCTGTGCGGTGGCAAGAGCCCACCAGCGCCGGGGCAGCGCACGTGAAGTGGGCGGAGACCGCGCGTCCGAGCCTGCCACCCCCGCATTAGGCGGATCCCGGCGGGGCCGGCCGAGGAGGGGAGGACCTCGACCAGCCCCCGTCCCCCGGATACGTGGGGCACGCCGACAACGCGCTTCGTGACGCGGTGCAGTGCCACTGGATCCTCCTTGATCCATGGGGGACGCGAGTGGTCGGGCTGTCGGAGTGGGATGAAGACGAGGTGACGTGTCGGCCCGACCCCACGGCGATCAGCTGGAGTGCGGTAGGAGCGCCGACGTCCCAGACGGCGAACTTCCTCGCGCAGCGGCTCCGGGAGCCGAAGACCACCTCAACATTCCACCTGGCTCGTCAGATAAGCAAGAGTATTTTCGAAACTCGACGCTATCTTCGCTCTTGAGTATGGTGTTCGACATGCAGAAGAATGCGCCGACGACCAGAGGCGAAGCAGTGTTCACGGCCGTACGAGGAGACATCCTGGCCGGCCGCCTGACGCCAGGGGCCCGGATGCCATTCGCTGATCTGTGTGCCCGGTACGGTGCGAGCACGGGAGTGTTGCGCGAGGCACTTTCCCGACTGGCCGAGCAGGGGCTGGTGCTGGTCGAACCGCAACAGGGCTATCGGGTCATGCCCCTGTCGGCCGAGGACCTGGCGGACCTGACCGCGGCGAGGGTCGAGATCGAGGGGCTCGTCCTGCGGCAGGCCGTCATCCAGGGAGATCTCGGCTGGGAGTCGCAGGTGATCGCCCGCCATCACGCCCTCACGCGAACCCCCCAGGTCGACGCCACCGACCCGGCTCGGTTCTCCGACGACTGGACCCGAGCACACGCGCAGTTTCACGCGACCGTGCTCGAAGGGTGCACGAACCGCCGACTGCGGGCGATCGCCAATGGTCTCCGCGACTCGGCCGAGCTCTATCGGCAGTGGTCACGGCCGTTGGGCCACGACGAGGACCGGGACATCGCCGGCGAGCATCGCGCCCTGATGCAGGCCGTGCTCGCCCGGGACGCGGACGCCGCCGTCGCGGTGCTCACGGCCCACATCGAGCACACCAGCGTGGTCCTCCTCGACCGTGCCGCACAGGCCGAGCACCCGGGTTAAGGCCCTCCGGTCGGATCGCCCACGGGTGGGCCGGGCCCAGCGCGGCTGGGCTCCCGGTCAACACCTTCGTGGGAGTTTTCGCTACCGCCACGCCGTCACCACCGTGCGGATGAACGACAGGGGTGGGTCGATGCGCGCCGTGGGTCCCTCCGCCGGTGGGTGGCTCAGGCCGAGTGGGCACCGGTCATCAGGCCTGCGAGGTCGTCCGGAGCCAGGAAGGACGGCGGCGGAGGCGGTCCCCAGTTGAAGAGCCCCTTGGCGCCTTCGAGGGACTCGGGCGTCCAGAGCTCGTCCTCCGGGATGTGGTCCATGTCCGCGAAGTACTCCGAGAAGTTGCCTGCCGGATCCTTCAGGTACCAGAAGAAGTTGGAGCCGGCGTGGTGCCGTCCGAGACCCCAGACGTGGCGTTCCGGGTTGTTCTCCAGCATGGCGTAGGCGCCGCGGCCGACATCGTCGACGTCGCTGACCTGCCAGCTCGTGTGATGCAGGTAGCTGATGGGCGCGGCGAGGGCGAGGAAGTTGTGGTGATCGGTGCTGCAGCGCAGGAACGCACCCTTGTCACCGATGTAGTCGGAGACCTGGAACCCCAGGCCCTCGACGAAGAAGCGCATGGTGCCTTGCAGGTCCGGGGTTCCGGAAACCGCGTGACCGAGCCTGCGGGGACGAACCCGGTCGCCTCGCAGGACGCCGGGTGCGCGGCCGAGCCGCTCCACACGCCCGGGACCGTTGTACGGCGTCGCAGGGACGCGTTCCTGCTGGATGCGTGGTGCGACCGCGACCCGGACGCGGATACCTGTCGCCGGGTCGGTGGCGGCAAGGCTGTCGATGGTCGACACGTCGAGGTGGTATCCCAGCGCCGTCAATGACGAAGCGATCCGGGCGACGTCGTCCGCATCGTCGGCTCCGACACCCAGTTCTTCCAGGCGTCGGCGAGGACCCGACGTGATGCGCAGTTGTTCGCCCCCCTCGCTTGTGGAGAATCGCAGACCCCGCCCCTGGGTGAGGCCGAAGTCGTCGTAGTAGTCAGCCGTCTCGTCCGGGTTGGGGACGGCGATGGTCACGTGAGTGAGGCCGTGCAGACTCATGACGCCACCGCCGTCAGTGCACGGCGTGCCGACTCGTGGCCGCTCTCGGGCCGGACGAACCGCTGCCGCAGCTCTCCGACACCGGCCACCGAGGTGACGAGCTCCTGGCCCGGCTGGATGAACAACTGGGGCTCGCGGCCCACCCCGACTCCCTCGGGGGTGCCGGTGAACACCAGGTCGCCCGGGTAGAGGGAGATGATCCCGGACAGGCCGGCAAGCAGGCGGGGAATCGGCACGAGGAGTTGCTTGGTGCTGCCCGTCTGCATCTGCGTACCGTCCAACGTGCAGCCAAGCTCCACGTCTTCGCGGTCGGGCAGCTCGTCAGGAGTGACGATCCACGGACCGGTCGGCGCGAACCCGGGGAAGGACTTGCCGAGTCCGAACTGCGGCGCCGGCGTGCTGAACTGGGTGGCCCGATCCGAGATGTCCTGGCCCGCCATGACGCCGGCAACGTGATCCCACGCGTCACGCTCTGAGATGGGGCCGTCGATGGGACGCCCGATGACGACGACGAGTTCGACCTCCCAGTCGATCCTGCCGTCTTCCGGCAGTGCGACGGTCGTCACCGGCCCCGACAGGCTCGACACGAACTTGGGGAAGACGGGTGGCAAGCCCGCCGGCGCTTCGAAGCCCGACTCCTGGGCATGGTCGGCGTAGTTCAGACCGAACGCGATGATCTGGCGAGGCAACGGCGACGGGGGGCCGAGCTTCGCGTCGTCCACGACGATGCCGTCGGCCAGTTCGTCCAACTGTGCCGCCCACTGGGACACCTCGTCCCAGAGCGGGAAGAGGCTCGCGGGATCCGGGCCGAACCGAGCGCCGCTGAGTTCGTGGATGTCGTGGGCTGTCCCGTCGGAAGCGATGAGGACAGCTCGGCCTTCAAGGTTTGCCAGTTTCATATGGGGATCCCTGATGACGAGCGTATGGTTTCTGTCACTCAACCACACGATATTCGCAATCACAAGTAACATTCGAACATCTGGAAGTGCTGTTCACTATCCCCTAGGATCGCCACATGGCCAGAGGTACGACACCCACCGATGAGTCCGCACCCAACGGCTCGCGAACACGCTCCAATGCCGACTCCGTCTTCGACAGCTTGCGTGCCGACATCCTGGGGGGCATCTACGAGCCAGGGTCCAGGCTGAAGTTCGCGTCACTCAGCGAGCGCTACGGCGCGAGTGTCAGCGTGCTGCGTGAAGCGCTCGCGCGGCTGGCCGAACAACGTCTGGTCTTGAGCGAGCCCCGTGTGGGCTTCCGAGTCACCGACTTGTCCGCGCCGAGCCTCAAAGACCTGACCTGGACGCGCATCGAGATCGAGTCCCTGGCCCTGCGGCGCGCGGTGGCCACCGGCGACATTTCCTGGGAGTCGACGGTCCTGGCCGCGCATCACAAGCTCGACCGTACGCCGATGTTCTCCGAGGACTCGCCTCAGCGCATCCGTGACGAGTGGGAGCTGGCGCACGGGGAGTTCCACCGTGCCCTCGTGGCAGGGTGCGGCAGCGAGTGGCTGATCAGCATCGCGGCAAATCTGCGCGACTGCGCCGAGCTGTACCGACGTTGGTCCGGTGCGCGGGAGCCGAAGCGCGATGTCGCCGCCGAGCACCGTCGGCTTCTGAACGCGGTGATCGACCGCGACGGCGACGCCGCGGCCGAAGCGCTGACGTTTCACTACGAGAGCACCGCGAGGATCCTCTTGGGTGACTTCGCTGCTGGCTAGTCGGGTGACAGGGACTTTTCACCTCGCCCTGCCAGAAGTCCGGAGTGTCCGCCGCCGCTGTCGGCCGACAACTACGAGACGCCGCTCATCAAGGCCGCGTTCGAAAGCGGGGGACGGCTCCAATCCCTTCAGTACGCCGTAGTCGAGAGGAGCAGCGCATGCGCGCCGCCGTCGCCACCCGGTTCGACGTCGACAACCCGCTCGCGGGGCTGGAAGTCCGCGATCTGGAAACGCCGCCAACGCCCGGTTGGGCAAGGGTGCACGTCAGAGCCGCGTCCTTCAACCACCACGACATATGGACACTTCGGGGCTTGAGTGGCCACCGCGTGGATCCGCCATTGGTACTCGGGACCGACGCGGCCGGCGTGACGGACGATGGGCAGGAAGTGATCGTGCACGCCGTCGTAGCTCCAGGCCTCCTTCTCTCGGAACGCGCCCCAGGCACGCTTGCCGATCGGGTGTTCGCCCCAGCCGAAAACCTGATCCCCAAACCGGCGGAGCTGAGCTTCGCCGAGGCCGCGTGCCTGCCGACCTCGTATCTCACCGCGTTCAACATGCTCTTCGGGAAAGCACGATTGATCCCCGGTGAACATGTACTCATCCAGGGTGCGGGCGGCGGCGTCTCCACGGCAGCCGTCCTCCTCGCCACAGCGGCCGGCCTTGAGGTGACGGTGACCAGCCGTGACGAAGAGCGGCTACGGCGAGCGCGCGAACTCGGCGCACATCACGCGATCGTGACGGGGCAACAACTCAGCGATCGGGTGGACGCCGTCCTGGAGACGGTCGGTGCGGCGACGTGGGCACACTCGCTGCGCTCGGTGCGCCCTGGTGGCCGGATAGTCGTGGCTGGAGCGACCACAGGCTTCGACCCCTCAGCCGAGCTACCCCATCTGTTCCTGCGCGATGTCGACGTGCTGGGCACTTTCATGGGCAGCCCCGAACAACTGGGTCTGCTGGCCAACATGCTCGCGACCACGGGGGTTCGGCCGCTCATCGACAGCGTCCGCCCACTGGACGACATCACCGAAGCGGCCGAGCGGATGGTCGCCGGCAAGGCTTTCGGAAAGCTGGTCGTCGAGATTTCGTGAGATGACGGCGCGTCGTCGGCCGCCTCCCCGGCCACCGTGCCAATGCGTGCGGCATCGGGGCCGAAGGTCCGTCGGCGGCATCGCAGTTGTACCCGCGGTGTCGATCCCGTCGGCCAGACGTCGGCAGCGTCCAGTTCATCCCGTGCGTGGTGACGAGCGGCAAATGCGCCCCGCGGCGATGTAGTCGATAACGGCAGCCTGGGCCAAAGGCCCTACAGGGCCGCTCGTGCGGAGAGGCCGCCGTCGACCATCAGGACGGTTCCCGACGTATAGCCGGAGGCCGGCGAGCCGAAGAACACGACCGCCGAAGCGATTTCGACCGGATCTGCGGCCCGGCCGAAAGGCCGGGCCGCACTGGTCTGTACGGACCCGCCGAGTTCGGTCAGCCTCTCCGTCGCGACCGGCCCGGGGCTCACTCCGACGACCCTGACGCCATGCCGGTGGCTGTCGCTCCCCAGCGACATGGTGAAAGCGGTGAGTGCGGCGTTGCCGGTGACGCCGCAGATGTAGGTGGGGTCGCGGGTCTGGGCGGCGGCGCCGAGGACGTTGACGATGACGCCGTCTCCTCGTGCGCTCATGGCGGCGAACATGTGGCGAGTCATGTTGATGTAGCCGAAGACCTTGAGGTCCCAGGCAGCGCGCCAGGTTGGGTCGTCGACGTCCTCCAGTCGCCCACCCGGGATGGCGCCGGCGTTGTTGACCAGAATGTCGGCATGACTCCACTTCCGCGCCACTCGGACCGCCTCCTCCGGCTTCGAGAGGTCGGCGGGCCACGGGGTCACGGCCCGGCCCGTCTCAGCTGCTATGCGGTCAGCCGTCCGCTTCAATTGGGCCTCTGATCGTGCGACGAGCACCGTGTCGCAACCTTCGGTCGCAAGCAGCCGGGCCGTCGCGGCCCCGATTCCCTTGGACGCGCCGGTCACAATGGCCAGACGTCCGGTTAGCCCGAGTTCCACTCGACTCCCTCATTCGACAATTCGCCTACAACAGGCATTCGGCCCACGCGAGGGGGAGTTCCCCTCGAACGACGGTGCGTGCTTCAGCCCAGCGCACACAGCGCCACACCCCCACCCGTCGAGGGCCAGACAGCTGGCTGCGAGCTTCACGATCCGGCCCTATCCGCGTCGCCGACCTCGGATCCGGGGGGGCAGACCGAGCCGACGACCCCACAGCACTCCTGATCATCGAACATCATGGCCATGATTGAACTTCATGTCAATTTTCGAAGATCTGTTGACATTTCGCGGGAGTGACATTTGGATGACGGACTACGTCTGGTGGACCGCAGCCCCAGGCACGTGACACTCCCAGGCAACGAAGCAAGGGGATGGCGATGGATGCATGCACGGTCGCAGTCGTGGGATACGGACCGGTCGGAGGCGCGTTGGCAAACCTCCTGGCTCGGCAGGGCATCGACGTGCTGGTCATCGAGGAGCATCCCGACATCTATCCGCTGCCCCGGGCCGGCGGGCTGGTACCGGAGTCGATGCGCCTCATGCAGATTGTCGGAGTGGCCGACGAACTCGCCGCCGACATGAAAGAGGTGACCCTCTGGTACGACATCTTCGACAAGGACTGGAACCTCGTCGTCAAGCGTGAGCCCGACATCGGAGACACCCGCCAGGTGTGGCCCAACCACTACACGTTCCTCCAGCCGCTTCTGGAGACCGCGGTACGTCGAGAGAACGGTGTCCAGGGCGTGCGCACTCGCACGGGATGCCGGGTCACCGGCCTCGACCAGGACGCGACGGGCGTCAGCCTCACGGTCGCCGACGTCAAGACGGGCGGCAAGGACACTGTGCGGGCTGACTGGGTCGTGGGCTGCGACGGTTCCCGCTCGTTCGTCCGCAGCGCCATCGGATCAGAGCAGGAGGACCTGGGCGGAGACGAAGCATGGCTGCTGGTCCACCTGCGCCTGACGGATGACTCGGTCAAGCTCCCCGAGCGGCTCTTCCAGTGGGCTCACCCCGAACGGGCCGTCACCTTCGTCCCCAACCTGCCGGCCGGCCTCTGCCTGTTCGAGTTCCGCGTCATGCCCGGTGACACGGTCGAGGAACTGACCAGTGAGGCCAAGGTCTGGGAGCTGCTGCGGCCGTGGCTCCACGAGGGGCAGGCCGACCTGGTGCGTGTCGTGGTCTACGAGTTCCACACGCGCGTCGCCAACGGGTGGCGCGACGGTCGCGTGATGATCGCCGGCGATGCCGCGCACGTGATGCCGCCGGACCTCGGTGAAGGCCTGAACTCGGGGTTCCGGGACGCCATCAACCTCGGCTGGAAGCTCGGCGGGGTCGTCAACGGCCAGTGGTCCGAGTCCCTCCTCGACACCTACGAGACCGAGCGCCGCCCGCACGTGTACGCCTTCACCGTGCTCTCGAACGCGCTCGCTGTGGCGACCTCCAAGATCGCCGACGATCCCGACACCTACCGCGCCACCCTGGCACTGGACTCGGTTTTCCGGCACCCCCACCCGCGGGTCGGTCCCGGCGTCCACGGCGAAGCGCCTTACCCGGCCGGACATCTGGCCGAACAGCCTGTCCTGGCCGACGGACGACGGCTCGACGACGTGATCGGATACCGTTTCGCCCTGGTCGGGGACCCCGAGCTCATCGAGCAGGCGGTCGCCGCCGACCACGACCTGTGGTCCAGCCTCGACCCGGCGATCGTCAGCGGCGAGGACCCACAGGTCGCCGAGTGGCTGTCCCGGCTCGACGCCCGCGTCGTGGTGGTCCGACCCGACCGCCTTCTCTTCGGCACCGCGGCCAACAGCGAGGACCTCGCGGCACTTGCCACACAGTTGCGCACCCTCCACTCCAACGTCACCCAGACCGCCGGGGCTCACTGAGCCCACCGGTCGCCACCCGTGCAGTCAGCCCAAGAACGCAGAGCAAGGAGAAACGCGATGATGATGGTGCACCTCCTCAGCCGACAGCCCCACCTGACCCACGAGCAGTTCATCGACCACTGGCAGAACGTGCACGGCCCCCTCGTCAAGGGTCACGCCGACGCGATCGGTCTGCGGCGCTACGTCCAACTGCACTCCGGCTACCAGAGCGTGGTCGACGCCATCAACGGCCCGCGCGACGGCGAGGCCAACTTCGGTGGGGAATGGGACGGCCTCGCCATGTCCTGGTGGGACAGCGAGGAGGACTTCTTCGCCCACGTGGGGAGCGAGGAGGGCAAGGCGGCGATGGCGGAGATCATGGAGGACGAGCCGAAGTTCTCCAACTACGACCGGTCCGTCCTGCTCTTCGGAGACGAGAAGCTCGTGATCGGCGACAGGAAGCTCCTCTTCGGCTACCAGGGCGACTGACGTCAAGAAGGCTCACCCCGCCCACGAGACACGCGGCACGGGCACGGCCGTCGTCCCTTCGTCTCATCGGATCGCGGTGGTCGATCGGCGCGGTGCCGGATGTCAAGGACAGTCTGCCCCGGTGCCTGAAGCCAGGAATGCCTCCGGTGGCGAGGGAAGCGTCTGACGCGCCCATCTGCCACCGGGGCCGCGGCCACGCCGAACCGGCGCCGAGGTCTCGACAGGAACGCCACAAGTCCACCCGGCTAGTACAGAGGATCCGACCATGTCCGCATACCTCGTCGTCGAGATAGACATCACTGACCCGGAGCAGTACGAGAAGTACAGGGCCGCCCTGCCCGCAGCCCTCGCAGCGGGCGGCGGCCGCCTTGTCGCCGGCGGCGCGTTCACCGTCCTTGAGGGCGACTGGCATCCGCCGCGCCTCGCGGTCCTCGCGTTCGAGGACCTCGACGCGGCCAAGCGCTGGTACGAGTCGGAGGTGTACCAAGGGGCCAAGACGCTTCGTGAGGGAGCGGCGAACGTACGAATGGTTGCGATTCAGGGCGTCGAGTAGCCTGCCCGGTCGTCGGCTCAACATCGGTTGGTAGGTGCCGAACAGGAGGAGCAACCATGCCCTATATCGACAGTAATGGCGTGAACCTCTACTACGAGGACACGGGTTCAGGCCAGGCAATTATATGGGTGCACGAGTTCGCCGCCGACTACCGAACGTGGGAGGCGCAGATACGCCGGTTCAGCAGGGACTACCGATGTATCACCTACAACGCCCGCGGCTACCCCCCGTCCGACGTACCCGAGAACAAGGACGCCTACGCGTACGAACATTACCGCGAAGACCTTCGAAACGTCATGTGCGCACTCGGGATCGAGCGCGCACATATCGTCGGCCTGAGCATGGGCGCATATGCCGGTATCCAGTTCGCGATGAAATACCCGGCCAGAACACTCTCGCTCGTCTTCTCCAGCGGCGGTTCGGGGTCCCAGCAGAAAGATCGCGAAAAGTTCAGGTGCGAGACGGACGAGGGGGCGGATCGTTTGCTCCAAGAGGGTATGGAGTCCGGAGCTCGGGGACTTGCCATGGGTGCCACACGAGTCCAGCTGCTGAACAAGGACCCTCGCGGTTGGGAAGAGTTCCGGCGCTGCCTGTCCGAACACTCGACTTTGGGATCTGCGCTGACTCTCAAGAACTACCAGGCCCTCCGGCCATCGCTCTACGACTACGAGGAGCAACTCAAAGAACTCGACGTCCCGATACTGCTGGCCGTCGGCGACGAAGACGACGCGGTCATCGAAGTCAACCTGTTCTTGAAGCGCACGCTGCCGCAGGCGGGACTGTGGATTCATCCCCAAACCGGCCACGCCATGAATCTCGAAGAACCGGATCAGTACAATTCTCGCATTGCCGAGTTCTTGAGTGCTGTCGAACGCGGGACATGGCGGCGCCGGGATCCTCGTGCCAATCCGGACCGTCCAATTTTCGTAGGCGAGCACGCCAATTAGGGACGGCATTGGTTGCTGAGGCGACCGGCCATCAGTGGCGTGCGAGCCCGGCCGAGATCCGTTCCGTCGCGTCGACCACTAGCTTCCCGTACGGTTCCCGAAGCTCGTCGGTGAGACGGTAGCCGGGCATCGAGATCGAAAGAGAGGCCACCGGCCGCCCCTGCCTGTCGCGGACCGCCCCGCCGATCGCGGACACGTCCGCCCGCCAACGTCCGGGATTGATGTCGTAGCCACGCGCCGCGACACCGATCAGTTCGGACAGAACCTCGTCCCGCGTGAGATGCGCGCCATTGGCGAGCGCGACGAAATCAGGCACCCGCGCGGCTCGCTCCGCCTCGGGAAGACGCGAAAGGAACGCCCATCCCGACGCGGTCAGCACCATCGGAACCCGCTCCCCCACATGCGCGACGGTCTGCACCGGACGCATCGACGCGACCTTGTCGATCAGAACGAGCGCGTCACCGTCCGGCACGGACAGATGGATGTTTTCGTCGGTCTTCTGCCCAAGCTCCACCATCACCGGGCGTGCGCACTCCCGCAGGTCCTCCTGGTTCATCACGCTCGCGCCCACCGCGAGCGCCCGGGCCGTCAGCACCCAGCGCTGCTCACCCGGCGCGCCCTGCGGCGCCACCCAGCCGGCTCCGCCCAGCGTGCGCAGGATCCGGTGCACCGTGGCCTTGGGAATCTCCAGCGACCTCGCGAGCGCGCTGATTCCCGCAGGTTGCGACCTGGCGACCGCCTCCAGCACATCCAGCGCTCTGAGCACCGACTGCATGCCCGACCGCCCTTCCGACGGCTCACTCACTGCGTCCCTCCAAAGGTTGATCCGCTTTGCGATCGCCCGGTTCACGATACGGACCATACAAGCCTCGAGGCGGGACCGCTCACAGTTCCACAGCCGCCCGTCAAAAGCCGCTCCACGACTGAGTAGCAGGCTGGCGCTTGACGCCACCCGAATCCCTCCCTAATTTGACAATGGTCCTGTGAGTAGTCCATCGGTTCATCCAGTGGACCAAGGAGAGTCCAATGACAACTACACCGGAGGCCGTCGGGTCCTCCCCGGCCTTCCTGCAGGGAGTCCGCGTCCTCGACGTGACAGGCGCTCTCGCCGGCCCCTACTGCACGACGATCCTGTCCGACCTCGGAGCGGACGTACTCAAGATCGAGCCGGTCCTGGGCGACCGTATGAGGGCCCGGCGGATGGGTGCGGAGCGCAGGTCGCTGCCGTTCGATCTGATCCACCGGGACAAGAAGAGCCTCGCCGTCGACCTGAAGTCGCCCGCCGGTGCCGACATCGTGCGCTCACTGGCCCGGCGCAGCGATGTCCTGGTGGAGAACTTCAGTGTCGGCGCCATGGGCCGGCTCGGTCTGGGCTATGAGGACCTGCGTCCGGACTGTCCCGACCTTGTCTACTGCTCGATCTCGGGTTTCGGGCAGTTCGGACCGATGAGTGACTCCAAGGGCATCGACCTGATCGCGCAGGCGTACAGCGGGCTCATGTCGGTCACGGGGTCGACCGACGGGCAACTGGCCAAGGCCGGGTTTCCCGTCTCCGACATCGGCACCGGCATGTGGGGCGCCATCGGAGTCCTGGCCGCCCTGTTGCGGGCGCGTGCCGGATTCGGCGGAGCGTACATCGACGTCGCCCTCACGGACTCGGTGGCCGCCTGGTCGCTGTGGGAGGTCGCCGACTACGTGGCGACCGGAGTCGACCCGGCCCCGCTGGGCACGGCTCACCGTCTGGCGGCTCCCTATGAGGCGTTCACCTGCCAGGAAGGGGACGTTCTCGTCCTCGGTGCGGTCGACCGGGCTTGGGACGCGCTCTGCGCGGTCCTGGAGATCGATCTGAGCGGTGATTCCCGCTTCGCCACCGAGTACGAGCGCTTCCTTCACCGCGAGCCTCTCGCAGAGATCATCCAGGCCCGTTTCACCACCGCCCCGCGGGCCCACTGGATGGCGGCCCTCCGTGCGGCCGGAGTTCCCTGCGGCCCGGTCAACCGCATCGGCGACATCCTCACCGACGAGCAGTTCGCCGCCCGCGGACTCTTCGTCCATGACGAGGAGCGGCACGGGGAGCCGACGATCGTGAACACTCCCATCGTGGCGGACGGCGCGCCCCGCGCCCGAGGTCACGCGCCGGAGTTGGGTGCGGACACCTTTGCCGCTCTGGCCGAACTGGGCTACGACGACGAGCACATCACCGCGCTGGTCGAGGACGGTGTCGTCGGCGTACCGGGTCCCAGCAGCGCCGAGCCGCGCGAATGAATCAGAAGGGCACCCTCAGGACGCCGCTCGTATTCGTACTCCAGCGGGACGGAACCAGACGGATCGCCGCACCCGTCGCCCGGCTCGGCCAGGCCCGGACCGGCCCCGCCGGCACCGGCGCGTTCCACGGAAGGGTTCTGCAGAGCGGTTTCGCGGACGAGGAGGCCAAATGACCGCGGCGAACACGACCTCAGGCATTCGCACCGAGGTGCGCGACGCCGTCGGCACCGTCGAGATCAGCAATCCCGCCCGGCGCAACGCTCTGTCCGTGGCGATGATGACCGAACTGGCCGCCGCCTTGCGGACGTTGGACGAGGACCCGGCCGTACGGGTGGTCGTTCTGCGCGGTGCCGGCGAGGACGCCTTCGTCTCGGGCGCTGACATCAGCGAGTTCCCGGACCGGCAGGATGCCACAGCCCGGCAAGCGGCCGACCGGGCAGCCGGCGCGCTGTTCACCCAGCTGTCCGCGGTCTCCGTGCCCGTCATCGCACGCATCCACGGCTACTGCATCGGCGCGGGGATGGCTCTCGCCCTGGGAGCCGACATCCGCTACGCCGACACCCGAAGTGTCCTCGCCATTCCCGCAGCTCGTCTGGGCGTCGGATATCCACTGGCGCAGACAGCTGCTCTGATCCAGGCCGTAGGGCCGTCGGCGGCGAGCGACGTGTTGTTCACGGGGCGTCGGCTTCCTGCCTCGGAAGCGCACGCCCTGGGGCTTGTGGACCGGGTGGTAGCACCCGAAGAGCTGGGCGAGGAGGTCGACGAGCTCGCCGCGACCATCGCGGCGAACGCCCCGCTGTCGGTCCGCGCCGCCAAGGCTTCCATCCGAGCTGTCCGCCGGTTGTCCGAGGGCGACGGCGAGGTGGCAGAGGCCGCCCGTCGTCTCGCGGAGCAGGCCGTCGACCGCTGTCACACCTCGCATGACCTGCGCGAAGGTGCGCTTGCTTTTCTGGACAAGCGACGCCCGCGGTTCACCGGACACTGACATCCACCAGCGAGCCACAACCGGCAGGATGCATCTGTCGGCACCCGCGCGGAGGCATCTCTGACCATCGGGACTCACCGAGGCGGCCGACGAAAGGGCCGCGTTCCTTCGACGAGATCGGCCGCGTCGGCGGCCTCATCGACACCTCTCTCAGCCCGGCCCCACCGGCTGCCGCCAAGCCTGACGCCGTCGGACGAAGGCGCCACCTCCTCTGCCGACTCGCGCCCCGAGGGGACCACCCTCGGTGTCAGTCCCGAATCGCGGATGGTGCGTCCGTCGGCGGCTCAGGCTGCGTGAAGCCGCCCGAGAGCAGCAATTGCTGGGTACGCCGGTAGTGCTCGCCCAGCAGCTCGGCGGCAAGATCCGCGTCCCGACCCGCCGCGGCTTCCATGATCGCGAGGTGCTCTCCGGCGACGTCGCGCTTGTCCGCCAGACTGGCGGCGGCCGGTCCCGACCAGCGCCGGTACAGCTCGGTCGCCGCGCGCAGGGTGTGGCAGAAGTCCAGCAGAAGAGGCACCCGGCACGCGCTGATCAGGGCCTCGTGGAACGCCGCGTGGGCCAACGCCCATTCCTCGCTGGTGCGCTCCGGATCGCTCGCCTCGCGCATGGGCGTACGGGCCAGCCGGTGGTGAGTCGAAACGACCTCGCTTTCCCATGACAGATCGCCCCGTTCGACGGCCAGTCGCAGCGCCCTGGTCTCCAGGTCGACCCGGACCAGCGTCAGGTCGGCGAGTTCCTCTGGCGACAGAGTGACCACGCTGAAGCCCTGACCGCCGCGCGCCGACACGAGCTTCTGCTCTGCCAGCTTCGTCAGCGCTTCGCGGACGACCCCACGGCTGACCCCGAACCTCTCGCACAACTCGGCGGGGCTGAGCTTGCCTCCCGGGCGGTACCGGCCGGCCAGGATGTCCCCGCGAATGCGCCGGTAGATGTCCTCGTTCAGGGTCACCGCTGTGCCGCGCTTCGTCATGCGGTCAGCCTAGCAAAGACGACTACCAAGATAGGAATCGCATATCCATTGACGAATCGACTCTTAGCCCCTAGAAACGATCCTGCAGATGCAATGAGGCACTCAGGAGGTAGCGGTGCACCTGGTCACCTTCCGCCACAACGGGCGTACAAGCTTCGGGCGGCTCACGCGGGACAGTGATGCGATCATCGACTGCGCTGACGTGCTCAGCCCCGAACTCGGCTCGGTGAGGGCCGTACTCGCCGCCGGGGCGCTGGAGCAGGTTCGGGCCGCTACCGAGGGCAGCGCCGGCGATGTGAAGCTCGCAGATGTCGAACTGCTCCCCCCGGTCCCCGACCCGGCGAAGATCCTCTGTGCGGGCGTCAACTACCGCACGCACAGGGAGGAGACCTCGCGTCCGGAGAACGCCTACCCGACGGTCTTCCCGCGCTACGCCGACTCCCAGGTCGGCCACGACCAGCCGCTGATCCGGCCGACCGAGACCGAGTCCTTCGACTACGAGGGCGAACTCGCGGTCGTCATCGGCAAGGGCGGGCGGCGCATCCCGGCCGAGGACGCCTTCGCTCACATCGCGGGCTACTCCTGTTACCAGGACGGCAGCGTCCGGGACTGGCAGCGGCACTCCGGCCAGTGGGTCACGGGCAAGACCTTCCCGGCCACCGGCGGCTTCGGCCCGGCTCTGGTGACCGCGGACGAGGTGCCCGACGTCGCGGCTCTGAACCTGGTGTGCCGGGTGAACGGTGAGGTCCGCCAGTCCGCCTCCGTGGCCGACCTGATCTTCTCCATCCCGGAACTGATCGCCTACATCTCCACCTTCACACCGCTGGCCCCCGGCGACGTCATCGTGACCGGCACCCCGGGAGGCGTCGGCCTGTTCCGCGAGCCGCCGGTGTTCCTGCAGCCCGGCGACGTGGTGGAAGTCGAGATCTCCGGTGTCGGGACGCTGCGCAACCCCATCGCCGGGGAGATCTGACCGATGGCTCCGGGTCGGCGTCGGACACGGCGGACCGATCGCGACGCCGCTGCCACCGTCCGGGAGTTACTGCCGGACTGAGTAGGCCCCTCCCGGCGCCCCGGGTGCGCGAGCACCTGTGGCCGTCTCGCCACCGGGCGGGTTCGCTCCGCCATCGGACGCAGCCTCCCTGCCCGAGTCCGCTACGGCTCAGGGAGATCATGGAAGCGGCCGGCCCCGCCGAAAACCGCCCTGACCAGCGCCCGCGGCCTCGCACCAGGCCCGCACCCCCGCAAGCCAGCACAGTCCCGGAAAGGAGGCCGCCGTGAGCCTGCACAGCCTGCGCCACATCACCCTCGGCATCCCCGACCCCGCCCCCGTCGAGGAGTTCTACACCGAGTTCGGCCTGCGCCCGCTCGGCCAAGGGCGTTTCGCCTCCCGCGACGGCGGCGAGCAGCTCCGGCTGGTCAGCCGCCCCACCCGACGCCTGGTCGCGATGACCATCGGAGCCGACGACCAGGACGACCTCGGACAGGTGGCATCGAGCCTCCACGCCCAGGGGTTCGCCGCCCGGCGCGAGGAAGCCTCCGTCAGCGCGGTCGAACCGGTCAGCGGCGTAGCCGTACGCGTCGAGATCGCCGAACCCATCAAGCAGAACGACGACGGCCCGCTCCCCGAACCGAACTCGCCCGGACGTCCGCTGCGCGTCAACGCCCGCGCCGAGGGCCTGTCACGAACGGCACCCGTCGCACCGCGCAAGCTCGGGCACGTCGTCCTCGGCTCCACCGACCTGGCCACCTCGATGCGCTTCTTCGTCGACGGCATCGGCTTCAAGGTCAGCGACAGCATCAAGGACCGCGGCTCCTTCCTGCGCTGCTCCACCGACCACCACAACCTGCTCGTCCAGAACACCCCTGTCACGTTCGTGCACCACAGCTCCTGGCAGGTCGAGGACGTGGACGAGGTCGGGCGCGGCGCCGCGGCCATGCTGGACGCGGATCCGGCGCGCCATGTGTGGGGGCTGGGACGCCACCATGTCGGATCCAACTTCTTCTGGTACCTGCGTGACCCGTCGGGGACCTTCGCCGAGTACTACAGCGACCTCGACGTCATCGTCGACGAGGACCTGTGGAAGCCCGAGGTCTTCAGCGGCCGGCACGCCCGTTACAACTGGGGTCCGCCACCGCCGCCCTCCTTCCTCCGGCCCGACGACCTGGCCGAACTCATGACCGGCGCCCATCAGCCACGCGGCTGACCCTTCCCTGCACTGTTCATCTGCTCCGAAGGACCGCAGATGAACAACCAGAGTCCTCGCACGGGACACCACGTCATCCCGACTACGTCACCCACTCCGCCCCAGTGTTCCGACCCACCAATGGAGGTAGGTCATGAAGGTTCGCCGCGTCCTCGTAGCCAATTCCGAGGGCATGAGCCGCGTCATCGAAGACGGTGAACCGCCCAGAACGGCGCTTGCCGCCGAGACTCCGGGCTTCGAGCAGACCCTGGTCTGGTACACGCCGCCAGTCCCCGCACTCACCCACCCGGGCAGCGACCCCGCGGTCGCCACCCCGACGCTGCTACCGGAGCCGGGCGGGACGAGCTTCATCATCGTCACCTTCCCGCCCGACGCGGTGTACGCCGACCCGGGCTTCGATCCGGCCGCGGCCGCAGCCGAAATGGGGCGCATCAGCCCCGGGCTCGCCGAGCTGTTCGAGCCGGACAATCCGGGCATGCACACCACGACCACCGTCGACTACGACGTCATACTCGACGGCGAGCTGTGGCTGGCCCTCGACGAGGGAGAGGTGCGGCTGTCCGCGGGAGACGTCGTCGTCCAGCACGGCACCCGGCACGCGTGGCGCAACAAGAGTGACAGACCCGCGACGCTGATGGCCGTGCTCATCGGTGGACGGGAGCCGGTCGACTCGGCGAAGGAGAACGCATAGTCACTTCGCCGAACGACTCGGCTACGCGAGCCGCTTGGAGCGGTCCGGAATCACCGGCGTCGGCCGGGGCCGCGGGAGCTTCACCGACACCACCACCAGCAAGGGAAGTACCTGATGAACCAAGCACCGCACGGCGCGCCCGCCACGGAAGAGTTCGACACCGACGTCCTCGTCGTCGGTACCGGTCCCACCGGCGCCACGTGCGCGCTCGCCCTGGCCACGTACGGCGTCCGGGTACGCGTGGTCACCAAGTGGAACTGGCTGGCCAACAGCCCCCGCGCGCACATCGCCAACCAGCGTGCCCTGGAGGTGCTGCGCGACCTCGGCGTGGAGCAGGAGGCAGCCTCGGTCGCGACGCCGTGGAACCTGATGGGCGACACCGTCTTCACCACCGGCCTCGCCGGTGAGGAGGTCGCCCGGCTGCGCACCTGGGGCACCGGCGAAAACCGGCTCAGCGACTACCTGCAGGGCAGCCCCTGTCCCGTGCTCGACATCCCGCAGCCCTACATGGAGCCGGTACTGGTCAAGAACGCCGCGGCCCGCGGCGCCGAGATCACCTTCAGCACCGAATACCTCGGCCATGTGCAGGACGAAACCGGCGTCACCTCCACGGTCCGCGACCGGCTCACCGGACACGAATACACCATCCGCAGCCGCTACCTCGTAGGCGCGGACGGCGCCCGCTCCAAGATCGCGGAGGAACTGGACCTGCCCATCGAGGGCGTCATGGGCCGTGCCGGCAGCATCTACACCCTCTTCAAGGCCGACCTCACCCGATACGTCGCCCATCGACCCGCCGTTCTGCACTGGATCATGACCCCCGGCGCCGGCTACGGCGAGATCGGCATGGGAACCTTCCGGGCCGTGCGCCCCTGGCACCAGTGGATCGCCGGCTGGGGGTACGACATCGAGGGACCGGAGCCGGATCTCAGCCACGAGGCGGTCCTGCCGCGCATCCGCGAGATGATCGGCGATCCGGACGTCGAGATCGAGATCGAGAGCGTCAACACGTGGCAGATCAACCAGGCCTGGGCCACCCGGTACTCCGCAGGCCGGGTCTTCTGCGGGGGCGACGCCGTCCACCGTCACCCCCCGTCCAGCGGGCTCGGCTCGAACACGTCGATGCAGGACGCCTTCAACCTGGCCTGGAAGCTCACCTACGTGATCAAGAAGTGGGCCGGGCCCAAGCTGCTCGACTCCTACTCCGACGAGCGCGTGCCGGTGGGCGCGAAGATCGTCGCCCGCGCCAACCAGTCCCGCGTCGACTACGGCCCGCTCAACGCGGCGTTCCGCACCGAGGGCCAGGCCGACCCGGTCGCGGCCGGACTGGCGAAGATCCGCGATACCGGCCCCGCCGGCGTCGAGGCCCGCGAAGCCCTCGTTGCCGCCGTCGAGTTGAAGAACACCGAGTTCAACGCCCAAGGCATCGAACTCAACCAGCGCTATGAATCCTGCGCCGTCATCCCCGACGCCGAGGCAGGCGAGGAGGCCTGGGAGCGCGACCCCGTGCTGTACCTGCAGGCGACGACCCGGCCGGGCGCCAAGATCCCGCACGCGTGGTTGGTCGACGAGAGCGGACACAGGGTCTCTACCCTCGACGTGACCCAGAAGGGCAAGTTCTCCCTCGTCACCGGCCTGGCCGGCCAGGCATGGGTGCACGCGGCCGACAAGGCCGATCTCCCCTTCCTGCGGACCGTCGTCATGGGCGCCAAGGGTACGGAGGACGCCTACCACGACTGGCACCGCGCCCGCGAAATCCACGAAGCCGGAGCACTGCTGGTCCGCCCCGACGGCTACATCGCCTGGCGCCACAGCGAAGCGGTCTGGGAAGCCGAAGAGGCCTTGCACCTCCTCCAGGAGGCCCTCACCACCCTCCTCGGCTGAACGGCCGCCCGCCCCCCACCGGTCACGGACGGGCTCCGCGCTACGACACCGCGGCATCGGCCGACCGCCAGGAGGACCTGGAGTTCGTGGCGAGGATGATCCACGGCAAACCCGGCTTCAGCAACGAGATCACCGTCGCGACGCTGGACTGCCTCTTCGAGATGGATCCCCGAGCCGAAGGAACTCGTCGAGTACTCCGGCCGGCACTACGTCCCTCAAGGGCTGAGCCTTCAGACGCCTTCCCAAGAACACAGTGGGATTTCACGCCTTGCGGGCTGCAGACCTACAGCACGTCCCCGTCAGAGACCGAGGCGACGACCTCAGGGGCTATTAGGCGGGAGCGCCTGCGCGACCGCGTTACCCGGAGACCTGCGTGACCGGCAGATCCTGCTCCGTCCAGATGCACTTGCCGTTGTGGAGGTAACGGGCCCCCCAGCGCCGGGACATGGCCGAGACGAGCTGCAGGCCACGTCCGCCCTCGTCGGTGTAGCTGGCGTGGCGGATGCGAGGGGTCGTGAGGCTGCCGTCGTACACCTCGCACGTCAGGGAACGGCTGCGCAGCAAACAGAGGCGGATTGGACCCGTGGCATGCCGGACGACGTTGCCGATCAGCTCGCTCACCAGCAGTTCTGTTGTGAGCGTGAGCTCGTCGAGCCCCCATCTTTCGAGCTGTTCACGGACGTATTGCCGGGCCTGTCCGGCTGCCCGGGGATCGTTCGGGAGGTCGAGCGAGGCGACATCACGAGCGGCCGTACATCTTGTATGGACGATGAGGAGGGCCGCGTCGTCAGTCGTCTGATCGCGATCGGGAAGCAGAGCCGACACCACCGTGTCACACAACTCGTCCAGGCGTCGGCCGACATCGTTCTCGTCAGCGTCCTCGAAGCAGACGGAGGCGGCTGTCGCCGGGGAGAGGACCTGCAGCAGTTGGGTCAGTCCTTGGTCGGCGTCGCGGGTGGGGGATTCGACCAGCCCGTCCGTGTAGAGGACTAGGAGGCTCTCGTCGGGCAACTGCAACTGGTGGGTCTCGAAGGGCGGCTTGGCGGCGCCCAACGGCGGGTCGGGGATCACGTCGGAAAAGTGCACACTGCCATCGGGGTGGACGACGACCGGTGGAGGGTGCCCGGCCAGGGAGTAGGTGCACGTTCGGGCCACAGGGTCGAAGACGGCGTACAGGCAGGTGGCGTAGAAGTCCTCGCCGAGATCGGAGACCAGGTCGTTGAGACGGCTGAACAGCTCGTCGGGAGGCATCTCCAGGTCGGCCAGTGTGCGTACGGCCGTGCGCAGCCGGCCCATCGTGGCCGCCTCGGCGATGCCGTGCCCCATGACGTCGCCGATCACCACGGCCACCCGGTCGGCGGACAGGGGAATCAGGTCGTACCAGTCGCCGCCCACCTCCTCTCCCCGACCTGCGGGCAGGTACCTGGCGGCGGCGCGGGCGGCGGGCAGGCGAGGCAGCGTCCTGGGCAGCAGTCCACGCTGCAGTTCCCGAGCGCGGGCGTGCTCCACGTCGTACAGGCGGGCTCGCTCCAGTGACTGACCGAACAGCCCGCTCAACGCCGTCAGCAAAGAGCGTTCCTCGTCGCTGAAGGAGCGGGGCCGGCTGAAGGACACCACACACAAGCCGATGGTGCGACCGGAGGCGATCATGGGCAGGAACGCCCATGCCGCCTTCGGCGACGCCTCGTTCACGTGTCTCATCGCCGGATAGCCTCTGTCGAGCTCCGCCCGCGATTCGACGAACCGGGGAATACGGGTTCGCAGTACATCCTTGATGATCGAGAAATGTGTGGCCAGCGGCGCCCTGTCGAGCAGGCTGAGGAACTCCTGCGGATACCCGACAGCCCCCACGACGTTCAGGCGGCCGCCTTCGAGAACGAGGAAGACCAGCCCGTCGGCCCCGAAGGGCGGCAGGATGAACGTGGCGCCGGCCTTCACCACTTCGTCGGAGGTGACGGCCTCGGCCAGTGCCGCGGTCAGGTCGCCCATGCGGAGAGACCGGTCGGCCGGGGGTACCGGCCCTGAACCAGACGGCGCACCGGGCCCATCGCCACCGAGCCGCGCACCGGCCCACCTCGCCAACGCGCGCAGCAGGGACCGCCGCGTGTCACTGGGCTCCCCCGCCTCTGCCATGAGCACCGACAGCACACCGATCGGCCCTTCGGCTCCGGGAAGGGGCACGGCAGCCGTGCCGACCGCGCCGGTGCCCAGACTGTCACCCGGGACATACACGAAGGCATCGCACCGCAGCGCACATGCGGGCGCGGCATCCTGTTCCTCGGAGAGATCCACCCACGCTCCGGCGCTCGCCCGGGAAAGTCCGCCGGCCGCGGCCAGGAGCAGCCGACCGGCGGCACGGTCGTACCGATGGACCAGCACGCCGACGCCCCCCAGGCAGACCGTCGCCTGCTGGAGCACCAGGGCCAGCGTCTCCGAACTTCGCGCTTCCTCGCCCCAGCGGTCCGCGCTCTCGGCCGCGCGGGCGCCGAATGGCAGTCGCTCAGCTTGCTCCGCGGCGCTTACGGAACCAGCCTTCTCAGCCGTCACCGCGCCTCCTGCTCACACATGCACGACAGGTAGCGGCCGCGCGGCCTCCACCAAGAGCTATCGGGCATATCGTCACATTGATGTCAGGCTAGCACCGGCGGCCACACGTCGTGCCATCTATCTGAACGTCGCCTGCACGGCACCGCTGGAGCCTTTCGCCTACGTGCACCCCGGTCACGCACACGCAAGTATGTCCTGCATCACACCCGTGTTGCCTACGGCATCGCCGGTGACCGCCCCTCGGCGAATTACGCTCAGAAGCTTCCGTCAGCCACATCAACCCAGGTTGATGTCCTGCCGGAGTGGCGGATGAACTGCGTGTTAACCAGGTGTTGACCGCCTTACCCGGGGCCGGTTTTAGTGGCTGTCGACGGTGTTTCCAGTGTCTTACCAGAAGCCCACGAGACGGATTATCCGCGGGCGGGCGCCGTTGATCCCGAAGGGTGAATCACGTGAGTCTCACGGAAATTTCCTCGACAGCCGAACCTTCATCCAAGAGTGGCGAGGATCGGATGCTCGGCTTCACCACCATGGAGGAGGAAGTCCGCCACGACAGCCTTCCCATTGAGGGTGCGGTACCGGAATGGCTGACCGGGCGCCTGATACGGGTGACGCCCGCTCTGCTCGACTGGAAGAGTCCGACGGGGACGAAATCCATGGGCCACTGGTTCGACGGTCTGGCGATGATCAATTGTTTTTCGTTCGGTGCGGGAAAAGTCGCCTACGCCAGCCGGTTCCTGCGGACTCACGCGTACCGCTCGATCCGCGAACGCGGCGTCCTGGGCGAACCCGCGACCATGGGAACCGATCCCTGTCGGATCATGGGCAAGCGCATCATGGCGATGTTCGACCCCAAGCAGACGGACAACACCAACATCAACGTGGCCCGGATCGGCGAGAAGTATCTCGCGCTGACCGAGGTCCCCCTGCCGGTGGAGTTCGACCCGGACACCCTTGAGACCTATGGACAGGTCAAGATGGAGTCCGATGTCGCCGGCCAGCTCGGCCCGGTCGCCCACCCGCACTTCGACCGCGACAGCGGCGACATGATCGCCTATTTCACCAACATGGGACCGCGGCCGACCTACCGCGTGCACGCCTGGGCTCCCGGCACCACGACGCGCCGGGAAATCGCGCGCGTGCCCACCAACGGCACCCCCCGGTACATGCACAGTTTCGCGATGACGGAGCGGTACATGGTGCTGACCGCTCAGCCCATGACCTTCTCGGCGGCGGCCCTGGCCCGCACCGGCCGCGGCGTCGACGCCCTCAAGTGGGACCCCGACGGCAGCACGGAGTTCATCGTCGTGGACCGCCACAGCGGACACGTGGTCGGAAGGTTCGAAGGCGAGCCGTTCTTCTTCTTCCACCACTGCAACGCCTACGAGGACGGTGACGACATCGTCGTCGACGTGGTCGCGATGAACGACGCCGCCTCGGTGTGGTCCCTGAAGCTGGACCGCCTGCGCGACCCGGAACACAAGCCGCGCTTCTACGGCGAGCTGCGTCGGTACCGGATCCGGCCGTCCAGGCGCCGGGTCTCGGTGGAGACGCTCTCCGAGGCGCACCTGGAGTTCCCGCGGATCAACTACGCGCTCGCCAACGCGCGTGACTACCGTTTCGCCTACGGCACCGCCTATCGGACACCTGACAGCAGTTGGTTCGACGAACTGGTGAAGATCGATGTCACCACCGGCGGTGATGTTCGCTGGTCGCGGGACCACTGCTTCCCCGGAGAGCCGGTCTATGTCCAGAAGCCCGGCGCCGACGGCGAGGACTCCGGGGTCGTCCTGTCCGTCGTGCTGGACGCCAAGGCCGGTTCGTCCTTCCTGCTCATCCTGGACGCGACCACCTTCGACGAGCTGGGCCGCGTACAGGCGCCGCACCACATAGGGTTCAACACCCACGGCGACTACTTCGACTGAGGACCAGCATGAGTACGAGCCAGGAGGAGACGCGGAAGCCGGGCTCAGGCCGAGGTACTGCCTCACCCGGTCCCGAGGCCGACGCCTTGCAAGCGATCGCCGAGCAGACGGAACTGCTCCGCGCCTTCACCGTCGCGGTGGAGGCCGCCCGCGGTGAGGCCGTCGCCGCGGCCCTGGCGGCCGGCGCGACCTGGCTCCAGCTGGGAGACGTACTCGGCACCACACCGCAGGCCGCACACAAGCGATATGCCTCTGCTCGCCGTCCCACCGACGGCGCTGGTCATGCCGCGGAGCCCGCCGACCAGGCCTACCTCCTCGACCGGCTCATCGCTGTCCGGGTCGTCCGGCTGGCGGAGCTGATCCAGACCACCACCACCGCTCTGGTGGAAGCCCCTCACGGGCTGGGCCACAACGACCTCCGGGTCATCCGGCTTCTCGACCACGCCCCACTGACCGTGTCCCAGCTCAGTCGGCGGGCCCGGGTGGACAAGGCCGGTGTCAGCCGGTCCGTGTCCAGGCTGGTCAAGCGCGACCTCGTGGAGAGGGTGCCCGCCGCTTCCAGCAGCATGGCCCGCTACCGGCTCACCGCACAGGGCGACGCGATGGTGAAATCCCTGGCCCCGATTTCACTCGACCGTCAGCGTGCGCTTCTGGGCAACCTACCCGAAAGTGCCGCGGTCCTCATTCTCGACCTATTGCTGCGCAATGCCGAGGTCGCGGTCCGGCAACTCAGCGACCCTCCGCGCCAGTAAACACGAGGAAGCAAGAACCGCTTTCGCTCGAAAGTGCGGGCAATCGATGATTGCCCGTGCCCATTCGCACACCCTTAGGAAGTGATTTTCGTGGTTCATTTCCCCCCTGTCCCGGCCGGCCGGGAATTCCACGCGCCGGGTCGGTTCGAAATGTCGCTGGAGGATGTGGAGGTGGTCGGCGAGATCCCTCCGGAGATCGACGGCATCTTCTACCAGTCCGGCGCCGACAGGCGATATCCGTCACGCGTCGAGAACGACATCGTGTTCAACGAGGACGGACTCGTCCAGTCCCTCCGCTTCAAGGACGGCCGGGTCGACTTCAACCGGCGTTACGTACGCACCCCCCGCTTCGAACTGGAGCGTGAGGCCGGGGAGGCCCTGTTCGGCGCGTACCGCAACCCGTCCACCGACGACCCGAGGGCCGCCGACGCCAACCGGGGCCTGGCCAACACCAGCGCGCTGGTGCACAACGGGACACTGTTCGCCATGAAGGAGGACAGCCCTCCGATCGCGATGAACCCCCAGACCCTGGAAACGATCGGCAGCTGGGACTTCGAGGGAGGGCTCACGAGCGTCAGCTTCACCGCGCATCCCAAGAAGGATCCCGAGACCGGTCAGCTGATCGCCTTCGGGTTCGGTGCCAAGGGGCTCATGACCCGGGACGTCGCGTACTACGAGATCAGCCCTGAAGGGAAGATCACGCACGAGGCCTGGTTCGAGGTCCCGTACTACTGCATGCTGCACGACTTCGGTGTCACCCGGGACTACGTCGTCTTCCCCGTGATCCCGCTGGTCGGCGACCTGGACGAGATGAGGGCCGGCAAGCAGCACTACGGGTGGGACCGGACCAAGGACGTCTTCCTGGGGGTCATGCCGAGGGGCGGTGGCGCCGAGGACCTCCGCTGGTTCACCGCGCCCAACCAGTTCGCCTCGCACGTGATGAACGCCTTCAACGAGGGCACCAGGGTCTCCATCGACCTCGCCGTCTCCGACTCGGTCGTCTTCCCGTTCTTCCCCTCCTACGACGGCACGCCCTTCGACCCGGCGGGCGCGCGGGCCAAGCTCACCCGCTGGACCGTCGACCTGGCCTCGACGAGTACGCGGTTCTCCGAGGTGCGCACGCTCACCGACTTCATCGGCGAGTTCCCGCGCAACGACGACCGGTTCCAGATGGATCACTACCGGCACGGCTGGCTGATGGAGCTGGACGGCCAGAGCCGTAACGCGCTGGCCCACGTGGACCTCGACAAGGGCACCACCACGGTCTGGAGGGCACCCGACCCCAGCACGATCCTCCAGGAACCGTGCTTCGTTCCCCTCTCGGACACGGCTGCGGAGGCGGACGGCTTCCTCATCCAGGTCGCGGGGGTCGTCTCCGAGATGCGCACCGAGATCCTGCTGTTCGACGCCAAGGAGATCGAACTGGGACCGATCGCCACCATGAAGCTGCCGGTCCGGCTGCGTCCTGGCTACCACGGCAGCTGGGCCGGCGCCGACGAACTCGTCCCCGCCGGTGCGGAGGGAGCGCTCTGATGCCGTTCGACCACGCCGCCTACGCGGAGCTCTTCAACTCCGGCGACGACGAAACCCTGGTGAAGCGCTACTTCACCGAGGACGCCGTCTTCTCGGGTTCGTCCACGGACCTGAAGGGCCACGACCAGATCCTGGCCTTCCTCAACCAAGCCCACGACGGGATCCGGGAGACGATGCGACCCCAGGTCGTCACCCGGAGCGCCACGCACATAGCCGCTGAGATCGACATGGACTTCCACGCCACCGAGGACCGGCCGGGCTTCGCCTTCCGCCCTTTGTCCCGTGGAGAGTTCACCACCGTCAAGTTCTTCGTCACCTACGAACTCGACCCGACCGGCGAACGCATCGCCGGACTGCGCACGGCGACCTGGGAGGCCGACCACGGGGTCACCCCGGCTCCCACCCGCATCCGCCCGGACGCCGCTGGCAAGCGCGCCTTCCAGGACTACCTTCTCTCGTTCAGCGTCGCCAACACCGAACGGTTCCCCCAGTTCTACACCGACGACGTGGAACTTAGGTTGCCCTCGGTGGGAGTGCTGCGCGGCCGTGAGACCATCGCGGCCTATTACGACGGCATGTTCCGGTCGGTGCGGGAGACCCTGACCGCACACGCCATCGTCGTCGACGAGGACCGGCTCGCCCTGGAGGCGACCTCCCGCTTCACCGCGATCGAGGACGCCCCGGACTTCTCCATCAGCCCGCTGAAGCGGGGCGAGAGCGTCGAAGGCGACTACTTCATCCACTACACGCTGCGCGACGGGCGCATCCGCCGGATCGGCATCGCGCGACGCGGCCCGATGCGCGGCCCGTTCATCGCCGAGCCCGGGGAATCCGCGGAGGCGGTGGCATGACCGAGTACCTGTTCCGCACTCCCCTGTCGAGCCCGGAGTCCCGCGGCGGCGTACCACCGCGGGACCGGCTGGAGCGCCGCCCCGGCATGCTCATCGAACGCGACGTGGCGGTCGAGGTCGCACCCGGCGAGCACGTCTACGTCGACGTGTACCGCCCGGACAACGACGCCCCCGCGGCCCCGCTGATCAGTTGGTCGCCGTACGGCAAGCACAATCCCGCGCCCATCGGTGTCATCTATCCCCACAGCGGTGTCCGCCCGGAACACACCTCGGAGATCACCGCCTTCGAGTCCCCCGACCCGGAGTACTGGGTACCGCACGGGTACGCCATCGTCCTCGCCGACATCCCCGGCACCTGGTACTCCGAGGGCCGTGCGACCTACTGCTCGCCGGAGGAGGCGCAGCGCTACGCCGCCCTCGTCGAATGGGCCGGCACCCGGCCATGGAGCACCGGAAAGGTCGGCCTCTCGGGGGTCTCGTACCTGACGGTGTCCCAGTGGCGGGTGGCCGAACTGAACCCGCCGCATCTCGCCGCGATCAATCCGTGGGAGGGCTGGACGGACACCTACCGGGAGGTCGTCCGGCACGGCGGTATCCCGGAGACCTCGTTCTGGCCCTACATACAGCAGCGCTGGGGCGCGAGCACGACGGAGATCGAGGACCTGGCCGCCGAGACCGAGGCACACCCGTTCTTCGACGACTTCTGGGCGTCCAAGAGCGCCGACCTCGAACGGATCACCGTGCCCGCCTTCGTGGTCGCCAGCTGGTCCGACCACGGCTTGCACAGCCGGGGCACCCTGGAGGGGTTCCGCCGCATCTCGTCCGAGCACAAGTGGCTCGACGTCCACGGCCGCAAGAAGTGGGCCTACTACTACGAGCCGGCGAACGTCGAACGACAGCGCGTCTTCTTCGACCGCTTCCTGCACGACCGCGGCCCCGGCCCGCACGACTGGCCGCGCGTCCGGATGGAGGCCCGTCGGACCTCGTACAACGGGAACTTCCGCACCGCCGCACAGTGGCCTCCGGAGGAGACGGAATACCGGCAGCTGTACCTGCGCGCGGGAACGGGGACGCTGAGCCCCAAGCCCTCGGACACCGAGGAGTCGGTGAGTTACGACAGTCTCGGCAGCGGGCTCGCGTCGCACCGTGCCTCGTTCGAGTTCACCTTCGACGAGCCCACCGAGGTGATCGGGCACGCCGTCGCCTCACTCCACATGTCCGCCCCTGAGGCCGACGACCTGGACGTCTTCGTCGCCCTGTTCAAGCTCGACGCCGAGGGAAACCACGTCCACTTCCCCTATTTCGCGCAGTTCGACGACGGCCCGGTGGCGGTCGGCTGGCAACGTGCCTCGCACCGCGAGCAGGACACCGAACGCTCCACCCCGTACCTGCCCGTCCTCGCCCACCGCAGGCAACTGCCCGTGGCCGCCGGTGAGACGGTGCGCCTCGACATCGAAGTACTGCCCTCCGGCACCCGGTTCGAGGCCGGTGACCGGCTTCTCCTGGTCGTACAGGGCAGCGACGTCAACCGATACCCCAAGCCCGCCGTCTACGCCCGCCACGAGGAGACGGTCAACCACGGACCGCACTTCGTCCATACCGGCGGCCGCCACGATTCTCACCTCACGGTCCCCGTACTGCCCGTCCCCACCGCAGGAGATCCCGCATGACCGAGATCGCCGATCGCCCCGCCGCTGTCCACACCGGCCTGTTCATCGACGGCAAGAGCGTCGACACCGACGACTACACCGCCGTCCACAACCCCGCCGCCCCTCACGAGGTCGTCGGCCACGCGGCCGCCGCGACCGAGGAGCTCGCCCGGTCCGCGGTGGCGGCCGCCGCCGCGGCGTTCCCCGGCTGGTCGGCCGTCCCCGTCCGCCGCCGTGCCGAGATGCTCGACGAGGCCTTCGGCTCGCTCGACGACACCGCGGCCGAGCGAGCGGGCCTGCTGGTGCGCGAGAACGGGAAGATCGCCTTCGAGAGCAAGATGGAGATCGACGTCTTCGGGATCCGCGGGCGAGCGGCCCTCGATCTCGTCGACTCCCTGGACGCACCGCCCCGGCGCTTCGACGGCCCGCCGCTGACATCGGAGATCCACGCCCTCCCCATGGGGGTCGTCACGATCATCGTGCCGTTCAACTGGCCGATCGCCATCCTCGCCGCGAGCCTGCCCTACGCTCTCCTGGCCGGCAACACCGTGGTCATCAAGCCGCCGCCCACCTGCCCGCTCGCCCTCGTCCGCACGATCGAGCAGTTCGCCACAGCGCTGCCTGCTGGTGTCGTCAACGTGGTGACCGGCAGCAACGACGCGGTCGCCCCGCTCATCTCCGATCCCCGCGTCGCCAAGATCGTCTTCACGGGGAGCACCGCCGCCGGCAAGCGCATCATGGCGACGGCCGCGCAGAACCTGACCCGGCTCACCCTCGAACTCGGCGGCAACGACCCCGCGCTCGTCCTCGACGACGCCGACCTCGGCCCGGAAAGCGTCGGCCGTCTCGCGATGGCGGCGTTTCTGACCACGGGGCAGGTCTGCATGGCGGTCAAGCGTGTCTACGTCCACCGGTCCCGCTACGACGAATTGGTGGCCGGGTTGACCGAAGCCGTCGGCGCCCACCGGATCGGCCCCGGATGGGACCCGGCCACCACCATGGGACCGCTCAACAGCGCCCAGCAGCGGGACATCGTCTCCGCGATGGTCACGGAGGCGCGCGAGGCAGGTGCGGAGGTCCGCGAACTGGGCACCCTCGCCGACGATGTCGCGGCTTCCGGGGGCCATTTCCTGAGGCCCTCGCTCATCCTCGACCCTGACCCCGGTCTGCGGATCGTCTCCCAGGAACAGTTCGGCCCCGCTCTGCCGATCCTTCCCTACGACGACCTGGACGCCGTCGTCAGCGAGGTCAACAACAGCTGGTCCGGACTGTGCTCCTCGGTCTGGAGCAGCGACCACACCCGCGCCACGGCCCTGGCCAAGGGCCTACGCACCGGAACCACCTGGATCAACACCGCCAACGCCATGGCGTGCGACGACCGAGTCCCCTTCGGCGGACTCCGGCAGAGTGGACTGGGGCGTGAAATGGGCCCCGACGGCCTGCGCGCCTACACCGAACCGCACTCCGTCACCTGGTGATGTGACGGTCGCGCAGGGCTGGCTGCCCCACCAGACCCGCGACCAGCCCTGCGGAACCCATCTCGCGCGCGGCGGGCGGGTTCGCAGCGCCAAGGGCCGAACTCGTCGGGAACGCCGAACCACGGCTGGTCGGTTCAGGAGGGACAAGAGAAGCTGACTGGCGCCCCCCGCGGGACCGCGGCGGGCGCCCGGCGGGCAGACGAGCGTGAGGCTGTCCAGCTCCGCGGATCCGACGCCGCCGGAGAACCCCCGCGACCCCATCGCCAG
>NZ_JBEYUY010000041.1:0-81284 GCF_040643775.1 Streptomyces sp. NPDC047081 | reverse complement strand
ACGTCTGCCGACACACGTGCCGTAACCCTGCGGAGCCACGGTCCCGCGGCCGCCCACGCACGGGAGCGGGTTGGGGCGGTACGGCGCAACCCGCCGCGTACATGGCATTAGGACGGCCCCGCCTCTCAAAGAAACGGCAAGACCGTAGGCGGCGGGTTCGCCGTACCGCCCCGACCCCGACCCACCCCCGACAGGCACGCGCAAAAGGCCCGCCCCCACAAAGGAGAGCGGGCCATTCGCACAGCAGCCTCAGCCGATCGAGGTCCCCGTAGCCGACAGCGCCTCGGTCACCGGCTGGAAGAACGTCTCCCCACCGGAGGTGCAGTCACCACTGCCCCCCGACGTCAGCCCAATAGCCGCGTCCCCGTCGAACAGCGACCCGCCACTGTCCCCCGGCTCCGCGCACACATCGGTCTGGATGAGCCCGCTCACCGTGCCCTCGGAGTAGTTCACGGTGGCGTTCAGCCCAGTGACCGTCCCGGAGTGCACCTGCGTGGTGGACCCACTGCGCGTCACCTTCTCCCCCACCGTCGCCTCGGCCGCGTGCGTGATGGCCTGCGAGGACCCGTCGTACAGGTCGACCGCGCTCGGATGGTCCACCTCCGCCGTGTACTTGACCAGCCCGAAGTCATTGCCCGGGAACTGCGAGTCCGCGTTCGTCCCGATCTCGTTCCCGCTGGAGTCCGACCACGTAGAGATCGCGTCGGTGCAGTGCCCGGCGGTCAGGAAGTACGGCTCCCCGCCCTTGGTCACGTTGAACCCGAGCGAACACCGCCCGCCCGAGCCGGAGATGGCGTCACCACCGGCGACGAAGGGCTTGAACTCCCCCTTCGAGCGCTGGAGTTCGGCCTTGCCGCCGAGCCCCTCGACGACCGTGGACAGCTTGGCCCACTCGGCCCGGGAGACGGTCTTGTCGGCGGTGACGACGACCTTGTTGCTCACCGGGTCCGTCGACCACGAGGTCCCGGGAATGGTGGCGTCCTTCGTCAGCGTCGCACGAGCACCGTCCAGCTCGGCAAGAGAGTTCTGGACGATTCTGGCCTTGGCGCCGGCCGCCTCGACCGTCTTGGCGGCGGCCTGGTCCAGGACGTTCACGACAAGGCTCTTGGCCTTCGCGTCGTAATACGTCCCGGCCGCGTCGCCACCGAGGTCCTCGCCGAGCGTCGAGGCGAGCTTTCCGGCCGCCAGAGCCGACAGCGTCTCGGGCGCGGAGTGGTCCGCGGACTCACTGGCGTTCGCAGTCTGGAAGGTCACTCCCGCGGCAACGAGCGCGGCGATACCCGCACCCGCCAGGGCCGCACGCCGCTTGGGTATGCGTCGATGTTTCAACTCATGTCCTCCTGTGGGGGGTCGGCCCGCGAGGTTGTGGGGACCGCGCCGGGCCGGAAGGCGTTGAACGGCGCCTACTATTCCGAGCCACACAGGGAGCACACAAGGGCGTCTTCAGGACGCGCGTAGAACGTGCTTCGCACGCCCCTGCCCTTTTGACAGTCCACGGTCACCCCACGTCTTCGCACTGCAAACACCGCAACCGAGTAGCGCGTGCGCACTCCGTAAGGTCTAGCCCTGTCCTGAATTCGACCCCTCAGAACCGGAGTCCACCGGAGGCTCGGCCGCCGGAAGTTGCTGCTGCACCGGTTGCTGCACTGGTTGCTGTACTGGTTGCTGTACTGGTTGCTGCACCCCCGGCACCGCCTGCTGCGCCTTCTCCAGGAACCGCAACAGCTCCACCGGGAACGGCAGAACGAGCGTCGAGTTCTTCTCGGCAGCCACCGCGGTCACCGTCTGCAGCAGCCGCAACTGAAGCGCGGCCGGCGTATCGGCCATCTGCTGCGCCGCCTCGGCCAGCTTCTTGGACGCCTGCAACTCCGCGTCGGCGTTGATGACCCGCGCCCGCCGCTCCCGGTCCGCCTCGGCCTGCCGCGCCATCGACCGCTTCATGGTCTCGGGCAGGGAGACGTCCTTGATCTCGACCCGATCGATCGTCACGCCCCACTCGACAGCCGGACTGTCGATCATCAACTCCAGCCCCTGGTTGAGTTTCTCCCGATTCGACAGAAGATCATCCAGCTCACTCTTGCCGATGATGGACCGAAGCGAGGTCTGCGCCATCTGCGCCACGGCGAACCGGTAGTCCTCCACCCGCACAACGGCTTCGGCGGGCCCGGTCACCTTGAAGTAGACAACCGCGTCGACCCGCACCGTGACGTTGTCCCGCGTGATCCCCTCCTGTGCGGGCACGGGCATCGTCACGACCTGCATGTTGACCTTCTGCAGCCGGTCCACGAACGGCACGATCATCGTGAACCCCGGCCCGCGCACCTCGTCACGGAGTCTGCCCAGCCGGAACACCACACCACGTTCGTACTGCTTGACGACCCGTGCCGCGGCCATCGCGTACACCACGCCGGCGGACGCGAGGGTCACTCCCGCCGCCACCAGCTCCTCGACCATGCCGGCCCCCAGGGGACTGTGCCCTACCTGTACCTCGAAGGTAACTCCGTAACCCGGACAAGAGGGAGCCCCCGCACGCCTGTTGCGCGCGGGGGCCACCGGAAGGTTCGTCAGCCGACGCTCACGCCGTAGTAGCTCAGCGCCTCGGTGACCGGCTGGAAGAAGGTCGTACCACCGGAGGTGCAGTTGCCACTGCCGCCGGAGGTCAGACCGTACGCGACCGTGCCGCCGTACAGCGGACCGCCGCTGTCGCCGCCCTCGGCGCAGACCGTGGTCTGGATCATGCCGTAGACGACGTCACCGCTGCCGTAGTTGACGGTCGCGTTCAGCGCGGTGACCCGCCCGCTGTGCGTACCGGTGGTGGAGCCCCGGCGGTACACGGTCGTACCGACGCTCGGGGTGGCCGCACTGGTGATGGTCTGGCTGCCGACCGCGCTCGGGTGGGCGATCGACGTGTTGGTGTACTTGACCAGCGCGAAGTCGTTGGTCGGGAAGCTGTAGCTGACGTTGGTGCCCAGCACCGTGGTGTGCCCGGAGTTGGAGTACCAGGTCGAGGCGACCTCACCGCAGTGCCCGGCGGTCAGGAAGTAGTACGTGCTCCCGCTGTGCACGTTGAAGCCGAGCGAACAACGGTAGGCGCCGCCGTAGATGGCGTCACCACCGGTGATCAGCTTCTTGAACTGCCCGGCCGTGTGCTTGATGGTGAGGGCACCGGCGTTGCTGCCCGCCGCGCTCTTGATCTTGGCGATCTCGGCCTGGGAGACCGTGCTGTCGACGGTGACGACGACACGGTTGGTCTTGCTGTCGACGGCCCAGGCGGTGCCCGGCACGTCGGCCTTCAGTACGGAGGCGTTGGCGCTTTTCAGCTGGGTCGTGCTGAAGGGCGTGGCGGTGGACGCGTTCGCGCTGGGGACCGCGATCGCGGCGGCGGCCACGAGTCCGGTGGTCACGGCGATCAGCCGGGTCCGTCTCGAAATGCCGCTGCGGGGGGTGGTGCGCTTGATCCTCACGTTCGTTCCTCCCAAGGGGAAGTCGGGGGGCCCGCGTGGGGTCGGGGCCCCGTGAGGCGCAGCCAGGGCTTTGATCGTCCGGATTTCGGACACGCCGTGCCCCTGACAAGCGCTTCCCGGGAGTATTCGGCCGAACGACCGGTAGACGCAAGGGCGCCTTTCGGCCGTCGGCCGTTGAACGAGCCATGCTTTTTGGCCACTTGCGCCCTGGTTCAGACCAGGTTGCGCTCCCCCGCCTCGATGGCGATGCCAAGGGTGTTCCCGGGCGGCGGGAAGGGGCAGATGAAGTGGTCGGCGAAGGCGCACGGCGGCAGCTGGGCGCGGTTGAAGTCGACGGTCGTACGGCCCTCTTCGTCAGGTGCGGCCGGATAGAGGAACCGGAAGCGGAAACTGCCGTCACCGCTGGTCGCGTCGGCGAAGACGGCCCACAGGACATCGCCCTGCTCAGCGACCTGAAGGGTCAGCTCCCGCCCGTCCACAGCGAACGCCAACTCACCGGCGAGCTGAAACCCACGCTCACGCCCGTCGTGGTTCCTCACCCGCACGGTCCGGTCCTCGCCGTACGGCGTGAACCGCCCCGGCACCGACCAGCGCGGATCGTACGGAGTGGCGTCGATACCCCGGAAGGCCCGCCGCGTCTCGGCCCCCGGATCGAAGTCCCGTACCCCCCAAAGCCCTTCCCGCACCAGCACGACCAGCCGTCGCTCCCCCACCGCGACCCGGGCCGCGGCCACCGCCCCGGTGTCGGCGGCCAACCGCACCTCGCCGTCGAGCGGCCGCCCGTCCACCGTCAGACCGTCCGCCCCGTCGGCCGTCAGGACCACACCGTCCCCGTCGGCCCGCCACACCCCTGGGATGTCCGGAAGTCGCCCGCCCGGATGGTCGTCGAGCCAGTGCGTGCCGGTCAGCGCGAGCGGCCCATAGGGCTCGGCGACCGACTCCACGCGCTTTTCCTGCCACTTCTTCCACTCGTCGGACGCATCCGGACTCATACGATCAGCCCTTCCATACCGGCTCGGACAACCCCAGATGGGAGCGCAGCGTCGCCCCCCGGTATTCCGTACGGAACGCGCCGCGCTCCTGGAGCAGCGGCACCACCCGGTCCACGAACTCGTCGAGTCCGGCCGGGGTGAGGTGTGGTACGAGGATGAAGCCGTCGCAGGCCTCGCGCCGCACGAACTCGGCGAGTTCGGCGGCGACCGCCTCCGGGGTGCCGACGAAGGACTGCCGGGCGCCCGCCTCGATGACGGTCTGCCGGATCGACAGCCCCTTCTCCTTCGACAGCGCCCGCCACTTCTCGGCGATCGCGACCGTGTCCCCGCGCCGGGTCCGGCCCTGGGTGATGCCGCTCCCGTCCACCGGGTCGATCTCGGGCAGGGGCCCGTCCGGGTCGTACGAGGAGAGGTCGACGCCCCAGATCTGCTCCAGCGCGAGGATGGCGTTCTGCGGGGAGACCTGCTGCCGCCGGATCTCGGCGGCCCGCTCCCGGGCCTCGGCCGCGTTGTCGCCGAGGACGACCGAGACCCCGGGCATGATCTTGAGATCGTCGGGTGTACGCCCGTACTTCGCGAGGCGGCGCTTCACGTCGGCGTAGAAGGCCCGCCCGGTCTCCAGCGAACTCTGCCGGGTGAAGATGACGTCGGCGGTGGCCGCGGCGAACTCCCGTCCCTCGTCGGAGTCTCCGGCCTGGATGACGACGGGGTGCCCCTGCGGCGGGCGGGGGACGGTGAACTCGCCCGCGATGTCGAAGTGCTGACCGCGATGGGCCACCGGCCGGGAGACGCCCTCCGGCGTCCATGAGTCCCACAACTTCCTTGCCACGGCGACGAATTCGGCGGCCCGCGTGTACCGATCGGCCCGGTCGAGGAAGCCGCCGCGGCGGAAGTTCTCGCCGGTGAAGGCGTCGGAGGAGGTCACCACGTTCCAGGCCGCCCGCCCGCCGCTGAGGTGGTCCAACGTGGCCAGTCTGCGGGCGAGTTCGAACGGCTCGTTGAAGGTCGCGTTGACGGTGGCGGCGAGCCCGAGCCGCTCGGTCACCCCGGCCAGGGCGTTCAGTACGGTCAGCGACTCGGGCCGCCCGACCACGTCCAAGTCGTGGATCCGGCCCTTGTGTTCACGCAGCCGCAGCCCTTCGGCGAGGAAGAAGAAGTCGAACAGCCCGCGTTCGGCGGTGCGGGCGAGATGCTCGAACGACGAGAACTCGATCTGCGACCTCGACCGCGGATCGGCCCATACGGTGGTGTTGTTGACGCCGGGAAAGTGCGCCGCCAGATGCATCTGCTTCCGGTACGTCTGCTGCTGACGCCGTACGGTCATGACGCTCCCCCTGTCACGGCGTACCGGCCGGCGTACTGGTTGGCCGGCCTGGCGAGGCCCAGATGCTCCCGGAGGGTGCTGCCCGGGTAGAAGGTGCGGAACAGTCCGCGGTGCTGGAGCAGCGCGACCGTGCCGTTGACGAGCCGCTCCAGGTCACGGCGGGGCTCGGCGGGTGTGAGGTGGAAGCCGTCGACGATGCCGTCCGTGTGCCAGGCGGCGACGAGTTCGGCGAGGTCGACCGGGCCGCCCCGGTACAGCGGGCCCTGCGCGGTCTGCCGGGGGCCGCCTCCGCCGTGGCCCGGTTCGGCCGCGTGCTCGCCGTCGCCGAGGTCGACGAGGAGGCTCGCGAGTACCCGGAGGGTATCGGGATCACGCCCGAACTCCTTGGCTTCCGCCCGGAGTTGGTCGCGTACGGCGGCCGCCTGAGCCGGGCTCGCGGCGCGCACGAGGGCCACGTCGGCGTACCGGGCGGCGGTGCGCCGGGCGTGACCTTCGGTGGCGTCGACCACCCGCACCGGGTGGCCCTGCGGCGGGCGCGGCACGATCGAGGGGCCCTTCACCGAGAACCCGGTGCCCTCGAAGTCGACGTGGTGCAGCTTGTCCCGGTCGATGAAGCGGCCGGTGGGCACGTCCCGTATCTCGGCGTCGTCCTCCCAGCTGTCCCACAACTTCGCGGCCACGTCGGCGACTTCACCGGCCTCGTGCCACAGCGCCTCGCCCGGGGCCGCGTGCCGGCGGCCGAAGAGGCGGGCCTCGCCCTCGGTGGCCGACACGTCGATCCGCCAGCCGGCCCGGCCCCGGCTGACCCAGTCGAGGGTGGCGACGGCGGCCTGCACATGGAAGGGCTCGGTGTGCGTGGTGGTGACGGTGGGCACCAGGCCGACCCGGGTGGTGGCGGGCGCGACCCGGGACAGCACGGCGAGCGCGTCGGGCCCGGGGCGGGCGAAGGTGTCGCCGAGGGTCACGAAGTCGAGTCCGCCGCGCTCGGCGAGCCGCGCCAGCTCGACGTAGGAGCCGGCGTCGTAGGCGGACGGTTGGTCGACGGCAGCGGAGAGATGCAGCATCACAGCACCTTCGAGAGAAACGCCCGCGTGCGTTCGTGCCGCGGGTTGTCCAGTACGTCCGCCGGTGGGCCCTGTTCGACGATCCGCCCGTCGGCCATGAAGACAACGGTGTCGGCGACCTCGCGGGCGAACCCGATCTCGTGCGTGACGACGATCATCGTGGTGCCCTGGTGGGCCAGGTCCCGTATGACGTCGAGGACTTCACCGACCAGCTCGGGGTCGAGCGCGGAGGTCGGCTCGTCGAAGAGCAGCAGCTTGGGCTCCAGGGCGAGTGCCCGGGCGATGGCGACCCGCTGCTGCTGGCCGCCGGAGAGCTGATTCGGGTAGGCGTCGGTCTTGTCGCCGAGCCCCACCCGCTCCAGCAGCCGGCGCGCACTCTCCACGGCCTGCTTGCGGGGCCGCTTCAGCGCGGACACCGGCGCCTCGATCACGTTCTCCACGACGGTGAGGTGCGGGAACAGGTTGAAGTTCTGGAAGACGAAGCCGATCCGCGTCCGCTGCCTGAGCACCTCGCGCTCGGGCAGCTCGTGCAGCCTGTCGCCGGAGCGCCGGTAGCCGATCAGGGTGCCGTCCACGCTGATCGCGCCGTGGTCCACCTTCTCCAGGTGGTTGATGGTGCGCAGCAGCGTCGACTTGCCGGAGCCGGACGGGCCGAGGACGACGGTGACCTCGCCGGTGCGCACCTGGAGGTCGATGCCCTTGAGGACGTCGAGCGGGCCGAAGCTCTTGTGGACGGATCTGATGTCGACCATGACGCTCATCGCGGGGTCCTCGATGTCGGGGTTCGGTGAAGTCGGTTCCGTGGGGCGGGAGTTCACGCGGCCGCCCGGGAGGAGAGCTCGGCCAGGAAGCGCAGTGCGGCCCGCGCGGTGGCGTCGTTCTGCCGGAAGGCGGGCCCGCCGGTGCGCGGCCGGGTGAAGGCGCCGGGGGTACGTCCGTCGGTGAACGGGCCGAGCGCGAAGCGCCGAGGATGCGGCCGCCCGGCCCGGTCGAGGACGCGCCCGTCGACCGGGTCCACCCGCAGCAGTCCGTCCGCCGTCTCGGCGGCGCCGTCGGCGGCCAGCTCGCGCAGCAGCGGGTCGCTCGCCCGTCTGACGGTGGGCTCGGGCAACCGGGCCTCGACCAGCGCTCGCGCCTCGACGAACGCACCGGGCACGGTGGCGCTGGACGCCCGGAACACCCCGTCCTCGGCGGTGACGGTCATGTCAGCGCCGAGGAACTTGACGATCCCGGCCCGGGACAGCGCCAGCAGCTGCCGCAGCCGCGGTCCGGGCGGCCCGGAGGCCAGATAGCTGAAGAACCCGTGCCACCAGGGCCCGATGCCACCGAGCCGGATCAACTGCCCGTAGACGGAGAGGAGTCCGAGGAAGACGGCCAAGTCGGGGCTGTACCGGGCATCATGACGCCGACTCAGGTCACGCTCGACGTACCCGCGCAGCCCCTCCTGGAACTCGTCGAAGGAGCCGTAGCGCACCCCGTCCAGCGGGTGGTCGAGTGCGGCGAGGTCCAGCCGGTCGGCCGGGTCGGGCACGGCGGACGCCACGAGCGCCTGGATCTCGGCCCCGCTCCCGGCCGCGTACTTCTCCTCGAAGTCGGCCCAGGACATCGCGGTCCGCTCCTGGTGCGCGGTGAACAGCCGGTGGTAGTGGGCGAACCCCAGCTCCTTCTCCACCAGCGGCCACACGTCCCGCCGGAAGTCGAATCCGTGCGGCCGGTCCAGCAGCTCCTGCACCTGTGCGGGCCCGAAGAACCTGGGCAGCGGCGGCCGTTCACCGCTCCAGTCGTAACCGATCTTCGAGTGGTACGGCACTCCGCGCCGCGATCCGACGTACAGCACGGGCTCCCGTCCCGAGGGCACGTACGTCTCTCCCTCGTACCGGCCGCCTCGCCCCTCGGTGAGCAGCACCATCAGGTCGACGAAGGCGAGCCCGAAGCCGCGCACCAGGACGGGTTCGCCGGGCTTCAGCGCGGACAGGTCGCTGTCGGCGGTGAAGTCGGGCGGCAGGTGGACGAGCCCGTGGGCGCGCGCGTAGGCCGCCAACTCGACCTGCTGCTCGTCGAGTTCGGCGTCGAGATGCCCGATGGCGACCACGACCAGGTCGGCGAGGACCGGTCTGGGCCGGCCCTCCAGCCACACCTGCTGCCGCCCCTCGCGCGAGCCGCTGATTCGCAGGGCGCGGCGCGGGTGGTGGTGGACGGTGACGTCCGGGGGCAGGGCGGCGACGGCCTGTTCGTGCACCCAGCGCAGATACGAGCCCTGTAGCTGCCGGTCGGCGAAGACGCTGCCGTTGATGCCGGCCCACTCGTGGAGCGTGGGGCCCTCGCGCACCGGGCCCTCCATGGCCACCGTCTCGTCGGTGAACATGGTGACGTCCTCGGCGTGGGAGTTCATCCACAGCAGCGGTGACTGCGCGGCCCGCCAGATGCGTCCGGCGCCCGGCGGATGCGGGTCGACGAGATGGATGTCGAGGCCCGAACCGGCGTACAGCTCGGGCGCGTTGGCGGCGATCCGCTCGATCAGACCGGTCCCCCGCGGCCCGGCCCCGACGATCACCAGCGAGGCCCTCATCGCACCCGCTCCGAGCCGCGCGCGTAGTGCTTCTCCACGTAGTACTGGCCGACGCCGAGCACCGAGGTGACGATCGTGTACCAGAGGGTGGCGACCATCAGCAGCGGGATGACCTGGTAGGTGCGGTGGTAGACGAGCTGCACCGAGAAGAGCAGGTCGCTGACCGCGATGACGCTGACGATGGAGGTGCCCTTGAGGGTGCCGATCAGCATGTTCCCGGCGGGCGGCACGATGGAGCGCATGGCCTGCGGCAGCACGATCCGCCGCCAGCGCCGCCACCGGCTGAGCCCGAGCGCCTGCGCGGCCTCGATCTGCCCGCGGTCGACGGAGAGGATCCCGCCCCGCACCACCTCGGCGGCGTAGGCGGCCTCGTGCAACGTCAGCCCGACGATGGCGACTTCGACGGGCCCGAGCAGATTGACGGTCTTGACGCCGAACAACTCGGGATACAGCGCGCCGATGTTGAACCACAGCAGCAGCTGCACCAGGATCGGGATCGACCGGAACAGCCAGACGTACCCCCAACTGACCCATCTCAGCACGGGGTTGGCGGACAGCCGGAACGCGGCGAGCAGGGTGCCGAGCGCGAACCCGAGCACCATCACCACCGCGGTCAGCCACAGCGTGAGCCACAGCCCGCGCAGCACGGAGTCCGAGGTGAAGTAGTCGGCGACGACGTCCCACTGGAACGCCCGGTTGCGCAGAACGGAGTTGACGGCGAGCCCGAGCAGTGCGAGCACGATCACGGCCGCGGCCCACTGGCCGTACCGGCGCTGCGGAACGATCCGCAGGGCGTCGGCCTGCTCGGGTATGTCGGGTGCCGGGACTTTGGCGAGAGTGTCGGAAGACATGCGAAGGCTCCGTGGACGTCGATCGACGGTGGGTGCCTTCACACGAGTGCGCCGCGCGGCGCGATACGGCCTAGCCCCTCAGCAGGGCCGTCCACCGACTCTACGGCGCCATTTCCCCTCACTGTCAAGGCTGTCCATCATGTGAGCCGCACGTCTCAGCTCGGTTGACGCGGAACCGGATGCCTGTTCCACTTGGCCCATGCATCCACAGCAGTGGCTGGTCACGCGCTCCCACATCGACTTCGGTCGAGTGTGGTCCTGTTCCTGTTGAGCTGAGCCGACCCACTGCGCGCTCCTGACCGAGCGCCTTCGCGTTCTCCCTCTCCGCCTTCACACGCGCACCCCTCCCCTCACGCCTTTTGAGCTCCTTTTCCGCTCCTCCCTCCTCTCAGGAGACCGCACACGATGCGCACGCCCACGCGTACCCGTAGACGCATATTTGCACCTTTTGCCCTGCTTACTTCGGCCGCTCTGCTGCTCACCGCCTGCGGCTCCGGTTCGGACGACCCGGCCGACGCCTCGGGCACCTCGGCGAAGGCGGACAAGATCCCCACGACCGACGTCGTCTCCGGCATCGCGAAGGACGAGGCGGCCGCGAAACTGCTGCCCGCCGGCACCAAGTCCCTCACCGTCGCGATCAGCGTCGGCGGCACCCCGCCCGGCACCACCTACCTCGACGACGGCAAGACGCTGACCGGCCAGGACGTCGACTTCGCGGACGCGGTGGCCAAGGTCCTGGGCATCGAACTCAAGACCGAGCAGGCCAGCTTCGAGGCGATCCTCCCGGCCCTCGACAGCGGCAAGTACGACTTCGGCGCGAGCAACTTCGGCGTCACCGACGAGCGCCGCAAGACCATCGACTTCGTCACCTACATCAACGACGGCCAGGGCTTCGCCACCCGCGCGGACAGCAAGCTCGCCAAGGTCACGGACCTCAAGCAGCTGTGCGGCCTGAACGTGGCGACGGGCGCCGGCACGACCTTCGAGGCGACGCTGGAGGAGAACAAGAAGGTCTGCACGGCGGCCGGCAAGAAGCCGTACGGGATCCAGACGTACAGCGAACAGGGCGCCATCTGGTCCTCCCTCCAGCAGGGCCGCAGCGACGTGGTGATGTCCACGATCAACGGCCTCCGCTACGCCGTGGCCCACCAGCAGGGCGTCAAGTTCCTCAACGAGTACCACCGCCTGGACGTCGGCTTCGCCTTCAAGAAGGGCACAAACCTGGCCTCCGCATTCCAGGCAGCGGTCAACAAACTCATGGCAGACGGCACATACACAAAGATCCTCAAGAAGTGGGGAACAACAGGCTCAGCAATCGAGAAGTCCCAGATCTCCCCACCAGAACTAAAAAACTAACGGCCACACCCGCGCCCCGTCAGGGGCGCGGGGAACTGCGCGACCAGCCACGAAACACTCGCAGCCGCTAACGCACCATGACCGCCCGCCTCTTAGGCGCAGCCCGAACCCCGATCACCCGATCCATCAACGCCCCCAGAACATCCCGCACAGACCCCCGCTCCCGCGCATCACACTCCAGCACGGGAACATCCGCCCCCAGCCCCAACGCCTCCCGGACTTCCTCCAGTTCGAACCGCTCGGCGCCATCGAAGCGGTTAACGGCCAGCACGAACGGCGCCCCATGGGACTCGAAGTAGTCCACCGCCGGAAAACACTCCTCGATCCGCCGGGTGTCCGCGAGGACGACCGTCCCGAGCGCACCTTCCACCAGGTCGTCCCACAGGAACGAGAACCGGTCCTGCCCGGGCGTCCCGAACAGATACAGCGCGATCGTCGGATCGAGCGTGATGCGCCCGAAATCCAGGGCGACCGTGGTCGTGGTCTTCGACTCCACCCCGTCCAACGAGTCGACCCCCACGGAGACTTGAGTGATCGCCGCCTCCGTGTCCAGCGGCTCGATCTCCGAAATGGCCCCGATGAACGTGGTCTTGCCGACACCGAGTCCGCCGCTCACCACGATCTTCACGGCGAGCGGCACGATCCTGTCAGAGCGCCCGGACATGGTCCCTGATCCTTTCGAGCATCTGGAGCGGCAGCTCCGCGGGCTGCCGGCAGTCCAGCCGACCGGCGACGACGAGGTCGGAGACCAGCACCTTGGCGACTCCGAGAGGGACACCGACGCGCGACGCCACCTCGGCGAGCGTCGTCGGCTCCGCGCACACCGCGACGATGTGCCGCCGCTCGAACGTCAGCGTCTCGTCGGGCACGCCGACGGCGACGACCAGCGTCTCCAGGCGCAGGTCCGCCTGGAGCGGCTCGGCCCGGCCGCCGGTGATGATGAACGGCCGGACGAACGTCGCGTCGTCCTCCATGGGTTGTACGTCCATGGGCTCCCCACCGTTCACCGCGGCAGCGCCTGCCGCAGATCGGCGATGAGCGTCGGCGTCAGCAGATCCCCGGCCCGCTCCGCGAGCACGGCCATCTCGTAGCCGACGAGCCCCAGTTCACCGCTGCTGTCGGCGAGCACACCGAGACAGCTGCCGTCCCTGATCGCGGAGACGAGCAGGAAGCCCTGCCCCATCTCGATCATGATGAGCTTGACCCCGTCGAAGCCGTACCGCCGCGACGCGCTGCGCGCCAGGCCGCTGAGCCCCGACACGATCGCGGCGAGATGGTCCGCCTCGGTCCGCCCGAGCCCGTCGGACACGGCGATCAGCAGCCCGTCGGAGGATACGGCGACCGCGTCCCGTACGCCGTCGGTGCTCTTGACGAAGTTGGCGAGGAGCCAGTTGAAGGTACGGGAGTCGCTATGGGTGTCGATGGTGGTCACTTGGCGTCACCCTGCCCCTGATCCAAGGACTGGCCCTTCTCGGCGGACCGCTGCTTCTCCTTCTCCACACTGATCCCGCCCCGCATATGGGCGCTGCGCAGGGTGGAGAGCATCCCGGAGACCTGCTCGGGGCTGCGCTCGGGCGTGGGCCCGGCGGGCGCCGGACGCCCGGGCCGGTCGGCCTCGCTGACGGCGTCCGAGATGGCGCTGCGCTGCGGGCGCTTGACGAGTCCGTTGCGGGTACGGGCGGCGGACGTGCTCGTCCCGCTCTTCCCGCCGGGGCTCTTGCCGTCGCTCACCTTCGTGTTCCCCTTCGCTTCGGCCGCGACCGTGACGAGTTCCCCGGCGGGGGCCGTCTCCTCCTTGCGCGGCGCGGGCAGCGCCGGCGCCGTCTGCTCCCCGCCCTTGCCCGGTGCGTCCGCCTTCCCCTGCGGAGCGTCCGTCAGCAGTGCCGCCGGGATCAGCACCCGGGCCACCACACCCGCCGCCGGCGCCTCGCCGAGCCGTACCTCGATGCCGCACTTGCGGGCGAGGGCGCCGACCACGAAGTGGCCGAGGAAACGGGTGGGTTCGGCCATGAAGCTGGCCGTGCCGGACAGCCTTACGTTCGCCTCGGCGAGCGCCTGGGTGTCCATGCCGAGCCCGTGGTCGACGATCGCGACGAGGTACCCGGCGCTGGTCCGTCGCCCCTCGATCTCCACGTCGGAGTCCGGCGGCGAGAAGCTCAGCGCGTTCTCGATCAACTCGGCGAGCAGATGGGCGACTTCGGCGACGACCGAGCCGGTGACATGGACGGGCTCGATCCGCCGCAGGGTGACCCTGCGGTACTCCTCGACCTCGGCGAGCGCGGCGCGCAGCACGTCGGTGACGGCCAGCGGGGTGGCCCAGGGCCGGGGGCTGGACTCGCCGGCGAGCACGAGCAGGCTCTCGGCGTTGCGGCGCATCCGGGTGGCCAGGTGGTCGAGTTCGAAGAGGTTGGCCAGCGTCGCCGGGTCGGCGTCCTCGTGCTCCAGCTTGTTGATGAAGCTGATCTGGCGGCGCACCAGGTTCTGGTTCCGGCGGCCGAGGCTGACCAGCGAGTCGGTGGCGTTGCGGCGCAGTACGGCCTGTTCGGTGGCGAGGTCGAAGGCGGAGCGCTGCACCCGGTCGAACGCCTCGGCCACCTCGCGGACTTCGGCGCCCGCCCGGCCCGGCAGGGCGAGCGGGGCCGGCGGCTCGGGGCTGTGTCCGGAGTCGGCGTCCTGGACGGCGGCGACGGCCCGCGGCAGCCGCTCTCCGGCCATCTCCCGTGCCTGCTGGGCGAGTTCGGCCAGCGGGGTGGAGACGGAGCGGACGCAGTCGAGGGCGAGGGCGCCGAGCGCGCCGACGGTGGCGAGGGCGAGCAGCACGAACAGGAGGAGGTCGCGCTGGGCGTCGCTCTCCAGTGCGGTGGCGCGGTTCTCGACGTCGGCGCCGAGCCCGATCTGCACGTCCCGCAGTCCGTTGATGGTCGAGGTCATCGTGTCCCACCAGGCCATGGGCGGGATGTCACGGGAGCTCAGCCGCCCCGCGCCGTGCACCGCGACGCTCTCGTAGGCGAGCGCGCGCTCCGCGTCCGGCGTGGTCAGGCTCGCGTCGAGGCGCCGTTCCTGGGCGCCGGTGGCCGTGCGCGGGAAGGCGGCGAGGGCGGCGAGCCGGCCGGCCCGGATCTGCATGAAGCGGCTGTAGTCGTCGCCGCGGAACCGGCCGCCCTGCGCGCGCACCGAGCCGAGTACGATCGCGCGCTCCTCGCCCATGAACTCCTTGGCGTTGCCGAGCACCTGGAGCGACTGGTAGGCGTCGCGCAGGGTGCCGTCGTGCACCTCGTCGAGGCCGAGGTCGAGCCGGTCGAGTTCGGTGATCGTGGTGGTGAAGTAGTCGAAGGTGTCCTTGACGACGCCGGTGTGGTCGTCGGCGTGCCTGCGGATCCCGGCGAGTCCGTCGAGCCGGCCGAGGGACTCGCGCACGGAGTCGGCGGCGCTGTCGCCGCGGCCCTTCAGCGCCGTGTCGAGCTCGGTGCGCGCGGCGTCGGTGGCCTTGCGCTGGGCCGGCAGCTTGGCCTTGAACTGCCAGACGCCGCCCACGTATCCGGTGGTGAGGCCGCGCTCCTTCTGCAGCTGGTGCACGAGGCCCTGGAGGGTGATCTCCAGTCTCGCGTTGCCCTGCGTGGCGGCGGCGTTGCGGTAGGCGGAGATCTGTTCGGCGGCCGCGAGGCCGAGCAGCGCCAGCAGGACCGCGAGGGCGAGGATCAGGATCCTCAGCAGCCTGGCGCGGATGCTGGTGGTCGCTTTTGCTGTGACGTCCACTGAAATGCCTTATATGAGGGGCGAGTTGGGACAGGGGCAGAAATGGTTCTGCTCCCGCCCAACGAAGCCCACGAGGCAGCGGTCACCGGATCATGTTTTTGTTTTACGTTGCGGAAACAGGATCTCCGGGAATCACCAGGTCGCCACCGGCCCCGGCGTAGCCCGTATACGACACCGTCGGTAACCGGCTCAGCAGTCACAGCCGCAGTCGCAGCAATCGCATCCGTCGCAGCAATCGCAGTCGCAGCACGAACAGCAGTCACAGCAGTCGCCGCAGTCCGTGTCCTTGCACAGCCCGTCCTTGCGCTCCCGGCTCCACGGGTCCTCGTACTCACCGCAGCACAGCTGGCACGTGCACGCCAGCCCCGCCCACACCGCGCACCCCGCGAGCAGCCCGCGCCGGTCCCGCCGGGGCGGCTGCGGGGGCGGCGGCCCGAAGGGGCCTCCGGGCGGCGGCGCGTACGGCCCCGCGAGCAGCGGCCCGCTCCCGTGCGCGCACGCGGCGCCCGCACCCCCGAAGGCCCGGTCCACCGACGCCGGCAACTCGTGCACCAGCAGCCGGTGCGCGAGCTTCCCGTCCGCGAACGCCACCTCCCGCAGCGCCAGCCGTATCCCGCGCACCGCGTCGTCGGCCAGCCGCCGCGCCTCCGCGAGGGAGGTCCCCGTGGCGGTGAGGGGGTTCCAGGCGCCCGCCGCAGCGTCGGCCTCCCGGTCCTCCACCGCGTCCAGCAGATGCGCGAGCCGCCCGAACAACCGCCCCGCCTCGGCGAGCGGCTCGGCGTTGCCCGGCCGCCCGGCCAGCATCGCCGTGTGCGCGAAAGCGGCGGCCGTGGCGGTCTCGGTCGGCTCGGTGACCGTCAGCACGGGCGTGCCGAGCCCGGCCAGCGCCTCGATGCCGGTCTGCCGTTCGACCGCGTCGACCAGCACCGCCGTATCGAATCCGACATCGGATCCGGTACGGGCGCCTGCCGCGCCCCAGCTCGCGGCCACCCGGCGTGCCGCGACCGCCACCGGCCTGCGCGCCAGCAGGCCGTCCCCGTCGGCGACATGGTCACGAACCTTGGCCGAGGCGAGCACCAGCGAGACAGCGGCCGCGAGTCGGGCGCCCTCGCCCTGCGCGACGGACGCGGTGCGCATTCCGCGCAGCGGACAAGGGCCCGCCGTACGCCGCCATCCGCCCGCTTTCTCGGCCTGAGCCTCCGTCAGAACCGATATGAGCAGCCCGTCGTAGTTCGTCACGACTCTCGCGAACTGGCCGTGGTCCTTGCGCAGCGCGAGGCACAGCCCGCACAGGTGCGCCATCCACTGCGTCCTGAGATTTTCACCGAGCCTGTGCCGGCAGGGCCGGACGATTCCGAACATGACCATCCCCCGTGATCCGTAACGCTTCTGATACGGCGTTGAGCTGCCGCATCGTAGCGACCACCCCGTTCACCCGTACGCACCCGTCATCACCCGTACGCCGTGAAGAATCATATTTCACTCACAGTCAGCAGCGGTGTACTGCGCGACCCTTGGGGTATCCGGGCTCTCGACGTATTCGCTGTGCACCAGTACCGTCACAAACCCCCCGCGCGGCGTCTATCCACTTGGCGCGCGATCCGCATCATGGATGACCATAGGGATGCGAAGAGCAAGAGACCGCTGTGAGAGGAGGCGTCCATGGGATCGGTACGCAAGGCGAGTGCCTGGCTTGGCCTCGTCGACGACAACGATGACGAGCGTTACTACGACGACGACTACTCCGAAGGGACCGAGCAGCCCGGGGATGCCTGGGTCACCGACCCCAGGGTCAAGGTGGCCTCGGACGTCGCCGAGGAGAAGGGCCGCCGGATCGGCACGGTGACCCCGGACAGCTTCCGGGACGCGCGCGCCATCGGCGAGCTGTTCCGCGAGGGCGTGCCGGTCATCGTGAACCTCACGGCCATGGAGGCCGCCGACGCCAAGCGCGTCGTCGACTTCGCGGCCGGCCTGACCTTCGGTCTGCGCGGCACCATCGAGCGGGTCGCGACCCGTGTCTTCCTGCTGACCCCCGCCAACACGGAGATCGTCAGCGGCGAGCCGGCGGCCCGCCGGGAGGACGGTTTCTTCAACCAGAGCTGAGGCAGGGCCGCTCACCGGCCCTGCCCCCGCGCAGGGTTCACCGGAAGGCATCCAGCCCGGTGAGCGCCTTGCCCAGCACAAGCTGGTGCATCTCGACGGTGCCTTCGTACGTCAGCACCGACTCGAGGTTGGTGGCGTGCCGCATGACGGGATATTCGAGCGAGATCCCGTTGGCACCGAGGATGGTCCGCGAGGTCCGGCAGATCTCGATGGCCTCCCGTACGTTGTTGAGCTTGCCGAAGCTGACCTGCTCGGGACGCAGGCGGCCGGCGTCCATCCGCCGCCCCAGATGGTGGGCGAGCAGGATCCCCTTGTGCAGTTCGACCGCCATGTCGGCGAGTTTGGCCTGGGTGAGCTGGAAGCCACCGATCGGCCGTCCGAACTGCTCGCGCGTCTTCGCGTAGTCGACGGCGGCCTCCAGACAGCTGCGGGCCGCGCCCATCGCGCCCCACACGATCCCGTACCGGGCGTGCGACAGACAGCTCAGCGGCCCCTTCAGCCCGACGACCTCCGGCAGTACGGCATCGGCGGGCAGCCGCACCTCGTCGAGCACGAGCTCGCTCGTCACGCTCGCCCGCAGTGACCACTTGTGGTTGATCTCCGGCGCGGAGAAGCCGGGGCTGTCGGTGGGGACGACGAATCCGCGGATGCCGTCGTCGGTCTGCGCCCACACGACGGCGACACCGGCGACCGAGCCGTTGGTGATCCACATCTTGCGGCCGCTCAGAACCCAGTCCCCGCCGTCCCGCTTGGCGTACGTGCGCATGGAGGCGGGGTCGGAGCCGTGGTCGGGCTCGGTCAGCCCGAAGCAGCCGATGACCTCGCCGGCGGCCATGCGCGGGAGCCAGGTCTGCTTCTGTTCCTCGCTGCCGAAGCGGTGGATGGCGTACATGGCGAGGGAGCCCTGCACGGAGACGAGCGACCTGATGCCGGAGTCGGCGGCTTCGAGTTCGAGGCAGGCGAGGCCGTACTGCACGGCGCTGGCGCCCGCGCATCCGTACCCGCTGAGCGACATGCCGAGCGCGCCGATGCTCCCCAGCTCGCGCGCGAGCTCGCGGATCCCGGGCAGCTCGCCCTTCTCGTACCACTCGGCGACATACGGCAGCACGCGGTCCGCCGCCCAGCTGCGCACGGTGTCCCTGATGGCCAGGTCTTCCGGTTCCAGCAGGTCGTCGATGCCGAGGGGGTCGGCGGGGTCGAACGGCGGCAGTTTCGAGGATGCGGACATACCTCAAAACTAGCACCGCTAGTTACGAGTGAGAACCGGTGCGTGGACGAAGGTCAGGCCGAGACGCGGGACTCGGCGACTTCCCGGGGCGCGGGCAGCTCCACCGGGCCCACGGTCTCGCCGCAGTTCATGACCCGGGGCAGCCGCAGCGCCATCACGGCCCCCAGCACCAGCAGCCCCGCGCTCACCAGCAGCGTCACATGCAGCCCGTGCACGAAGGAGTCCCGGGCCGCCCGGCGCAGGGCGACACCGACGGGCCCGCCCAGGTGGTCGGCGACGTCGTAGGCCTCGCCGAGCGAGTGCCCGGCCGAGGCGGAGGCCGATGCCGGGACGCCCGGCACGGAGGCCAGGCCCGGCGCGTACGCCGCGTTCATGACGCTGCCGAGGAGCGCGATGCCGATGCCGGCGCCGAGCTGGTACGAGGTCTCGCCGATCGCCGCCGCGCCGCCCGCCTGCTCCGGCGGAGCCTCGCTGAGCATGGACTCGTACGCCCCGAAGAGCGTGGTCTCCAGGCCGAAGCCGAGCAGCATGAAGCCGGAGACCAGCAGGCCCGTGTTGTCCGAACCGCCCATCGCGGTCAGCAGGATCACCGCACCGGCCGTCAGGCAGAACCCGAAGCACACCATCCGGCGCGGGCCGAAGCGGCGCAGCATGCGCGCGCCCGCGAGGCCCGCCGCCATCGCCGCGAAGGTCAGCGGCAGCAGCCGCAGGCCCGTCTCCAACGGGGAGAGTTCCAGGACCAGTTGCAGATACTGCGCCGCGATCAGTTCCAGGCCGACCAGCGCCAGCATCGCCAGCACGATGCAGCCGACGGCCGTGCTGAACGCCGGGCGGGCGAACATGCCGAGGTCCACCAGCGGGTGCGTGCGCCGCCGTTGACGTCGTACGAAGAGAACCAGGAGCAGCGCGCCCAGGAACAGGGGCGCCAGGGTGAAGACGCCCGTCGGGGCCTCTCCGCCGCCGAGGCGCTTCACGCCCAGGACGACGCCGAACAGGCCGGCGGCCGCCATCAGGGCGCCGGTGACGTCCCAGGGGCCGTCGCCCGCGCCGCGGGACTCCGGCAGCAGAAGCCGGCCCACCGGGAGGCTGACCAGCATCAGGGGGATGTTGACGAGGAAGACCGAGCCCCACCAGAAGTGTTCGAGGAGGAAGCCGCCGAGGAGCGGTCCGACCGCCGCGCCGACCGCGGCCACCGCGCTCCACACGCCGATGGCCAGCGCCCGCTCGCGCCGGTCGGGGAAGACCTGGCGCAGGATCGAGAGCGTCGCGGGCATGATCATCGCGCCGCCGACGCCGAGCAGCGCCCGCGCCAGGATCAGCACCTGGGGGTCGTGGGCGAGCGCGGCCATGCCGGAGGCGACGCCGAAGAGGGCGTATCCGAGCAGCAGGATCCGTCTGCGGCCGACCCGGTCGCCGAGCGTGCCGAACAGGATCAGCAGCGAGGCGCAGACGAGCGGGTAGACGTCGACGATCCAGAGCAGCTCTATCGCGCCGGGCTTGAGGTCCTCGGTGACGGCGGGCACGGCCACGTGCAGCACGGTCGCGTCGACCGCGACCAGCAGCAGGCTCACGCAGAGGACGACGAGGACGACCCAGCGGTTGGCACCCGCCCCGGCCGCCCGACGGCGCAGCGCGGTGGCGGCCGTGGTCGTCCCGGACATGTACGTACCTCCCAGATGCTTCCTCGCACTCGGCGGGCACACGGGGTGGGGACTCCCCGTGATCTCGGCCGGAGAGGAGCGGCTTTCTCCGGCCCGCGCAACGAAGGCGAGTGACACGTCAGCGTACGCGAGTTCGCGCCACGGTCACGTGGCGGACCTCTCAGACTGGTGCGGAACTCGTGTGGCGTGCGCCACTCCCCCTCCTCCGCGACCACGTCCCGACCGGCCGGCCGGTTCCGCGGGCCGTCGATAATCGAGCCCGTGACCGATCTTGCGACGCGCGTGGCGCCACCCCGCGGCACGGCCCTGCGCCGCGCGGCCCCGGCCCTTCTCGGGTACGCGGCCGTGCGCGCCCTGGGCCTGCTCGTGCTGGCCGTGTGGAGCGCGGCGCGCGGCAGGAGCGCGTACACGCTGTTGACGGCCCGCTGGGACTCGCTGTGGTACGTCAGGGTCGCCGAACTGGGCTACGGCTACGAGGTCCGGCTGCCGAACGGCGACGTCCACTCGAACCTGGCCTTCTTCCCGCTGCTGCCCTGGCTGGAGCGGCTGCTGCACGCCCTCACCCCGCTGTCGTACGCGGATGCGGGCTTCGTGGTCGGCCTGCTCGCCTCGCTCGCGGCGGCCTGGGGGATCTTCGCGGTCGCGGAGCACGTGTACGGCCGCCGGGCCGGCGTGTGCGCGGTGCTGGTGTGGGCCGTGCTGCCGGTCGGGATCGTGCAGTCGATGGCGTACAGCGACTCGCTGTTCACGGCGCTGGCCGCCTGGTCGCTGTACGCCGTGCTGACCGGGCGCTGGCTGACGGCGGGCGCGCTGGCCGCACTGGCGGGGCTCACCCGCCCGGTCGGGCTCGCCGTGGTGGCGGCCGTCTGGGTCGCCGGGATCGCCTCTTTCGTGCGGGAGCGAAGCGCGGCGGCCCCGGAAGGCGCGCACCCGGGCGGACGCGCCCCCGCGCCGGCCTCAGAGGGCTCCACAGAGCGCGTGAGGGCTGCCGTGAGCGCCCCGGACGCGCCGCACGCCCCCTCGGCCCTCCGGCGCGCCCTGGCGCTGCTCCTGGCCCCCCTGGGCGCCGCCGGCTACGTCCTCTGGGTCGGCCACCGCACCGGCAAGGGCCCCCTGGGCTATCTCGACGTCCAGGCCGGCTGGCGCAACGGCTTCGACGGCGGCGCCGCCTTCGCCCGCTTCGTCGGCGACAAGTTCACGTCGTTCCCTGCCGCCCTCGCGGGCGTCGGGATCATCACCGGGGTCGGCCTCGTGGTCTGGCTGTACGTCGTCTGCGTACGGCAGCGCCAGCCGCTCCCGCTCCTGGTGTACGCGGGCGTGGTCACCGCGCTCGCGCTGTGCGCGTCGAGCTACTTCGGCTCGAAACCGCGCCTGCTGCTGCCCGCCTTCCCACTGCTGCTGCCCCTCGCCCTGGCCCTGGCCCGGCTGCGTACGTCCAGGTCGGCGCTGGTGGTGGGCGGTGTCGCGGTGGCGTCGGCCGTGTACGGAGCGTTCTGGCTGAACGGCTCCGGTCCGCCGTGACCAGTCGGGTAAATCCACCCCATCATTCGGTGAACGAATTCATAAGTCCCATAAAACAGATTCCCAGAATGATCAAAGGAATTGAAGGAGGGCCGCGCCGCGCATTGCGGATTCCCAGGAAATAAACCTCCACCTGAGAGGAATCCCACATCACGGCGTCATCACAAAGCCGCTGTATCGACCGAGAACTGAGCTCACTCGCTGTAACGTCGATTGGGTGCGTACCGAACGAAAGCTCACCCGTCTGGACCGGGTGTTCGCCAGACTCGACAGGGAGCCGGAACGGCCGGCCCACATCGATGTGCCGAGGATGAGCCGGCACCGGGTGGCGCTGCTGACCGGAACCCTGGCGTTCTACCTGGCGATCGTCTGGGCCGTGGTGACCACCTCGTGGCTGGTCCGCCTGGACTGGCAGGTCATGTTCTTCCGCCCGTACCAGCAGTGGCAGGGCATCCACTGGTTCGTCGACTACTACGTGGTCCTCGGCCAGCGCGGCCCCACCGCGGTGATGGTCGCGGCCTGGCTGGGCTGGCGCTCCTGGCGGCAGCACACCCTGCGCCCGATGCTCACCCTGGGCGCCTCGCTGCTGCTGCTGAACATCACGGTCGGCGCCGCCAAGATCGGCATGGGCCGCCTCGGCCCCCACTACGCGACCACCATCGGCTCGAACGAGATGGGTCTGGGCGGCGATATATTTCCCAGCGGCCACACCGCCAACGCCGTCGTGACCTGGGGAATCCTGGCCTACCTCGCCTCCACCCCGAGAGCCCGCCGCTGGCTGTCCGCGGTCTCCGCGGTGACCGCGCTCGGCGTCGGGATGGCCACCGTCTACCTCGGTACGCACTGGCTGAGCGACGTGCTCCTCGGCTGGGCCGCCGGCCTGCTGGTGCTGCTCGCCCTGCCCTGGTGCGAGCCGCTGATCGCCCGCGCCGAGGTCGGGATCTTCGACCTCCGCGACCGCTGGCGCGCCCGTGGCGGCGCCACCGCACCGGCCTCCCCGGCGGTCGGCGCACCGGTGCTGCTCAAGCCGCGCCCGTCCGCCCAGGACGAGGCCGCGCCGCACGAGCCCGCGGCCCGCGCCCCCAGAGCGCCGGCCTACCTGGCTCCCGGCCCGCACCTGACCCGCTCGGAGCGCACTCCGGTCACGCCCGTCGGCAGCCGAAGACCACCTCACTCGGACCGGGTGCCACGCGGCACCCCGGCCTCGGCGGCCCGCCCCCTCACGGGCGGCTGACGCTCACGAAGCAGCGGGGTCCGGTACGCACAGCCAACCCCCGCACGACGAAGGCCCCGGTTCCCTCGCGGGAATCCGGGGCCTTCGTCACGGATCAGCCCTTCCAGGCCCGTACCACACGGCCGTCCTTCACCTCGAAGTTCAGGCGGCCGCTGCGGTACTCCATCGTGATGATCGCCCCCGGCGGCAGCGAGCGCACCGTGGTCCAGCCGCGCTCACGGGCGCGGCGCTCGGCGCCGGTCGCGTCGAGGCCGACGTACGACTCCGGACTGTCCTGGGGCTCCGCCTGCGGAGTGGGAATCGGTGCCATACGGCCACGCTAGGCGCTGCCCCTCGGGCGGGGAAGTCCGAGCCGTCCCCACGGGTCGCTCGTCCCTCTCCGGTCACGCTTCTGTCACAGGATCACGACACGGGTTTCGACCGCGCTGTGTCACACGGACGAGCGGTCGAGTAGCCCTTACGCACGCTTTCGAACGCAATTCCCGCGTGTCGTGACCGCTTGTCGAATACCCCGTCGGAAAGTGCCGGGAGAACCGCGTCCGGGTGCCGCCGGGAATGCTTTCCGGCCCGATTCCGGGCGGGTCCGCGGGAGCTGACGCCGCATGAGAAATACACGGTTCGAGCACAGAACCTCCGCACGCACCCTGTCGGTGCGCGCGGCGGCGCGAGCATCATGACGTGATGGGGACCGAGACCATGCAGACAGTGGCGCGACCCGTACGGAGCAGGCGGCACGGCCGGCTGATCGTGGACTGGCTGACCACCACGGACCACAAGAAGATCGGGCACCTCTACCTGATCACGTCGTTCCTGTTCTTCCTGGCGGGCGGGGTGATGGCGCTGCTGATGCGGGCCGAACTCGCCCGGCCGGGGCTGCAGATCGTGGACAACAACCAGTTCAACCAGCTGTTCACGATGCACGGCACGATCATGCTGCTGCTGTTCGCCACCCCGAGCTTCGCGGGTTTCGCCAACGAGCTGATGCCGCTGCAGATCGGCTCGCCGGACGTCGCCTTCCCCCGCCTGAACATGCTGTCGTACTGGTTCTTCCTGTTCGGCGGTCTGATCGTGCTGGGCTCGCTGCTGGTGCCCGGCGGGCCCGCCGCCTTCGGCTGGTTCGCCTACGCGCCGCTCAACAGCCCGGTGCACTCGCCGGGCGTCGGACCCGACCTGTGGATCATGGGGCTGGCGCTGGCGGGCTTCGGGACGATCCTCGGCGCGGTCAACTTCATCACCACGATCATCGGGATGCGCTGCCCCGGGATGACGATGTTCCGGATGCCGATCTTCACCTGGAACACGCTGTTCACGTCGATCCTGATCCTGCTGGCGTTCCCGGTGCTGGCCGCCGCGCTGCTGGTCCTGGAGGCCGACCGGCGGTTCGGCTCGCAGGTGTTCGAGCCGGCGAACGGCGGGGCGATCTTGTGGCAGCACCTGTTCTGGTTCTTCGGGCATCCCGAGGTGTACATCATCGCGCTGCCGTTCTTCGGGATCATCACGGAGATCATCCCGGTCTTCAGCCGCAAGCCGATCTTCGGCTATCTGACGCTGGTCGGCGCGACGATGTCCATCACCGGTCTCTCGGTGGTGGTGTGGGCCCACCACATGTTCGTCACGGGTGCCGTGTTGCTGCCGTACTTCTCCTTCATGAGCTTCCTGATCGCGGTCCCGACGGGCGTGAAGTTCTTCAACTGGACCGGGACCATGCTCAAGGGCTCGCTGTCCTTCGAGACGCCGATGCTGTGGGCGACGGGCTTCCTGGTGACGTTCCTGTTCGGCGGTCTGACCGGGGTGATCCTGGCCTCGCCGCCGCTGGACTTCCACGTCTCGGACACGTACTTCGTGGTCGCGCACTTCCATTACGTCGTCTTCGGCACGGTCGTCTTCGCGATCTTCGGCGGCTTCTACTTCTGGTGGCCCAAGTTCACCGGGAAGATGCTCGACGAGCGGCTCGGGAAGATCCAGTTCTGGACGCTGTTCGTCGGCTTCCACACCACGTTCCTGGTGCAGCACTGGCTGGGCGCCGAGGGCATGCCGCGCCGGTACGCCGACTACCTCGCCGCGGACGGCTTCACGGCCCTGAACACCGTCTCGACCATCGGCGCGTTCCTGCTCGGCATGTCGACGCTGCCGTTCCTCTACAACGTCTGGAAGACCGCCAAGTACGGCGAGAAGGTCGAGGCCGACGACCCCTGGGGCTACGGCCGCTCCCTGGAGTGGGCGACCTCCTGCCCGCCCCCGCGGCACAACTTCACGTCGCTGCCGAGGATCCGCTCCGAGTCCCCGGCGTTCGACCTGCACCATCCCGAGTACGGGGCGCTTCAGGAGACCCCCGCTCCAGAGCGCGAGACAGCCGGTCCCGGACCGTCCTGATCGCCCCGGTCAGCCCGTCCGGCTCCAGCACCTCGAACTCGAAGCCCGCCAGCACCACATGGATGACCATCACGTCGAGGCTCGCCGCCCCGGTGCGCAGCAGACAGGCGTCGGGCCCATCCGGCTCCAGCTGCCCGGCGCTCGGCGAGATCCGCTCGGCGGCCTCCTCGACCGGCACGAGCAGCCGGACGACGGCGTGGGTGGCGTACGCGCGCGTGGAGACGCCGTTCGAGACGTACGCGGCGAGGTCCTCGGCGGGCGGGGTGCGCGGGGCGAAGCGCGGGCCGTGCGGCGGCTTCGGGGTGATGCGGTCCACGCGGAACGTGCGCCAGTCGTCGCGGTCCAGGTCCCAGGCGACCAGGTACCAGCGGCGCTCGGTGCAGACCAGACGGTGCGGTTCGACGGTACGACGGCTCGGCGCGCCGCCGTGATCGCTGTACTCGAAGCGCAGGCGTTCGGAGTCCCGGCAGAGGTTGGCGAGTTCGGTGAGGACGGCCGGGTCGACGGCATCCGGTCGCGGGCCGCGCAGCATCGGCACGGTGAAGGCGTTGAGGGCGCCGACGCGGCGGCGCAGCCGGCTCGGCAGCACCTGCTCCAGCTTGGCGAGGGCCCGTACGGAGGTCTCGCCGATGCCCTCGATGCCCTGTCCGGCGGCGGTGCGCAGGCCGACGGCGACGGCGACCGCCTCGTCGTCGTCGAGGAGCAGCGGCGGAAGCTCGGCACCGGCGCCCAGCTGATAGCCCCCGCCCGTGCCGGGGCTGGCGTTGACGGGATAGCCCAGCTCGCGCAGCCGGTCCACGTCCCGGCGGACCGTGCGCGGCGTGACGCCGAGGCGTTCGGCGAGGTCGGCGCCGGACCATTCGCGATGGGCCTGGAGGAGCGAGAGCAGGCGCAGGAGTCGTGCCGAGGTCTCCAACATGATTCCGAGTCTGCCAGCCATTGCGGACAGCGGCTGTCCGCAAGCCTTCCTACCTTGGCTTCATGGCAGACAACAGCGTGCACGGCTTCCGGATCGACATCCCGCAGGCCCAGCTCGACGACCTGCACACCCGCCTCGACCTCACCCGCTGGCCCGACGAACTCCCGGACGCCGGCTGGGACTACGGCGCCTCCCTCCCGTATCTCCGCGACTTGGCGGCGTACTGGCGCAGCGGCTACGACTGGCGCAAGCACGAGGCCGCCCTGAACGAGATCCCGCAGTACACGACCGAGATCGACGGCGCCCGGGTGCACTTCCTGCACGTCCGCTCCCCTCGCCCGGACGCCCTCCCGCTGATCCTGACGCACGGCTGGCCGGGCTCGGTGGTGGAGTTCCTGTCCGTGCTGGGCCCGCTGAGCGAGGACTTCCACCTGGTGGTCCCGTCCCTCCCCGGCTTCGGCTTCTCCGGGCCGACGCACGAGAAGGGCTGGAACGTCTCGCGGGTCGCCCGCGCGTGGGCGGAGCTGATGCGCAGGCTCGGATACGAGCGTTACGGCGCCCAGGGCGGCGACGTGGGCGCGCTGGTCTCGCCCGCGCTGGCCCGGGTCGCCCCCGAGGCGGTCGTCGGCGTCCATGTGAACGCGGCGTCGGTCGGCTTCATCCCGCTCGGCCCGGTCGACGAGGAGGCGAAGGCGGGGCTCGACGAGCGGGAGCTGCGGAGTCTGGGGAAGATCGCCGAGTTCACGACCGACGGCTTCGGCTACAACGTCCTGCAGTCGACCCGCCCGCAGACCCTCGCCTACGCCCTGACCGACTCCCTCGTCGGCCAACTCGCCTGGATCATGGAGAAGTTCCAGGCGTGGACGCACTCCTCGGCCGCGCTGCCCGAGGACGCCGTCGACCGGGACACGCTCCTGACCAACGTGATGCTGTACTGGCTGACCGGCACAGCGGGTTCGGCGGCCCGCATGTACTACGAGAACGCCCATGTGCCCGACTGGTTCCCCACCACCGACTCCGGGGTGCCCACGGCCGTCGCGAACTTCGGCGAGGACGTGGCGATCCGCCGCTGGGCCGAGCAGGCCAACACCATCGCCCGCTGGACGGAGTTCGAGCGCGGCGGCCACTTCGCGGCGCTGGAGGTCCCGGAGCTGCTGGTCGCCGACGTGAGGGAGTTCTTCGGGTCGCTCTAGGGCTCGTAACCCAGCTGCGGCACGTCGAAGCAGGTGGCGTTCATGTCCCCCTGGGACACCCAGCCCTTCCCGTCCTGCCAACGGGCCACCGACAGACACGTCCTGCGTGTCTTCGGTGGCTCGGGCAGCCGCTGGAAGACGACGGGAACCAGGAGGCCGTCGGCGGTGTAGTTCTCGCTGCGGTTCATGAAGCCGTCGACGCACGCGCGCGTGACGCCGCTCTTCGCACAGGACCTGGCGGCGTCCGTGAACCACATCGCCGCCGCCCAGCCCTCCAACTGCCACTGGGAATGCGCCTTCAGGCCCTTCGTGGCGTCCCGGAACTCCCGTACGGCCGCGTCGCCCGTGTCGTCGAAGTTCCGGCTGGAGCCGGTCGCCCAGAGGGCGTTGCGGCAGCGCGGCGCGTCCTTGTAGTCCTCGGGGACGGTGGAGGTCCAGTTCTGTACGTTCGTCACCTTGGCGATGACCTTCGCGCCGACCTCGTCCATCGCCTTGCACAGCTGGGCGTTGCCGTGTGTGTCGATGGCGTCGAAGACCAGGTCGGCGCCCTGCTCCTTCAGGTCGGCCGCGGCGGCACGGAAGTTGGGCAGCGCGAAGTCGACCTGCTCGGTGACGACCTTGTAGCCCTCGGCCTTCAGCCCCTGCTCGACGAGGCGCGCGTAGGCGGCCGAGGAGGCCTGGTTGTACGAGACGACGGCGGCCGTACGGGCGCCCTGCTCGCGCTTGAAGTAGCGGTAGACCTCCGTGCCGCCGTACAGCTTGCCGTCCCAGCCGGGCTTGCCGTTCCTGGGCGCGAGGCTGCCGTAGATGCCGTACAGGTGCGGCCAGGTGTCGTAGGCGGCGCCGATGGGCTGGCCGCCGATGTCGGGCACGCGCGCGTCGGAGACGCGGGAGGCGCCGGCGTAGTCGAGGGCGGTGGTCGCGACCAGGGCGACCACCTTGTCCTCGTCGATCAGCTTGCGCACGCAGGTGTTGTCGCCGACGCCGCTGCCGCCGTCGTCGCACTCGTGCACCTCGACGGGCCGGCCGTCGATGCCGCCGCGCGCGTTGAGCCGGTCGAAGTAGGCCTTGGCGCCGTCGCGCGGGCCGGTGAAGGTGTTGCCGCCGACCGGGCTGGTGGCGCTGGTGACGATGCCGACGGGGATGGGCGTGCCGCTGCTCTGCGCCGGCTCGCCCGTCCGGTCGCCGTGCTCGAAGTCGCTCTCCGGCAGGCGGCTGCCGCAGGCCGTGCCCAGCGCGAGCAGCAGCACCGCGGCGGCGGCCTCAGCAGCCCGGTGCGGGCGAGCCGGACGCATCGCCGCTCAGCTGGACCAGCGCGCACAGCGTGTTGACGGACACCTTCCAGGTGCCGTCCTGCTCGACGGAGGTCCCGGAGGCGTTCGGCAGGGCGGTGGCGCCGTTCAGGGTCAGCGCGTACGTGACGGTCGCCTGGGTCGGCGAGGTGAACTCGATCTTCTGCACCTTGGCCTGCACCTGGCCGCCCCGCTTGTCCCCGCTGAAGGCCTTCAGCACGGGCGCCATCTTGTCGCCGTTCTCCAGCACCTTCTGCTTCTCGGCGAGGGACGTCTTCGGATCGAAGAACTTCTGCCAGTTCTCCGTGACCTCCTGCTCGGCCGCGGCCGGATCGGCGGGCGCGGTGGCCGGCGCGCTGGTCGTGGGCTTCTCCACGGTCGGCGTGGGCGGCGCACTGGAACTCCCTCCACCGCTGTCGTCGCTGCACGCCACAAGGGCGACGACAAGGGCGGCGACGACCACCGCACCCCGTCCAGCCGTCCCCCGCCTGAGGTCGCTCCCGAGAACCAATTGGCTCACCACCGGGTGTCGGTCCGGGCAACGTGCGCCCGGTGCTTTCAGGGTCAGCTTCCAGAAGGCATAGTGCAAGCCATTGGCTGACATGGACAGACACACGACGTGTGTGAACGGACGGAGCCAAAGATGCGGACAGGCCGACTGCGGACCGTGCACCCCGTCCTGTGGGCCGGATGGGCCGCGCTCGCCGCGGGCGCGGTGCTCTGCGTCATCGGCTGGTACGGCGTCTCCGGCGAGCGCTACGCCGAGCGGCAGCTCCCCTACCTGGCCTCCTGCACCATCCCGGGCGCGGCCCTGATCGTCGCCGGCGCGGTCCTGCTGGGCCACGGCCGGGGCGCCCTCGCCGCCGCCCGCGTGGAGGAGTTGTACGGCCTCCTGGTCGCCGAGGAGCCCGCCGACGCCGACGAGTCCGGGCAGGCGGCCGCGATCCCCCTCGCGGTCAGCCGGGACCTGCTGATGGTGCCGGGCGGCACCCTGTGGCACCGCGCGGACTGCCCGCTGGTCGCCGGGAAGGTGGAGGCGGTCCCGGTCGACGCCAAGCTGCTGACGAGCGGCGAACTGGGCCCGTGCCCCATCTGCGACCCCGCCGAGGAAACCGGCTGACGTCCCCGATGTCCTCCCTCACGTACGACCTCACCCTCGCCGGCCTCTCGGTCGGCAGCGCCGCCGCGCTCACCGGTATCGGCCTGATCGTGACGTACCGCGCGACCGGCGTGCTCAACTTCGCGCACGGCGCGATCGCCATGGTGTGCGCGTACGTGCTGCGGCAGTGCGTGGTCGAGTGGGGCTGGCCCGTGTGGCTCGCGGCGACGGTCACGCTCGTGTTCCTGGCCCCGGCGATCGGCGTGGCACTGGAGCGGTTCGTCTTCCGCCCCCTGGCCGTTCTGGGCAGCGACCCGGCGCAGACCCTGGTGGCCTCGATCGGGGTCTTCGTACTCCTGGTCGGCGGAGCTGCGCTCCTCTGGGGCCAGGGCGCCCGGGACGACGCGCCGGAGCTGGTCTCGGACGACCCCTGGGGCCAGCTGGCCGTCGTTCTCGTCCTTGCCGTCGGAGTGGGCGCGGTCATCCGCTGGACGCGGTTCGGGCGGGAGCTGCGGGCCGTGGTGGACGACCGGGGGCTGGCCGTCCTCGGCGGGATCGACGCGGACCGGGTGGCGGCGGCGGGCTGGGCGTTCGGCTCGTTCACGGCGGGCCTGACGGGCGTGCTCCTCGCACCGTACGTACGCCTGGACCCGTACGGCCTCCCGCTGCTGGTCATGGAGGTGGTCGCGGTCGCGGTGGCGGCCCGTATGCGCAACCTGCCCATCGCCGTGTTCGTGGCCCTGGCCATCGGGGTCGGCCAGAGCCAGCTGACGCGACTGCATCCGTCGGGCTGGGCCGAGCCGTTGCTGCAGGCGGTGGGCGCCAACCTCTTCGTGGTGGCCCTGCTGCTGACGGCGCTGGCGCTCCCCCGCATCGGTACCCGCGACGCCCTGCCCCGCACGGCGACGGCACGGGTGCCGACACCACCGGGCGCCTGGATAGTGGCGGTGGTCCTGTTCCTCCTCCCGCTGGGCTTCGCGGGCTCGGACCTCCACACGTCGGTCCAGGTCCCGGCGCTGGGAGTGGTCCTGCTCTCCCTGGTCGTGGTCACGGGCAGGGGCGGCCAGATCTCCCTGGGCCAGGCGGCGTACGCGGGCCTGGGCGCCCTGTTCACGGCCCTGCTGTCGGCAGGCCGCTTCCCCGGCCTCCCCCGTCTCCCGGAGCTCGCGGCCCTGGCCCTGTCGGTGATCCTGGTGGCCCCCCTGGGCCTCCTCACCGGCTGGCCGGCGATCAGCCGCCGTGGCCTCGCCCTGGCGCTCGCGACGTTCGCGGTGGGCGTCGGAGTGAACCGCTTCGTCTTCGCCCAGCCGTACGCCACGTCGGGCCTGACCCTGGACCGCCCCGCCGGCTTCGCCGGAGATCGCGCGTACTACGCCCTCGAACTGGCCCTCCTGACAACGGCGTTGCTGGCGACCCGGGCCCTGCGCCGGGGCCGCACGGGCCGCGCGCTGGCCGCGATGCGGGACGACGAGTCGGGAGCGTCGGCGGCAGGCGTCCGCGTCCCCTCCCTCAAACTCCTGGCCTTCGTAGCGGGCGCCGCACTGGCCGCCCTGGGCGGCGGCATGCTCTCCATGGGCACACGAGCCTTCGACCCGTCCGCCTACGACCCCGTACGCAGCCTCCTGTGGTTCGCCGCGGTGGTGGTCCTGGGCGCGGACAGCACACTGGGCGCGTTGTTGGCGGCAGCGCTGCTGGTCGGCCTGGACGCGGGCGCGAGGGGCGGGGTGGCGGCGGCCCTGATCGGCGTACTGGCGGTACTGGTGGGCCGCTTCCCCGGGGGCCCGTACGAGGCGTTGCGCACGGCGGCGACGCGCTTGCGCCTGCGGAGGCGGACGCACCTGACGGAAACGGGCACCCGGGTACGGACGAGACTGCGCACGGCAGACACGTCCGCGGCCGCGGGACTCGCGAAAGCCGCCAAACAGCCCGCACCCGCAGGACCCGCGGAAGCCGCCACCAAGCGACTCGCACCCGCAGGGCCTGCCGAAGCCGCCCGCGAACGACCCGCAGCCGCCGGCGGCGCCCCACCCCCACCAGGGCCACCCGCACCCGACCGCGATAGCCGCACGGGCGGTGCGGGTGGGAAATCAGATCCGGCCGAAGGCCGGCCCGTGCTGACCGCCCACAACCTCCACGCCCGCTACGACGGCTTCACCGCCCTCGCCGGAGTCGACCTCACCGTCCACCCCTCCCAGGTCACCGCCATCGTCGGCCCCAACGGCGCAGGCAAAAGCACCCTCTTCCACTGCCTGGCCGGCACCCTCCGCCCCTCATCCGGCCACATCCACTACGGCGAACAGGACATCACCCACCTCCCCGCCCACGCCCGCACCCGCCTCGGCATCGCCCGCACCTTCCAGCAACTGGCCGTCTTCCCCACCCTCACAGTCGCCGAGAACGTCCAAGTAGGCGCGGAACAGGGCCACATCCCCGACCCGGCAGCCATAGAACGAACCCTCCGCCTCTTCGGCCTGGACGGCCCCGTACGCTCCGCCCCCGCCGCCGCCCTCCCCACCGGCACCCTCCGCCGAGTGGAACTGGCAAGAGCCCTCGCAGGCACTCCCCGAGTCCTCCTCCTCGACGAACCCGCAGCCGGCCTCGACAACGCCGAAGTCACGGCGATGGCCCGCGTCCTACGCGCCCTCGCGGCCGACGGCACCGCCCTCCTCGTCGTCGAACACGACCTCGACCTGGTCGCCGACCTCGCGGACGTCGTCCACGTCATGACGGCCGGCCGCATCATCGCCTCCGGCCCACCGGACCACGTACTGGACACCCTCGGCGCAAAAGAGCCCGCCACATGAGCATCTCCCTGCGCCACGCGCGCGTGCGCTACGGCCCCCTGGAGGCCCTGCACGGCGTCACGATCGCCGCCCCCGCCAAGGGCCTCACCGTCCTGCTGGGCCGAAACGGCTCCGGCCGTACGACCGCCCTGCGCGCCCTCGCCGGCACCGTGCCCCTCTCCGGCGGCGCGGTGGTCTGGGACGGCGCGGATGTGAGCCGTATGCCCGCATACGAACGAGCCCGCCGCGGCCTGTGCCTGGTCCCCGAGCGGCAGGCGGTGTTCGGCTCGCTCACCGTCCACGAGAACCTCGAACTGGCCGCCCAGGAGTACGACTTCGCACTCCAGGCCTACCCCCAGCTCAAGCCCCTCCTCCCGCGCCGCGCCGGCACCCTCTCCGGCGGCGAGCAGCGCATGCTCGCCCTCTCCCGCGCCCTGCTGGCACGCGCGCGCGTGGTGCTCGTCGACGAACCGGCCCAGGGCATGTCACCGGCGGTCGCGGCCCGCACGTACGAGCTGCTCGGCGAGCTCGACGCGTGCGTGATCGTCGCCGAGCAGCGGCTGCCGCCGGGCCTGCACGGCCGTACGCCCGTCTTCGTGCACGAACTGCGGCGCGGCGCCGTCGTGTTCAGCGGAGAGGCGGGCGAGCCGGCACGGCGGGAAACGGCGGCCCGAACACCGCGGGGGCCCGGCGCGGCTCCCGGGCGCGCGCCGAACCGCCCGGGATGACCAGCAGCGTGCCCGGGTTCAGCCGGTCCGGTGGGTGCGCCGAGGGCCCCACCCGGTCGGACGACCGGACGGGGCCCCTGCCCGGATGAGGCCGCGGCTCAGATCTCGAGCTGCTGCCCGGGCACGATCAGGTCGGGATCACCGCCGATGACGGCCTTGTTGGCGGCGTACAGCTTCTGCCAGGTGGTCCCGTGCCGGGCGGCGATCTTGCTGAGGGTGTCGCCCGCGCGGACGGTGTAGTCGCCGCGGGAGGCACCGCGGTTGGTGTGGCCCGTCGAGCGCGTCACCTTCCCGGGCTTCTTCGCCGGGGCCGACTTGGCCGACTTGGTGGTCGTCGAGCCGCCGGTGGAGGCCGCGGGTGCGCTGCCGTAGGCTCCGGCCCGCGCCGAACAGGTCGGCCAGGCGCCCCACCCCTGTGCGCGCTGGACCTTGGTGGCTACCGCGATCTGCGCTTCCCTGGAGGCCTTGTCGGCGGTCGGCGCGTAGGCCGAACCGCCGTACGCGCGCCAGGTGCCGGCGGAGAACTGAAGCCCGCCGTAGTAGCCGTTTCCGGTGTTGATGTGCCAGTTGCCGCCGCTCTCGCACTGGGCGATGCGGTCCCACACCCCGCCGTCCGCCGCCACGGCATTGCCGGTCGCGGCGAGCAGTCCGAGCGGGGCGGCGAGCAGCGCGGCCCCGGCGAGGACCGCCGTCGTACGATTCTGCGTCTTGCGAGCGCTGTCGTCACGGGCGTCACTGCGGTTGGTATCGGCACATTCGGACATGAAGTTCCCTCTCGAACAACCCGGGGTCCCCCAGAGCGGGGCGCGTCTCCCACGCCTCTGCGCGGTCCTCGCGCTCCGCCCCGTCCGCCGGAGGTCTTGCTGCTTGCTGGCTTGGTGCGGTGCCGGCGGACGTTCCCGAGCGGTGCTCGTTGCACACGGCCGAGGAATCTAGGGAGCGGTGGGGTCGAGGACAACCAACGGGCCGTCGCGGCAGGCCAGTTGACTGTTACCGGTGGTAGCGGAGATTTCCGGCCACCCACTTCATTCCGCGATTTCCCGATATTTCGACCACCGCCCTTATCTGACTGTGACTCACTTCACGCAACCAACTCTCTTGCATTTCCAAGCACTTGACGGTGAGTGACGAATTCCGGACCCGTGGTGACGGTGCGGGCTGGATGGATTGATTCCGTTCGCCCTGGAGCGTGACTCTCGCCACAGATCGCCCGTTGTCTTCTTCATGAGCCCGGGACCCGCCCGGTTCACACTTCCCGAGGGGAGCCACCCGTGCCGCGCATGCTCGACGTCAGCGACGAGGTACGCGCCGAGATCGGCGACGAAGAGGCCGACCGGCTGCTCGCCGGAGAGAACGCCCCCGGCAGCTACGACTGCACGTCCTGCCGCACCCCGGGCGACTCCGAACAGGAGCGCACCAGCACCGTCCTGTTCATCGGCGACGAGACCGCCGTCCTGGCCTTCGCCCACGCCACCTGCCTGCCCTCGCAGGTCGTCCAGGTCACCGAGGAGCAGCTCCAGGGGGCGGTGCGGTCCATCTCCGGCGACACCGTCGACCTCGACCCCGACAAGGTCGTACCGGAGCAGGCGGTGCTCGGCGTGACCAGCGGACTGGTCCTGATCGCCGGGGAGTTGCACCCGGCACTGGTGGTCGAGCCGACCGGCCCGATCGTCCGCCCCGGCACGACGGGCATCGGCGACGACTTCCTGCCGCTGCTGATCGAGCAGGGGTTCATGCCGCTGACGGAGATCACCGAGGTGCCGCCGGTGCTGCACGGCTGGTCGGTGCTGCTCGCCGTCGGCCAACTGCACGCGGTGCTACAGCCGAACGCCAACGGCGGGCAGCCGGTCGCCTGGTGGCAGGCACACCAGCCGCTCCAGGTCACCGAGAGCTGGCGGGCCGCCGCCAACAAGCACCAGCAGGTGCTGATGTTCGCGGCGCCGGTCGGCTCCATCGGCCGCCAGCCGCGCGAGGACCTGCTGCGGGACGCACTGGACAAGGCCGCCGCGAACGGCAAGTTGGTCGCCTCGGCCATGCCGCTGGCCGGCACCTGAGGAAGGTAACGGGGAGCGCCGGAGCCGCATCTCTTCAGGTTCAGGGTCGTTTGGACATACGTGCACGCATACGACGTTCCCCTCCGCCCCTCCTTCCAGAGTGGGCCATCGGCCACGCCGATCTACGACGCGCTCTACGCCGAGTACGTCAAGTCCTTCCGTACGCTGCCGGGCGACCGCAGCGGCGAGGAGGAGCTGGGCTTCACCGCCTTCGGGAGCATTCCGCACAGTACGGGGGCTCACGGCGGCCACCGGCCGGGGTCGTTCAGCAGCTCGTACAGCGCGTACAGCGCGGGGGCCTACAGCGCCCGGCAGCAGTCGCAGTGGCAGCGGATCGGGCACATCGGGCCGCAGCCGTCGGGCATGCACCATGTGCCGGCGGCCCTGCCACCCGGCCCACGCAGAAGTGTCTGAGACGTCCCGGACGTCGCAAGAGGGCGGCCCCGAACGGGGGCCGCCCTCTTGCTCGTTGGACTACTTCTTCTTGTTGCCGCCGCGCTTCTCGCGCACCCGCACGGAGATGTGGATCGGCGTCCCCTCGAAGCCGAACTCCTCGCGCAGCCGGCGCTCGATGAAGCGCCGGTAGCCCGCCTCGATGAAGCCGGAGGCGAAGAGCACGAACCGCGGGGGCTTGGTGCCGGCCTGGGTGCCGAAGAGGATGCGGGGCTGCTTGCCGCCGCGGATCGGGTGCGGGTGGGCGGCGACCAGCTCGCCGAGGAAGGCGTTCAGCCGGCCCGTCGGGACCCGGGTCTCCCAGCCCGCCAGTGCGGTCTCGATCGCCGGGACCAGCTTCTCCATGTGGCGGCCGGTGCGCGCCGAGACGTTGACCCGCGGCGCCCACGCCACCTGGCCGAACTCGGTCTCGATCTCCCGCTCCAGGTAGTAGCGGCGCTCCTCGTCGAGGGTGTCCCACTTGTTGTAGGCGATGACCATCGCGCGCCCGGCCTCGACGGCCATCGTCACGATCCGCTGGTCCTGCACCGAGATGGACTCGGAGGCGTCGATCAGGATGACCGCGACCTCGGCCTTCTCGACGGCGGCCGCGGTGCGCAGGGAGGCGTAGTAGTCGGCGCCCTGCTGGAGGTGGACACGCTTGCGGATACCGGCGGTGTCGACGAACTTCCAGGTGACGCCGCCGAGTTCGATCAGCTCGTCGACCGGGTCGCGGGTGGTGCCCGCCATCTCGTTGACGACGACGCGCTCCTCGTTCGCCACCTTGTTCAGGAGGGAGGACTTGCCGACGTTCGGCCGCCCGATGAGCGCGATACGGCGCGGCCCGCCGACCCCGGCGCCGCCGAAGGTCTGCTCGGGGGCCTCCGGCAGGGCCTCCAGGACGGCGTCCAGCATGTCGCCGGTGCCCCGGCCGTGCAGGGCCGAGACGGGGTGCGGCTCGCCGAGCCCGAGGGACCACAGATAGGCCGCGTCGGCCTCGCCGCTCGGCCCGTCCACCTTGTTGGCGGCCAGCACGACCGGCTTCCCGGCCTTGCGCAGCAGTCGTACGACGGCCTCGTCGGTGTCGGTCGCGCCGACCTTGGCGTCGACCACGAAGACGACGGCGTCGGCGGCCTCGATGGCGTACTCGGCCTGGGCGGCCACGGAGGCGTCGATGCCGAGGACGTCCTGCTCCCAGCCGCCGGTGTCGACGACCTTGAAGCGGCGGCCCGCCCACTCGGCCTCGTAGGTCACGCGGTCGCGGGTGACGCCGGGCTTGTCCTCGACGACGGCCTCGCGGCGCCCGATGATCCGGTTGACGAGGGTCGACTTGCCGACGTTCGGCCGCCCGACGACGGCGAGCACGGGCAGCGGCCCATGACCGGCCGCCTCGATCGCACCCTCGACGTCCTCGAGGTCGAAGCCCTCTTCCGCGGCGAGCTCCATGAACTCCGCGTACTCGGCATCGCCAAGCGCTCCGTGGTCGTGCTCCTCGCCCGAGCCCTCGGAGTGGATGTGGTCGTTCATGAAGTCCGTACCTCGTCGTTCATTCGTGGTGGTCGGTGGAACACCCGGTTTCCGCCGGTTGATCCACTACTCAGTGTCGCCTAGCGCCCGGTGAGGCGCCTGGCGTTTTCCAGGTGGCTGGTGAGCTGCTTCTGGATGCGCTCGGTCGCCTCGTCGAGGGCCTTGCGCGTGCGGCGGCCGCTTCCGTCGCCCGCTTCGAAGGGGTCGCCGAAGACGACGTCGATACGGCTGCGCAGCGGGGGCAGCCCCTTTATCAACCGTCCGCCGCGCCCGGAACTTCCCAGGACGGCGACCGGGACGACCGCCGCTCCGCTGCGGACGGCGAAGTACGCGAGCCCGGCGCGCAGGGACGCGAAGTCGCCCTCGCCGCGGGTGCCCTCCGGGAAGATGCCGAGGACCCCGCCGGCCGCCAGGACGTCCAGCGCCCGGGTGATCGCCCCGCGGTCGGCGACCGAGCGGTCCACCTTCAGCTGGCCGATGCCGGTCAGGAAGGGGTCGAGCGGGCCGATGAACGCTTCCTTCTTGATCAGGAAGTGCGTCGGCCGGGGCGCCACGCCCATGACCATCGGACCGTCGATGTTGTGGGAGTGGTTGACGGCGAAGATCACCGGACCGGTCGCGGGCACCTTCCAGGCGCCCAGCACGCGCGGTCTCCACAGCCCGTACATCAGGCCGACGCCGATGCGCCGCCCGACCTCGGCTCCCCGCTCGGACGCGGGCTTCGCTGAAGTGGCCTCGGTCACTTCCCGGCCCGCTTCTCCTCGACGAGCGTGACGACGCACTCGATGACCTGCGCGAGGGTGAGCTCCGTGGTGTCCACCTCGACCGCGTCGTCCGCCTTGGCGAGCGGCGAGGTCTTGCGGGAGGAGTCGGCCGCGTCCCGCTTGATCAGCGCCTCGCGGGTGGCGTTGACGTCGGCGCCCTTCAGCTCCCCGCTGCGGCGGGCGGCCCGCGCCTCCGGCGAGGCGGTGAGGAAGATCTTCAGATCGGCGTCGGGCAGCACGGTCGTACCGATGTCCCGCCCCTCGACGACGATCCCGGCCTCCGCCGCGGCGGCGATGGAGCGCTGCAGCTCGGTGATCCGGGCCCGCACCTCCGGTACGGCGCTGACCGCGCTGACCTTGGAGGTGACCTCCTGGGTGCGGATCGGGGCGGCCACGTCGGTGCCGTCGACCGTGATCGTCGGGTTCTCCGGGTCGGTGCCGGAGACGATCTCCGGCTTGCCGGCCACGGCGGCGATCGCGGACGGGTCCTCGATGTCGATGCCGTTGGCCACCATCCACCAGGTGATCGCCCGGTACTGGGCACCGGTGTCCAGGTAGCTCAGGCCGAGCTGCGCGGCCACGGCCTTCGACGTGCTCGACTTGCCCGTGCCGGAGGGACCGTCGATGGCGACGATCACGGACTGGGCGGCGCCGTTTTCCACGTGGGGACACCTTCCTGGTGCGGTGTGGCGAGGGTGGGTGGGCGCGAAAGCGCCCCGCACAAGGTTACCGGCCCCACGGGTCCCCTCTTACAGGCGGATGATCGGGACGATCACCACGGGATGGATCGCGGGATCACTGCCGGATGGACCAGCCCCGCTCCCGCAGCGCCGCACTGAGCACCGGCGCCGTCTGCGGCTCCACCATCAGCTGGATCAGACCCGCCTGCTGCCCGGTCGCGTGCTCGATGCGTACGTCCTCGATGTTGACCCCGGCCCGGCCGGCGTCCGCGAAGATGCGGGCCAGCTGGCCCGGCTCGTCGCTGATCAGGACGGTCACGGCCTCGTACACCCGCGGTGCGGAGCCGTGCTTGCCCGGCACCCGGACCTGCCCGGCGTTCCCGCGCCGCAGCACGTCCTCGATCCCGGCGACGCCCTCGCCCCGCTTGGCCTCGTCGGAGGACTGCAGCGACCGCAGCGCCTCGACGGTCTCCTCCAGGTCGGCGGCGACGTCGGAGAGCAGGTCGGCGACCGGCCCGGGGTTCGCGGAGAGGATGTCGATCCACATCCGGGGGTCGGAGGCGGCGATCCGGGTCACGTCCCGGATGCCCTGACCGCACAGTCGTACGGCCGCCTCCTCGGCGTTCTCCAGACGGGCGGCGACCATGCTGGAGACCAGGTGGGGCATGTGGGAGACCAGGGCGACGGCGCGGTCGTGGGCGTCGGCGTCCATTACGACCGGCACGGCGCGGCAGTGCGAGACCAGCTCCAGGGCGAGGTTCAGGACCTCGGTGTCGGTGTCCCGGGTCGGGGTGAGCACCCAGGGGCGTCCCTCGAAGAGGTCGCCGGTCGCGGCCAGCGGGCCGGACTTCTCACGGCCGGACATGGGGTGCGTGCCGATGTACCTCGACATCACGGTCAGGTCGAGGCCGAGGGCCTCCAGCTCGCGGCGGGGGCCACCCTTGACGCTGGCCACGTCGATGTAGCCGCGGGCCAGGCCCCGGCGCATGGCGTCGGCGAGAACCGAGGCCACGTGCGCGGGCGGGGCGGCGACGATCACGAGGTCGACCGGGCCCTCGGGCGCCTCGTCGGTGCCCGCGCCCAGCGCGGCCGCCGTACGGGCCTGCTCCGGGTCGTGGTCGGTGAGGTGGACGACGACGCCCCGCTGGGAGAGGGCGAGCGCGGCGGACGTACCGATGAGGCCGGTGCCGATGACGAGTGCGGTTCTCACTGGGCGATGTCCTTGCGCAGGGCGCCGGCGGCGCCGAGGTAGACGTGCGCGATGTCGGCGCGGGGCTTGTCGGACTCGATGTGCGCGAGGATCCGCACGACCCGGGGCATGGCGCCCTCGATGTCCAGCTCCTGGGCGCAGATCAGCGGTACGTCGACGATGCCGAGCTTGCGGGCGGCGGCCGCCGGGAAGTCGCTGTGCAGGTCGGGCGTGGCCGTGAACCAGATGCTGATCAGGTCGTCGGCGGTCAGCTCGTTCCGCTCCAGGACGGCGGTGAGCAGGGCACCGACCTGCTCGTCCATGTGTCCGGCCTCGTCCCGTTCCAGTTGGACGGCTCCCCGGACCGCTCGTACCGCCACGGCTCTGCTCCTTGCTCACGGATCGGCTCTTCGCCTGTCCAGCGTAGTCAGCGACGGGCGGGCGGGTGCGGGCCGCCCGCCCGCTGAGACATGCCGCGAGACATGCCGCCGAGATCTTGCCAATGTCACCGAATCGCCCCAATTTCGCTACTTGGGGAGGGTCGCCCCTGTGCGCCTCTTTACGCCGGGGCCGCCGGTCCGCTCTGATGGCAGGAAACTCGCCTCGGGGGAGGCCCTCACATGAAGCGTCCTGGACCGCTGCTGACCTTGCTCGCGGGACTGCTGCTCGGCCTGTTCATGCTGTCGTTGAACGCGACCACGGGGACGAAGACCGCCTCGTCCTCGTACCAGGAGGAGTCGCCGACGCCGAAGTCGTCACCGGCACCGACGAAGACCACCGCGCCGCCGAGCCCGTCGCCGTCACGGACGCCGGCGCCGACCGGCGTGTACACCGGCCGGACCGACGACGACTCCTCCGCGGTCGCCGTCTCGCTCAAGGGCGGCAAGGCCATCGCGTACTTCTGCGACGGCCACAACATCGAGTCCTGGCTGAAGGGCGACGTCGAGGACGACGGCAGCATGCGGCTCACCGGCGCCGACGGCGCGAAGCTGACCGGCACGGTGAAGGGCAAGCGGCTCGGCGGCTCGGCCGACGTCGGCGGCGGGCACTACACCTTCACCATCGACAAGGCCAACAAGCCGTCCGGGCTGTACCGGGCGAACAGCCAGGTGGCCGGCGCCCGGATCGAGGGCGGCTGGATCATCCTGCCGAACGGCAAGCAGGTCGGCATCCTCACCCGCGACGGGAAGCCCTCGGCCGCTCCCGCCATCGACCCGGACACGGGCGCGGTGACGGTCGACGGACAGCAGCTCACGGCACGTCCCGTAACTCCTTGACCCTTCTGACCAGGGAGCCGACATGAGTGTCGATCCGAACGCCGCCACGCAGAGTTTCCCGCCATCGCAGCCGGCCCGGCGTCCGCCGGGCCCGGCCCGCTATCTCGTCCCGGCCCTGGTCGCCGCCGCGGTGGCGGTCGCCCTCGGCGTCTACGGCAAGGTCCACGACCCGGCCGGCACCGCCTTCAACATCGCCGGGTTCAGCAGTACCGGCGCGGTGAAGTCGTGGCTGGCGACGACCGCGTTCTTCTTCGCGCTCGTCCAGCTGGTCAGCGCGTTCATGGTGTACGGCAAGCTGCCGGGCCCGCGCTGGGCGTCCACGCTGCACCGCTGGTCGGGCCGGATCGCCTTCCTGGTGGCCGTCCCGGTCGCCGTGCACTGCCTGTACGCCCTGGGCTACCAGACGTACGAAACACGCGTTTTGTGGCACTCCGCCCTGGGTTGCTTCTTCTTCGGTGCCTTCAGTGCCAAGATGCTGCTGCTCCGCTCGCAGCGGCTGCCCGGCTGGCTGCTGCCGCTCGTCGGCGGGCTCGTCTTCACCGTTCTCACCCTTCTCTGGCTGACCTCGGCCCTCTGGTTCTTCCGTACGTTCGGAGTGACGACATGACCCACCGCTCGACGCGGCGCACGGTTCTCCTCGCGACGGGCGCGTCGGCGCTCGCGGCGGGCTGCAGCAAGTACGGCGACAGCAACGGCGACTCGGGGTCCTCCTCCGTGCAGGCGTCCGCCGGGCAGGAGCTGGCGAAGACGGCGGACATCCCGGTCGGCGGCGGGAAGATCTTCAAGGACGAGAAGGTCGTGGTCACCCAGCCGAAGAAGGACGAGTTCAAGGCCTTCACGGCGGTCTGCACCCACCAGGGCTGCACGGTGTCCGCGGTCGCCGACGGCACGATCAACTGCCCTTGCCACGGAAGCAAGTTCAAGGTGGCCGACGGCTCCGTGGCGAAGGGCCCGGCGGCGAAACCGCTGGCCGAGAAGCAGATCAAGGTGGACGGAAATTCCATCAGCCTGGCGTGAGGTGCCGCGTACGCTCCCGTCCATGCAGCCCGAGACCCTGGTACGCGACCACACGATCTACGCCTGTGTGATGGGCTCGCGTGCCTTCGGCCTTGCGACGGACGGGAGCGACACGGACCGCCGGGGCGTGTATCTCGCCCCCACTCCCCTGTTCTGGCGCTTCGAGAAGCCGCCGACGCATGTGGAGGGGCCGGCCGAGGAGCAGTTCGGCTGGGAACTGGAGCGCTTCTGCGAGCTGGCCCTGCGCGCCAACCCGAACATCCTGGAGTGCCTGCACTCCCCGCTCGTGGAGCACGTCACCGACACCGGCCGCGAACTCCTCGCCCTGCGCGGGGCGTTCCTCTCCCGCCGGGCCCACGAGACGTTCACGCGTTACGCGCTCGGCCAGCGCAAGAAACTGGAGGCCGACGTCCACACCCACGGCGCCCCGCGCTGGAAGCACGCGATGCACCTCCTCCGCCTGCTGATGAGCGCCCGCGACCTCCTGCGCACGGGCGCCCTCACGATCGACGTCGGCGACCAACGCGAGCCGCTCCTCGCCGTGAAGCGCGGCGAGGTCCCGTGGCCCGAGGTCGCGTCATGGATGAACCGCCTGGCGGCGGAAGCAGACGAGGCACTCGGCATCAGCCCGCTCCCCGAGTCCCCCGACCACCGCCGCGTCGAGGACTTCCTGATCCACGTCCGCCGTGCCTCAGCCCTCCAGCCGGATCCTTACGACGAAGTCGTGCAGGGCGTCGTGGACGGTGGGCGCATCGGGTAGCACCGAGACGGCCTGCGCCTCGTCCAGCGCCCCGTGCAGCCGCTCGACATCACCCCGCACGCGCGCGTGGCCGACATCGGCGTCCCCGTGCTCCTGCTCGGCCTTCGCGGCGACGAGTTCCGGCAAATACGCAGGAGCCTCGTCGATCTCGCCGAGCAGCGTGGGCAGATGGGCCTGCACCTCACCACTGCGCATGAGATGTACGCCGGTCAGCAGCACCCGGAAGGTGTAGAGCAGCGGCTTGAGCTCACCGGTCTTCTCGAACAGCCGCCACTGGGTGACCGCGAACCCACGGTAGTGGTGCGCATGGTGGCTGGTGAGGACCCCGGGCGCGAGCGCGGCCAACTCCCGGTGCGCGTCCGTCGTATGCACGACCAGGGGCGAGAGCAACTGCTCCAGCACATAGCCGTTGCGCCGCAGCATCAGCCGTACGAACTTGCGCACGTCGTGGGTGACCAGGTCCATCTCGACGCCGTCCCGGTCCCACATCCGGGAGCGGGTCTCCTCCGGCTCGCGCAGGCCGACGAGCGCGGCCGTGGGCAGCAGGTGCACGCCCCGCAGGTCGACGTCCGAGTCGCGGGACGGGAAACCGTAGAGGTGCGCACCGGAGACGGTCGCGAACAGCTGGGGGTGCCCCCAGGCCCTCAAGGCACTGGGGGAGGGTCGGGCTGTTCGGCGACCACCGGGGTCAGGTCGATGTCCAGGGCGTCGATCATCCGTCAAGCGTCCCAGAGGGCGCCGAGGGTCAGCAGGTCGCCCCGGTACTCGATGCGGTCGGCCCAGTCGGTCGGCCAGGCCTCCGCGCCGACGTGGGCACCCGCGAAGGCGCCGGTCAGGCAGGCGATGGAGTCCGAGTCGCCGGAGGTGCAGGCGGCCCGGCGGATGGCCGTGACGGGTTCGTCGGGGAACAGCAGGAAGCACAACAGGCCGGTGGCGAAGGCCTCTTCGGCGATCCAGCCGGCGCCGGTGGCGAGGCAGGGGTCGGTCTCCGGGTCGACGCTGAGGGCGGCGTTCCCGAGGCGGTCGAGGATCGCCCGGCACTCGTCCCAGCCGCGCGAGATGAATTCCTCGGGGGTGCCGTCCTGGCTCCGGGTCCACAGATCGCCGAGCCAACGGTGGCTGTAGTGGCTGCGGTTCTCGTCGGCGTACGCCGCGAGAGACACGAGGAGGTTCCCCGGCTCGGCCCCCTCGGCGAGCAGCCGTACGGCATGGGCGGTGAGGTCGGACGCGGCGAGCGCCGTCGGATGCCCGTGCGTCAGCGCGGCCTGCAACTGGGCGGCGCCCGAGCGCTGTTCGTCGCTCAGGCCCTGCACCAGCCCGACGGGGGCCACGCGCATGTTGGCGCCGCAGCCCTTGGAGTCGATCTGGCTGGCGTGCTGCCAGGGCAGGTCCGGGTTCTCCAGCAGCGCGCAGGCGCGCAGGCATGTGTTGCCCGGCGCGCGGTTGTTGTCCGGGGAGCGGTTCCAGGCGACGAACTCCTTCCGCACCGCCTCGGCCATCCCCTCCGGCGCGAGCACGCCCCGGTCCATGGCCGTCCGCAGCCCCTTCCCGACCGCCAGCGTCATCTGCGTGTCGTCGGAGACGATCGCGGGCTCCGCCAGCCGCATCTGCCGCCACGGCCCGCACTTGGCGAGGATCGACGGCACATCGTTGAACTCCGTCGGAAACCCGAGCGCGTCCCCCAGGGCGAGCCCGATCAACGCCCCCGTGGCGGCGCGCTTGTCGACGATCGTGATGGTCATGCGGAACGTCCTTCCCGGTTCGGCCGGAGCAGAGGCGGCTGGAGGGTGGCGGCGGCACCCGCGCGATAGAGCGCGGCCGGTTTGCCACGGCCACCGGTGAGCCGGGCCTCCCCCGGCACCGGCTCGACGAAACCGGGCGTGGCGAGCACCTTGCGGCGGAAGTTGGGCCGGTCCAGAGCGGTGCCCCAGACGGTCTCGTAGACGTGCTGCAGCTCGCCGAGCGTGAACTCGGCGGGGCAGAAGGCGGTGGCGAGGCAGGTGTACTCGAGCTTGGCGCCGACGCGTTCGCGGGCGTCGGCGAGGATCCGGTCGTGGTCGAAGGCCAGGGGCGATGCTTTGTCACACACCACCCACCGCGCCTCCGCCGCGTCGCTCCCCCCGTGCGGCTCCGGCGCATCCGGCAGCAGCGCGGTGAAGGCGACCGACACGACCCTCATCCGCGGATCGCGGTCCGGCTCGCTGTAGGTCCGCAGCTGCTCCAGGTGCAGTCCGGTGACGTCCGCGAGCCCGGTCTCCTCGGCGAGTTCGCGCCGCGCGGCCGTCTCGGCGGACTCGTCCGGCTCCACGAAGCCACCGGGCAGCGCCCAGTGCCCGGCGTACGGCTCCTGGCCACGCTTCACCAGCAGGACGTGCAGGGCACCCTCGCGGATGGTGAGGACGGCGAGGTCGACGGTCACGGCGAAGGGCTCGTAGGCGTACTTGTCGTAATCCGCCTTGTTGAACGCCATGCACCCACACCCCCTTAATAGTCATTACGACTATAAACAGCATGCCGGTGCTTCCACAAGCCCCGCGGGGGTAACCGGGCTTCCATGGGCGAGATCCTGGTGGGCACTTGTTCGTGGACGGACCGGGCGCTGGTCGGCAGCGGCTGGTATCCGCCGGGCCGGCGGGACGCCGAGGGGAGGCTGCGGTACTACGCCGAGCGGTTCCCCGTGGTCGAGGTCGACTCGGCGTACTACGCGCTGCCCGGGGCCCGCAACTGCCGGCTGTGGGCCGAGCGGACGCCGGAGGGCTTCGTCTTCGACGTGAAGGCGTTCTCGCTGCTGACCGGGCATCCGACGCGCCCTGCCGCGATGCCGGACGGGTTGCCCGCCGAGCCGGGGGACCCGAAGGTGCTGGACGAGGTGTGGGCGCGGTTCACCGAGGACATCGAGCCGCTCAGGGCGGCGGGGCGGCTCGGCAGCGTGCTGTTCCAGTTTCCGCCGTGGGTGCGGCCCGGCACGCGGGCCGGGCAGTTCCTCCGCGAGTGCGCCGAGCGGACCGCCGGCTGGCCGGTGTCGGTGGAGTTCCGGCACCCCGGCTGGTGGCGCGAGGAGTGGGCGGACGCGACCCGCGCGCTGCTCGCCCGGTACGACATGGCGGCCGTGGCCGTCGACATGACGCAGACGCTGCCCGGGTCGGTGCCGCCCGTCACGCCGGTCACCGCGCCGCGACTGTCGGTCGTCCGCTTCCACGGCCGCAGCGGCGCCTGGGGTTCGGGGAGCAAGGAGGACCGGTTCCGCCACGACTACCGCGAGGCCGAACTCGCCGAGTGGCTGCCCCGGTTGCGGGACCTCGCAGGGCGGGTCGACGAGCTGCACGTCCTGTTCAACAACTGCTGCGGGACCGCCGCGGTCCGTGCCGCCGAGGCCATGCGAGGGCTGCTCGGCGACACGGGCCGCGGATCCCGCGCCCGTCCGTCGGCTCAGGCCGCGGACGAGGTCACCGCGCTCCCCTCCCGGGCACGCGACGGCGCGAACGCCGCCACCAGCGCCCCCAGCCCCGCGGCTCCGGCCGACACCCAGAGCGCCGGCGCGCAGCCGTCCAGGAAGGACGCGGGTGAGCCGTAGCCGCCGTACTGCGTGAAGACCAGGGCGGCGACGGCCACTCCGAAGACGCCGCCCAGTTCGCGCATCGCGTTGTTCACGCCGGCCGCGACGCCGGCCTCGCTGAGCGGCACGGACGAGGTCACCGCGTTGGCGACGCTCGGGAAGACCATCGAGATCCCGATCCCGGCGATGACCAGCGGGAGGACCAACTGGCCGTATCCGACGCCGGGTTCGACCTGCCAGGCCAGCAGGGCCAGGCCCGTGCCCTGGAGGAGCAGGCCGATCAGCATGAAGGGCCGGGTGCCGAAGCGGTCCGCGAGGGCGCCCGCGACCGGGGCGATCAGCAGCGGCATGGCGTTCCAGACGAGGATGCGTACGCCCGCCTCCAGCGGGGAGTAGCCGAGCCCGGTCTGGAACAGCTGCGTGATCATGAAGAGGGCGCCGAGCAGCGAGCCGAAGAGGAGGAACGCGACCACGTTGGCCGTGGAGAAGCCGCGGTTGCGGAAGTGCCCGAGCGGCAGCATCGGGTAGCGGGCGCCCCGGCGCTCCCAGGCGAGGAAGGCCGCCGTGAACACGACCCCCGCCGCCAGCGCGGACAGCACCTCTGCGCTCCCCCAGCCCACCTGCGGCGCCCGCACCGGCGCCCAGGCCAGGCCGGTCAGCCCGGCGGCCGCCAACACCAGCCCGACGAGGTCGAGTTGCGGCCGGGTGCCGTAACTCTCGTGGAGCCTGGTGGCGGCCAGGGGCAGCATCGCGAGGCCGATCGGGACGTTCAGCCAGAAGATCCACTGCCAGGACAGGCCCTCGGTGACGGCCCCGCCGAGCACGGGCCCGGCCGCGACTCCGAGGCCGGTCACGCCGCCCCACACGCCGATGGCGACGCCCCGCTTCTCGGCCGGGAACGCCTCGCTGATCAGGGTGAGGGTGAGCGGCAGGAGTACGGCCGCCCCGGCGCCCTGCACCACGCGCGCGCCGATGAGCTGGCCCGGGCCGCCCGCGAGCGCGGAGGCGGCGGAGCCGAGGGTGAAGACGGCGAGCCCGACGACGTACATCCGCCGCCGCCCGAAGCGGTCGCCTAGTGCGGCGCCGGTCAGGGTGAGGCAGGCGAAGACCAGGTTGTAGGCGTTGATCGTCCACTCCAGGTCCGACAGGCTCGCCCCGAAATCGGCCCGCAGGGCGGGCAGCGCGGTCGACACGACCACGACGTCGAGGGAGCACAGAAGGGCGCCGAGTCCGGCGAGGATCACGGTCCAGCCGCGTCGGGTCTGGGCCGGTTCTGCGGGTGGTTTGCGTACGGGGACACTCACTGTGTCGGTCATGACCGGGGGTTCCTTCCGTGAGCTCGTGAGCTGTTCCAGGTCGCTCACGGAAGGCAGACCACCCTCACCCCGGAAAGGAATCGCGCCGCCCCAGGAAGGCCAGCAGTCGCGCGCCGGGCCCCGCGTACAGCGGTACGGCCACCGGCGCGCCGAACCGCACGCCCCGGTCCTCCTCGGCGACCACGCACCGCGCCACGGGCAGCAGGTCGGCCGCGAGTCCGGGCGGTATCGGGCGGGGCCGTCCGCAGGCCTGGGCCACGTCCCAGCCGTGCACGGTGATCTCCACCGCCCCCACGGCCGCCATCACCCGTACGTCCAGCGGCAGTTCGCCGACCCGCACCCGCTCCCCCGGTCCGGCCGCCCAGGCGCCGAGCACCGCGCACGCGCGCGTGCGGAACGCGCACGCCGGGTCGGCGGCCCCGATCACCCCGGGGAACAGCCCGATCCGCCCGCCGGTCAGCCCCTCGTGCAGGGCGTCCAGCGAGTCGTCGAGATGCCCGAGCAGCTCCCCCAGGTCCCACTCCCCGCACGGCGTGCACCGGTCCAGCCCATCGGGCACCACCCCGGCCATGCTCCCCAGCGCGTAGGCGAGCGAACGCTCCAGCAGCTCCCCGGCGTTCACGCGAGCACCCGGGGGAATCCGAAGCGCACGACCTGGTCGAGGTCGATGAAGGCGGTGATGCGGGCCAGGGTGCCGCCCTCCACGGTGAGCACCTGCACCGAGTGCGCGCGCAGCACGCCGTCCACCCCGCGCACGTACATGACGACGGCCGGCTGCCCGTTCGCGCGCGTGGGCAGCATTTTGTAGCGGTCCTCGCCGTGTCCGCGCGAGCGCAGGAAGCTCAGGACGTCCTTCTTGCCGCTGAACCACTCCAGGTTGGGCGGCATCTCCAGCTCGACGCCGTCCTGGAGGAGGTCGAGCAGGGCGTCCATGTCGGCGTGCTCGAAGGCGGCCATGTACCGGTCGAGCACCTCACGGTCGGCCGCGCCCTCGGGCTCGACCACGAGGTCCTCGTCCGGGGCGACCTCGTCGAGCCGGGCACGCGCGCGCTGGAGGCTGCTCTTCACGGCCGCCGTGGAGGTGCCGAGCACCGCGGCCACCTCGGGCGCCCGCCAGGCGAGCACGTCCCGCAGGATGAGCACCGCCCGCTGCCGCGCGGGCAGGTGCTGGAGCGCGGCTACCAGCGCGAGGCGCAGGCTGCCGCGTGCGGCCACCACGGTCGCCGGGTCGATGAGCGCGTCGGGCAGTGGCTGGAGCCACGGAACATCCGTCACAGGGCCCCTCAGCGGCTCCTCAGGGGCCTGTGAGGGCCCTCCGAGCCCGGCGGGCAGCGGACGCCGCGCGCGGCTCTCCAGGGCCGTCAGACACGTGTTGGTGGCGATCCTGTGCAGCCAGGTCCGCAGCGAGGCGCGGCCCTCGTAGCCGTCGTAGGACCGCCAGGCCCGCAGATACGTCTCCTGCACCAGGTCCTCGGCCTCGTCGACCGAGCCCAGCATCCGGTAGCAGTGCGCGAGCAGCTCCCGCCGGTACGGGTCCGTGAGCCGTACGAACTCGTCGCGGTCCGTCGTCGTCGCAGGCATGGCATTCCTCTCGCCGGTCATCAGTACAGACCGGCGAGAGGGCGAAAAAGCATCGCTCTCCGCGGAAGCCGCATCGGCCTCCGCGGAAGCGGGGCGTCGCCTAGAGGTCGACTTCCTGCATCAGCATGCCGACCTCGGTGTTCGACAGCCGCCGCAGCCAGCCCGACTTCTGGTCGCCCAGGGTGATCGGGCCGAAGGAGGTGCGCACCAGCTTCTCGACCGGGAAGCCCGCCTCGGCGAGCATGCGGCGGACGATGTGCTTGCGGCCCTCGTGCAGGGTCACCTCGACCAGGTAGTTCTTGCCGGTCTGCTCGACCACCCGGAAGTGGTCGGCACGCGCGTACCCGTCGTCCAGCTGGATGCCGTCCTTGAGCTTCTTGCCCAGGTCGCGCGGGATCGGGCCGACGATGGCGGCGAGGTAGGTCTTCTTCACGCCGTACTTGGGGTGGGTCAGCCGGTGGGCCAGCTCGCCGTGGTTGGTGAGCAGGATGACGCCCTCGGTCTCGGTGTCGAGCCGCCCGACGTGGAAGAGCCGGGTCTCCCGGTTGGTGACGTAGTCGCCGAGGCACTGCCGCCCCTCGGGGTCCTCCATGGTGGACACCACGCCCGCCGGCTTGTTCAGCGAGAAGAACTGGTACGACTGCGTCGCGACCGTCAGGCCGTCGACCTTGACCTCGTCCTTCTCCGGGTCGACCCGCTTGCCCTGCTCCAGGACGATCTCGCCGTTGACCTCGACCCTGGCCTGCTCGATGAGCTCCTCGCAGGCGCGCCGGGAGCCGTAGCCCGCGCGTGCGAGGACCTTCTGCAGGCGCTCGCCCTCCTGCTCCGCGCCCGGGAAGGTCTTGGGCAGCTTGACGTCCTTCTTGCCCGCGTACCGCTCGCGGTTGCGCTCCTCGGCCCGTGCCTCGTACTCGCGGGAGCTGCCGGGGGCCGTACGGCCGCGCCCGGTGCCCTGGCCCTGCCTGGGTCCGCCCTTGGCGCCGCCGCGCGCCGAGGCGCCACGGCCCGACTTCGGGCCGTCCTGGGTGGCGCCGGGGCCCACGTCGTAGCGCCGCTCCTCCGGGCGCGGCTTCTTCGGCCGGCCGCCCTGCTTGTCGTCCCGGGAGTTGCCGGCGCCGCGGTAGTTCCCGCGGCCTCCGCTGCTCCCGCCGCGGCCGCCGCTGTTGCCACCACGGCTCCCGCCGTTGTTTCCGCTGCTGTTCCTGCCGCTGCTGCTTCGCATCAAAGTTCCGTCTTGTCGTCTGCGTCCTCGGAATCCGGAGCGTCCGGATCGAACGACGGGACCCCTTCCAGTGTGTCGGCCTCGATCGCCTCGGCCTCCGGGAGGAAGGGCGCGAGCTCCGGGAGCTCGTCCAGGCCGCGCAGGCCCATCCGCTCCAGGAAGTAGTTCGTCGTCGTGTACAGGATCGCACCTGTTTCGGGTTCCGTGCCCGCCTCCTGGACCAGACCCCGTTGCAGCAGGGTTCGCATGACCCCGTCACAGTTGACTCCTCGTACGGCGGAGACGCGGCTGCGGCTCACCGGCTGGCGGTAGGCGACGACCGCGAGGGTCTCCAGGGCTGCCTGGGTGAGCCGGGCCGTCTGGCCGTCCAGGACGAGCCGCTCGACGGCCGGCGCGTACTCGGCGCGGCTGTAGAAACGCCAGCCGCCGGCGATCAGCCGCAGCTCGAAGCCACGGCCCTGTACGGCGTAGTCGTCGGCGAGTTCCCGCAGCGCCTTCCCGATCTGCCGCTTGGGCCGCTCCAGGATCTTCGCCAGGTGCTCCTCGGTCGCGGGCTCGTCCACGACCATGAGGACGGCCTCCAGGGCCGGCTTGAGGTCGAGGTCGGCGACGCCGCGGAGCCCTGCCGGGAGTTCCTCCGTCTCCTCGGTCATGCTTTCTTCTCCTCCTTGGGCTCCTCGGGCGGCCGGTCGAACTCGTCCGTCACCATCGGTGTCTCGTCGCCCTCACCGCCGGTCCACCGCACGATCAGATCGCCGAGCGCGGTCTCCTGGTCCAGCGCGACGGCCTTCTCCCGGTACAGCTCCAGCAGCGCCAGGAACCGCGCCACGACGGTGAGCGTGTCGTCGGTGTCCTCCACGAGTGCCCGGAAGCTGGCCTCCCCGAGCTCCCGCAGCCGCGCCACCACGATCCCGGCCTGCTCTTGCACGCTGACCAGCGGGGCGTGGATGTGGTCGACGTACACCTGCGGCTTGGGCTTGGGCTGCATCGCCTTGACGGCGAGCTTGGCGAAGCCCTCGGGGCCGATGCTGATGACGACCTCGGGCAGCAGCTCGGCGTGGTGCGGTTCGAGTCCGACGGTACGGGGGTAGCGGCGGGCCTCCTCGTCGAGGCGGGCGTTGAAGATGTCGGCGATCTGCTTGTACGCGCGGTACTGCAGCAGCCGCGCGAACAGCAGGTCCCGGGCCTCCAGCAGCGCCAGGTCGGCCTCGTCCTCGACCTCGGCGGACGGGAGCAGCCGGGCGGCCTTGAGGTCTAGCAGTGTGGCGGCGACGACCAGGAACTCGGTCGTCTGGTCGAGATCCCAGTCGGGCCCCATCGCCCGGATGTGCGCCATGAACTCGTCGGTCACCTTGGACAGCGCGACCTCGGTGACGTCCAGCTTGTGCTTGGAGATCAGCTGGAGCAGCAGGTCGAAGGGCCCCTCGAAGTTGGCGAGCCGGACCTTGAAGACGCCGTCGTCGGGTTCTTCGGGCTCGGCGGTCTGCGGCGCCTCCGCCGGCTGGGGCTCAACCAAGGGCGTGATCTCCGGCTCGACCACGGACGTGATCTCCGGCTCGGCCTGCGGCGCACCCGGCCCCTGCCCCAGCGCACGCCGACGGCCGGCCGCTGGGCCGGAGGCGGGCGCGTCGTTCGAGGTCATGGCCCCCGCAGGCTACCGCCTACCGCCCGCGCAGCCGGCGTACGAGGATGCTCGCGTCCCCGCGGGACTCCAGATCGGCGAGCACCACGGCGACCGCCTCGCGGACGATCCGCCCGCGGTCGACGGCGAGCCCGTGCTCGCCGCGGAGCACCAGGCGGGCGTGCTCCAGGTCCATCAGCTCCTCGGCGGAGACGTACACGGTGATCTTCTCGTCGTGCCGTTCCCGCCCGCTGGGGCGCCGGTTGGCGGCCCGTCCACGCTTGCCGCGCGCCTGGGCGTCCGGGCCGGCCGGGGCAGAACCTTCCTGCGCCGGCTGACGTCGTGCGGAGCGCTCCGCGGCCGCGGCCCGGCTGCGGGACTCGCCCGCGTCTGCCGCGTCCGGCTCCGCCGCCACATGCTCCGCGCCCTCGCCGTCGCCGCCCTGCGCGGGCACCGACTGCGGCGCGTCCTCGGACGCGCTCGCGGCCGGGTCGCTCTCCCCGGCGGGCGCGGGCACACGGGCTTCACCGTTGGCCCCCCGCCGCGGAGTGGACGGCTGGAGCGCCATTCCCCCTGTCGTACGGAAGAGTTCGTCGGCCCCCGGCAGACTCACTCGGCGTGACACCGGGCGAGCACCTCCCTGGCGAGCTGACGGTAGGCGGCGGCGCCGACGGAGTTGGAGGCGTACGTGGTGATCGGCTCACCGGCGACCGTGGTCTCCGGGAAGCGGACCGTGCGTCCGATGACCGTGTGGTAGACGTGGTCGTCGAACGCCTCGACCACACGGGCCAGCACCTCGCGGCTGTGGACCGTGCGCGAGTCGTACATCGTGGCGAGGATCCCGTCGAGCTCCAGCTCCGGGTTGAGCCGCTCCTGGACCTTCTCGATGGTCTCCGTCAGCAGCGCGACACCGCGAAGGGCGAAGAACTCGCACTCCAGAGGCACTATCACCTTGTGCGCGGCCGTCAGCGCGTTCACCGTGAGCAGGCCGAGCGAGGGCTGACAGTCGATCACGATGTAGTCGTAGTCGGCCATCAGCGGCTTCAGGGCGCGCTGCAGCGTCGACTCGCGGGCGACCTCGGAGACCAGCTGGACCTCCGCCGCCGACAGGTCGATGTTGCTCGGCAGCAGGTCCATGTTCGGGACCGCGGTCTTCAGGAGCACCTCGTCGGCCGCCATGCCCCGCTCCATGAGCAGGTTGTAGACGGTGAGGTCGAGCTCCATCGGGTTGACGCCGAGGCCCACCGACAGCGCGCCCTGCGGGTCGAAGTCCACGAGCAGCACGCGCCGGCCGTACTCCGCGAGCGCGGCACCCAGGTTGATGGTCGACGTGGTCTTGCCGACGCCGCCCTTCTGGTTGCACATCGCGATGATCTTCGCGGGGCCGTGGTCGGTCAGCGGGCCCGGGATCGGGAAGTACGGCAGCGGGCGCCCGGTCGGGCCGATGCGCTCACGGCGCTGGCGGGCAGCGTCGGGCGCGAGCGTGGCCGCGTACTCGGGATCGGGCTCGTACTCCGCGTCGGGGTCGTAGAAGTGCCCTTCGGGCAGTTCGTCGTAGTCGGCGAAGTGGTTGTGGGGCGCGCCACTTCCGTCGCCGGCCATGGCGTTCACGTGATGGCCATCCATGCTCTTGTGTGCTGTCCGGATCACCTGCGGACCCGGGCTCTGTCGGGCTGCGAAGGTGCGCACAGCAACGGAGCCGACAGCCTCGAACCCCGCGGGACCCTGGTCCCCTACCGGCGTTCCTGGTTGACCACCCCCGGGAGAAAATGTCGACTCATTCACAAGTCGTCTTACCTCCTTGGTGACCAGGAAACTTCTAGACAGGTCGGCGTGGCACCATGCCGACGGTTGGCGACTCTATGGCGTGTCGGGCGTCCGCAGCAACACAATCCGCCGGACCCGGCAGGATGTGTCGGCAATGAAACATCCCTCTGTCAAGGGCGTACGGCCGTCGCACGGCAGGTTTCACCGGTGCGCGAATCGACCAAAGGGTTACGTTCGAGGCGAGTTGACCGAGAGTCGCAAAGTGACCATACACACATCCGGCCGGACCTTGTGGGCAAGGTCCGGCCGCATGTGCATGGTTGACGCGCCTTGTTGACGTATCGCCTTTACGAAAAGGTGACTTAGCCGTTCGACGAGGTCACGGGCTCAGCCGAGCAGCGAGTCGAGCTCCACGTGCTCCAGGCCGTGCGCCTCCGCGACCTCGCGGTAAACGACCTTGCCGTCATGCGTGTTGAGGCCCTTCGCGAGCGCCGGGTCACGGCGCAGCGCCTCCACCCAGCCGCGGTTGGCGAGCTCGACGATGTACGGGAGCGTCGCGTTGGTGAGCGCGTAGGTGGACGTGTTGGGTACCGCGCCGGGCATGTTGGCGACGCAGTAGAAGACCGAGTCGTGCACCTGGAAGGTCGGCTCGGCGTGCGTGGTCGGACGGGAGTCCTCGAAGCAGCCGCCCTGGTCGATCGCGATGTCGACAAGGACACTTCCGGGCTTCATCCGGGCGACGAGCTCGTTGGTGACCAGCTTCGGGGCCTTGGCGCCCGGGATGAGGACCGCGCCGATGACGAGGTCGGCGTCCAGGACGGCCTTCTCCAGCTCGAAGGCGTTGGACATGATCGCCCGGACCTTGGTGCCGAAGACCTTGTCGGCCTCGCGGAGCTTGTTGATGTCGCGGTCGAGCAGCGTGACGTGGAAGCCCATGCCGACGGCGATCTGGGTGGCGTTCCAGCCGGAGACACCGCCGCCGATCACCACGGCGCGCGCGGGCTGGGTGCCGGGGACACCGCCGGGCAGCACACCGCGGCCGCCGACCGAGCGCATCAGGTGGTAGGCGCCGACCTGCGGGGCCAGCCGGCCCGCGACCTCGGACATCGGGGCGAGCAGCGGGAGCGCGCGGGAGGGCAGCTCGACGGTCTCGTACGCGATCGCCGTGGTGCCGGACTCGATGAGCGCGTCGGTGCACTCCTTGGAGGCGGCCAGGTGCAGGTAGGTGAAGAGCGTCTGGTCCTTGCGGAGGCGGTGGTACTCCTCGGCGATGGGCTCCTTGACCTTCAGCAGCAGGTCGGCGGTGGCCCACACCTCGTCGGCGGTCTCCAGGATCTTCGCGCCCGCCGACACGTACTCCTCGTCCGTGATCGACGAGCCGACACCGGCGTTGCGCTCGATGACGACCTGATGACCGTTGCGCACCAGCTCGTGCACACCGGCGGGGGTGATGGCCACCCGGAACTCGTTGTTCTTGACCTCGCGGGGGATGCCGACCTTCACGTCGATCACGGTCCTTGGCTCAGAGGGTGTGGGGCAATACAACACATACCCAGGCATGCCTGAGCACACCGGGAGACACCGCAGGAGAAGGTGCGGCAGAGCCAGTTTAATGAAGGTGTTCCCGCTGTCTAGCCTTTCATTGCATCAATCTTCAGCGGATGTACTACGGATTTCGCAGGCGTCAGCGTCTTGTTTCGCCTCATCGCCCGGTTCATCGCCCTGCTCGGGGTCCTCGCCGAGCAGCCGCTCGGCGGTGCCCCGGTGCAGCTGAGCGGCGGCGGGATCCCCGAGGTGCTCCAGCGTGTCGGCGAGCCGCAGCTGCAGCGCCGCCTGCAGCCGTACGTCCTCGGCGCGCCGCGCCCACTCCACGGCCTCGTGGCAGGTGCGCAGCGACTCCTCGGGCCGGCCGGCGTACTCCTGGACCCGCGCGAGCTCGCTCAACGCCCGTGCGTGGGCGGCCACATCGCCGTTCTTGCGGTGCCCGGCGACCGCGGCCTTCCAGTTCCGCAGCGCCTCGCCGTAGCGGCCCGCGTAGGTGTGCGCGGCGGCGATACGGCCGTACAGCCGGGCGGCCTCCGCGCGCTCGTCGCGGGCCAGCCGCTGGGCGAGGGCGCGGCCGAACCAGTCGGCGGCCCGGTCGTAGTCCCCGAGCTCCAGATGCGCACCGCCTACGGATTCCATTGCGCGGCCGGTTGCATACGGGTCATTCGCCTGGCGTCCGGCGTCCAATGCCGACCGATATCGCAGCAGTGCGTCCGCCGTGCGGCCGGTCTGGGCATCGAGGTCGCCCAGGTTCAGCAGCGCGGCGGCCTTCTCGCGGGGCAGCTTGCGGCGCTCGGCGACATCGAGGACGAGCCCGTGGATGCCGTACAGGTCGGGGGCCGCGGCCTGGGTGCCGAAGTGCGCGACCATGGCCCGCACCAGCTGGGACATCAGCCGTCGGGCCAGTGTGTCGAGCTCCCCGTCGGCCACCGCGAGCCGGGCCGACGCCAGCAGGGCGGGCCGGCGGACGCGCAGCCAGTCCTCGGCGGCCCGGGGGTTCGGGAAGCGCAGGGAGCGGGGCATGCCCTGGAGCTTCTCGCGGGCCTCGGGGTTGTCGGTCTCGGTGATCGCCCGGCACGACTGCAGCAGCCGTACCGTGCGCTCCAGCATCCGGGCGCGGGCCAGCTGGAGCTCGCCGGGGCGGTCCTGCGTCTCGGTGAGCGACTTGAGGAACGGGTACAGGCAGGCCGGGACCTCGTACTGCGGCAGCGGCGAGTCCACCGCCCGCAGCAGGCCGAGGGCGACGAAGTCGTCCAGGGTGGTCCGCGCGCCGTTCACCGAGCAGCCGGCCAGCGCGGAGGCCGTGTGCGGGTCGACCAGCCCGGCCGGGGCCAGGGAGAGCAGTCGCAGTATCCGGGCGGCCGTCGAGGGCAGCGCGCCGTAGGCGAGGCGGAAGACCCGGCTGAGCGGGGTGCCGTCGTCGCCCTCCGCGTGCAGGCGCTTGGCGAGGTCGGCGACGGCCGCCTTCGGGCGGGCGGCGAGCCAGCCGCCGGCCAGGGTCAGCGCGGCGGGCTGGGCCTGGCACTCCTCGACCAGGCCCTCGGCGGCCCGCGGGTCCACGGTGATGCGGACCGAGCCGGTGTACCGGGTGAGCAGTTCCAGCGCCGACTTGGTGTCGAGGCCGCCGAGGGTGCACGGGCGGACGTCGGAGATGCCGGTGAGCGGGCCGCAGGAGACGGCGACGACGAGGCAGTCCGGGGTGTCGGGCAGCAGCGCGTCGACCTGCTCGGCGTCGGTCGCGTCGTCGAGCAGGACCAGCATCCGGCGGTCGGCCAGGGCCGCGCGCAGCGCCTCGGCGAGGTCGTCCTCGGCGGCTCCGGCCGGGGCCGGCCGGTCGAGGGCACCGAGCAGTTCACGGGCGGCGCGCTCGGTCGGTACGGGTGTGCCGTCCGGCTCGCTCAGCCGGGCCCGCAGCACCCCGTCCTCGTAACCGTCCGCGACCTGCCGTACGAGCTCCTCGGCGAGGGCGGTGCGGCCGGAGCCGGGGCGGCCCGCGATGAGCAGTACGCGCGCGCGTGGCGGCTTCTTTCCGGACAGGGTGTCCAGGCCCGCGCGCTCGATGTCGGCGCGCAGCTCCTTCAACTCCCGTGTCCGGCCCAGGAACTGACTGCCCGCCACAGCGTGCCCCGACAGCCGTACGCCGCCTGTGTCCACCGCCTGATCCGTCACGGGCCACGCTCCCGTCCCACCGCACGAGCAAGCCCGCCGGGACTCCGGTACCGGGCGATTACAGAGCCTAGTTCACGCTCTGCAACGTTCCTGGTGGAGCGCGGCGGGCAGGTCCCTCGATCGGATCAGCCGATGGTCACACCGGCACGCGGAAGGAGGCGTTCAGGACTCGAACGGACGCGCCGGCCACTCCGCGTCCGCCGGACGAAGCGTGTCCAAACCGCCGGAGGCCTGCGCGGCGACGAGCGAAAGGACGCCCACCACGAGGCAGTTGTTGTGCAGCTCGCCCGCGAGGACGCCCCGGACGAGCTCGTCGACCGGCACGCGCGCGTACTCCAGGTCGATCTCCTCGTCCTCGACCGCGAAGCGCTCGCCCTCGGCCTCGGACAGGTCGCGGGCCAGGAAGATGCGCACGGCCTCGTCGCAGCCGCCGGGCGTGGTGTAGACGTCGGTCAGCACCCGCCAGTCCTCGGCCTTGACGTGCGCCTCCTCGTACAGTTCTCGCTGGGCGGCGTGCAGCGGGTTCTCACCGGGCACGTCGAGCAGGCCGGCCGGGATCTCCCACAGCTTCTGGCGCACGGGGTGGCGGTACTGGCGGATCAGCAGGACGCGGCCGGCGTCGTCGAGGGCGAGCACGGCGACCGAGCCGGGGTGGACCTGGTAGTCGCGGCGGACGACCGACCCGTCGGGCATGACCACGTCGTCGGTCCGGACGGAGGTCTTGTTGCCCCGGAAGGGGGTCTCCGTGGCCCGGATCTCCCACTCCTGCGGGGTGTCCTTGATCGTCATGCCCTGTCCCTCCACGTGCGCAAAAGAAGCCGGGGCGCACACCTTTTGAATGCGCGAGCCCCGGCCACCGTACAACTGTCGTGCTAGTTGGAACTCTTCGGCGCTTCCTGGGCCTGCTGACGCTCCACGGCGGCCTTGACCAGGCCGGCGAAGAGCGGGTGCGGCCGGGTCGGGCGCGAGCGCAGCTCCGGGTGCGCCTGGGTGGCGACCAGGTAAGGGTGCACCTCGCGCGGGTACTCCACGTACTCCACGAGCTTGCCGTCGGGCGAAGTGCCGGAGAACACGATGCCGGCCTTCTTCTCCAGCTCCGCGCGGTAGGCGTTGTTCACCTCGTACCGGTGACGGTGCCGCTCCTCGACGTACTCCTTGCCGTCGTACACCTCGCGCACGATCGAGCCCTCGGCCAGCTTGGCGGGGTACATGCCCAGGCGCATCGTGCCGCCCATGTCGCCCTCGCCGGCGACGATGTCGAGCTGCTCGGCCATGGTGGAGATGACCGGGTGGCCGGTGGCGGAGTCGAACTCGGTGGAGTTGGCGTCGGTGATGCCGGCCAGGTTGCGCGCGGCCTCGATCACGATGCACTGCAGGCCCAGGCAGAGGCCGAGCAGCGGGATCCTGTTCTCGCGGGCGTACTTGATCGCGCCGACCTTGCCGAGCACACCGCGGTCGCCGAAGCCGCCCGGGATGCAGATGCCGTCGACGTCGGCGAGCTGCGCCGCGGCACCGGCCGGGGTCTTGCAGTCGTCGGAGGTGACCCACTTGATCTTCACGCGGGCCCGGTTGGCGAAGCCGCCGGCGCGCAGCGCCTCGGTGACCGAGAGGTAGGCGTCGGGCAGGTCGATGTACTTGCCGACCAGGGCGAGGGTGATCTCGTGGTCGGGCTTGTGGACGCGGTCGAGCAGGTCGTCCCAGGTCGTCCAGTCCACGTCACGGAACGGCAGGTCCAGCTTGCGGACGACGTAGGCGTCCAGGCCCTCGCCGTGCACGGTCTTCGGGATGTCGTAGATCGAGCGGGCGTCGGGGCAGGCGACCACGGCGGCCTCGTCGACGTCGCACATCAGGGAGATCTTGCGCTTGATCGCGGTGGGCACCTCGCGGTCGCAGCGCAGCACGATGGCGTCCGGCTGGATACCGATGTTGCGCAGGGCCGCAACCGAGTGCTGGGTCGGCTTCGTCTTCAGCTCTCCCGACGGGCCGATGTACGGGAGGAGGGAGATGTGGACCACGAACACGTTGTCCCGGCCGACCTCGTGCCGGACCTGGCGGACCGTCTCCAGGAACGGCAGCGACTCGATGTCGCCGACCGTGCCGCCGACCTCGGTGATGACGACGTCGACCTCGTCGGTGGCCATGCGGCGGATGCGGTGCTTGATCTCGTTGGTGATGTGCGGGATGACCTGCACGGTGTCGCCGAGGTACTCGCCGCGCCGCTCCTTGGCGATCACCGTCGAGTACACCTGACCGGTGGTGACGTTGGCGGAGCCGTCCAGGTCGCGGTCGAGGAAGCGCTCGTAGTGGCCGATGTCCAGGTCGGTCTCGGCGCCGTCGTTGGTGACGAACACCTCGCCGTGCTGGAAGGGGTTCATCGTGCCCGGGTCGACGTTCAGGTACGGGTCGAGCTTCTGCATGACGACGCGCAGGCCGCGGGCCTTGAGCAGCATTCCGAGGCTGGAGGCCGTGAGGCCCTTGCCGAGCGAGGAGGCGACACCCCCGGTGACGAAGATGTGCTTGGTCGTCGTAGATTTCGGCGGCATGGCCAAGAGGGGGCTCCCGTGGTCGCGGTCTGGGGTGCGGTTCCGGGGTTTTCTCGCCCACCGGTCCACGGGCTACCAGGGTATCAGCGACGAGGACCGATGGCTTCCGGCCACGCTCTGCGCACACGTCGACACGATCCCGCACGACCTCGCCGGTTTCTCACCCGGCGCTCACCCGATCGGCCGATCCGGGTTGCCCGGAGCGGCACACAGATCATCTACGTGCGTCGTATCCTGCTCGGACACTCGCTGCCGAGCCCGGCCGGGTACACGTCACCACCCCCGCACGTGATGACCGGAACAACGAGAGCTCGTCAGTTCGTTGAGCATCAATTGTCGTTTTGCCACACGGCCAGGACGACTGCTTTGCTTCACCGCTCAACGACGCATTACAACGACCCCTTGACCGCACTAGCGACAGCCCCCCGTTTTCCTGGGGGGTGACGTGGCCGTTCGACTGGAGTTGCACGTGGCCGGGCGCATCGAAGACTACGCACTCATCGGAGACATGCAGACCGCAGCATTGGTCTGCCGGGACGGCACAGTGGACTGGCTGTGCCTGCCCCGCTTCGACTCGCATGCCATCTTCGCCGGTCTGCTGGGCACCGAGGAACACGGCTTCTGGCGCCTGGGCCCCGCCCACGCCTCCGACGCCCAGCCCCCGACGGCGGCCCGCCGCACCTACCGCGGCGACTCGCTGATCCTGGAGTCGGAGTGGGACACCCCGCGCGGCACGGTCCGGGTGACCGATTTCATGCCCCCGCGTGACGGCGCCCCCCAGCTGATCCGCATCGTCGAGGGCGTCTCGGGCCGCGTCCCGATGCGCTCGGCCCTGCGCATGCGTTTCTCGTACGGCCGTGTCGTGCCGTGGGTGCACAAGCACGACGGCCGCACGGTCGCCGTCGCGGGCCCCGACTCCGTGTGGTTCGACACGGACTGCGAGACCTACGGCAAGTCGCTGACGACGTACTCGGACTTCACCGTCGCCCCGGGTGACCGGATCGCGTTCACGATCTCCTGGGAACCCTCGCACAAGCAGCCGCCCGCGCTGCCGGAGCCCGAGGCCTCGCTCCAGGCGACGGAGGACTTCTGGCGCGAGTGGGTCGAGCACTGCACGTACCACGGCCCGTACCGCGAGGCCGTCATCCGCTCGCTGATCACGCTCAAGGCCCTGACGTACGCGCCGACCGGCGGCATCGTCGCCGCCCCGACGACCTCCCTCCCGGAGGACATCGGCGGCGTCCGCAACTGGGACTACCGCTACACCTGGCTCCGCGACGCGGCCATCACCCTCTCCTCCCTCCTGCGCACCGGCTACCGCGAGGAGGCCCGCGCCTGGCGCGAGTGGCTGCTGCGCGCGGTCGCAGGCGACCCCGAGAACCTGCAGATCATGTACGGCATCGCGGGCGAGCGCGAGCTGGGCGAGGCGGAGCTGGACTGGCTGCCCGGCTACGAGAACTCGGCGCCGGTGCGTGTCGGCAACGGCGCGGCCCACCAGCTCCAGCTCGACGTGTACGGCGAGGTCACCGAGGCCCTGCACCTCGGTCACATGACGGGCCTGGCCCGCAGCGACTACGCCTCCCTGCTCCAGCTCAAGCTGATCCGCTACCTGGAGCAGCACTGGGACGAGCCGGACGAGGGCATCTGGGAGGTGCGCGGCCCCCGCCGCCACTTCGTGCACTCCAAGGTCATGGCCTGGGTCGCCGTCGACCGCACGATCAAGCTCATCGAGTCCGGCGACGCGGACGGCCCGCTGGAGCGCTGGCGCGAGCTGCGGGACGACATCCACCGGGACGTGTGTGAGAAGGGTTACGACAAGGAGCGCAACACCTTCACGCAGTCGTACGGCTCGAAGGAACTGGACGCCTCCCTGCTGCTGATCCCGCAGATGGGCTTCCTGCCGCCCGACGACAAGCGCGTCATCGGCACCATCGAGGCGATCCAGCGCGAGCTGTCGACCCCCGACGGCTTCATCCTGCGCTACCCGACGGAGGGTTCCAGCGAGGGCGTCGACGGCCTCCCCGGTGACGAAGGGGCCTTCCTGGCCTGCTCGTTCTGGATGGCGGACGACCTCGCGATGATCGGCCGCGTGGACGAGGCCCGCAAGCTCTTCGAGAAGCTCCTCGACCTGCGCAACGACCTCGGCCTGCTCGCCGAGGAGTGGGACCCGCGTCTCAAGCGCCAGGTCGGCAACTTCCCGCAGGCCTTCAGCCACGTCCCGCTCATCGACACGGCCCTGCGCCTGACGGCGTCCGGGGCCTACGGCGGCTGACCCTTACGGATCGGTGACGTACGGCGGCTGAACAGGACCGCCGTACCCCGCCCGCCTACGCTGGAAGCGTCCCATTTGCCCCTTTCGGAAAGGGGGCGGCCATGGCTTCCCTCTCGAAGGCGGGCGCGGCCCTCACCGCGCTGCGCGAGGATCTGGTCGGCGACGTGTTCGCCCCGGGGGACGCGGGCTACGACGAGGCCCGGATCGTCTTCAACGCGATGATCGACCGGCGTCCGGCGGTGATCGCGCAGTGCGTGAACGAGGAGGACGTCGTACGGGCGGTCCGCTTCGCCCGCGAGCTCGACCTGCCGGTCGCGGTGCGCGGCGGCGGGCACAGCGTGGCGGGCATGGCGCTCAACGACGGCGGTGTCGTGGTCGACCTGCGCCACATGCGCGCGACGACCGTCGATCCCGCCGCCCGTACGGTACGGGTCGCGGGCGGCGCCACGATGAGCGAGCTGGACCGCGCGACCGCGCCGCACGGCCTCGCCACCACCGGCGGCCGGGCCTCCACGACCGGCGTCGGCGGCTATGTCCTCGGCGGCGGCACGGGCTGGCTGGACCGCTCCCTCGGGCTCGCCGTAGACAACCTGCTCAACGTCGAGCTGATCACCGCGGACGGCACGCGCGTGCGTGCGGACGCCGACGAGAACCCGGAGCTCTTCTGGGCCTTGCACGGCGGCGGAGGCAACTTCGGCATCGCGACGTCGCTCACCCTGAAGCTCCACCCGCTCCCCGCGTTCTCCATCGCGCTGGTGCTGTACCAGCCCGAGTACGGCCGCGAGGTCGTCCGCATCTACCGGGAGGTCATCGAGGCGGGCCCGGCGGAGGCGAGCGGCGGGGTCCTGTACGTCACCGGGCCGCCGGAGGAGTTCGTACCGCCGCACCTGGTCGGGAAGTTGATGTGCGGTGCGCTGGTGGCGTACGCCGGCACCGAGGAGGATCTGCGCAAGACGGCCGAGCCGCTGCTCGCGCTGCCGCACGAGGGCGAGATCGTCAGCGCGATCCCGTACGCCGACTTCCAGACGATGTTCGACGACCCGCCGGGCATGCGGAACCACTGGTCGGCCGAGTACCTGACGGGCCTGCCCGACGACCTCGTGGAGGCCTTCTGCGCCCGCGCGGACTCGCTCCCGGTACAGACCGGCACCCAGCACGTCCTGTTCCCGCAGGGCGGCGCGATCGCGGCCGGCCCGCACGAGTACCCGGTCCCGTACCGCGACGCCCCCTGGGCGGTCCATCCCTTCGCCATGTGGGAGGACCCGGCGGACGACGAGCGCTGCGAACAGTGGGTCCGCGGTGTCCGGGACGACGTACGCCCGTGGAGCACCGGCGCGACCTACCTCAACTTCATCGGCGACGAGGGCGAGGAACGGGTGGTCGCGGGTCTGGGCGCGGAGAACACGGCGCGGCTGGGCGCGGTGAAGCGGCGGTACGACCCGGACAACGTGTTCCGCTTCAACCACAACATCAAGCCGGCGTGAGGGGCCGGGGGCGGGTCGGGAGCGGGGGGCGTCAGGTCGCCGTCGGCCTCAGTGCCGTCAGTGTCCGCTCCCCCGCCCGGTCTCCCGCCGTCGCCGGGACCAGGGCGATCTCGTCCAGCCCGGCCTCGGCGTAGTCAGCGGCACGCGCGCGTACCGTGGCGAGGTCGCCGACCAGGCCGACCGTGGTGGCCGCTTCCGGTGGCAGGGCGCGGACCAGCGTGGCGCGGTCGGCGCCGGACGCGGCCAGTTCCACGGCCTCCGTGAAGCCCGCCTCGGCGAACACCTCGCGGTAGCCCGGCACGGTCAGATAGCCGGCGATGCTGCCCAGGACCTGGGCGAGGGACTCGGGGCCGGGATCGACGGCGGCCGGCAGCCACGCGGCGAGCGTGGGAGGCGTACGGCCCACCCGCGCCGCCGCCGCGTCCAGCTTGGCCCGCAGTTCGCGCACCTGCTCCGGCGAGACCACGTCCAGCAGCATGCGGTCGGCATGCGCGGCCGCCGTGGCGATCGCGCGGTCGCCGAACGCGGCCACGGTGAGCGGGCCGCCCGGCGGCGGCAGCCGGCGCCGGAAGACGCTGCCGGGGACGACCGGTTCGCCCTCCTCCCCGTGCAGCAGAGCCCGTACGGCCGCCGCGGACTCCTCCAGTACGGCGGCGGGCCGCACCCTGGGCCGTCCGTGCACGCCCTCGACGACGCGCTTGCTGGAGGTGCCCAGCGCCACACCGGCGGGCCGCCCGGTCAGGGCCGCGACCGAGGCGGCACCCCGGGCGACGGTGTACGCGTCCCGCACCGACACCGGCACGGGTCCCGCCGTCAGCGCGACCCGCTCGGTGGCCCGCCCGATGGCCGCCGCGAGGACGAAGGAGTCCCACGTCGGCCCCTCCCCCGCCCACACCTCGCGATATCCCAGCCGATCGGCGGCCACCGCCACCCGCAACGGCTCCTCGACCGGACTCTCGTCCTCCCGCGCCACGGCGACCACAGTGAACTCCATACCGGGCCGCTACCCCGCCGTGACCGCCCGAACCCGGAGGGCCGGCCGGCACCCGGCTGACCTGAAGGCATCCGCGCAGGTAGCGTCCACCTATGGACAGCAGATTCGACACCCAGGGCGCCGGGATCACCGTTCAGCGGGCGCTGGAGCTGCCCGGGCTGCGCAGCGGCCTGCCCGAGGTGCTCGCGGGCGCCGACCGGCTGCAGCGCACGGTGCGCTGGGTGCACGCCGGCGAGGTGCCCAACATCGCCTCGCTGCTGAAGGGCGGCGAGCTCCTGCTGACCACCGGCTACGGACTCGGCACCCGCCCGGCGGAACAACGCGCCTTCGTCCGCACTCTCGCCGAACGCGGCATCGCCGCCCTCGTCATGGAACTCGGCCCGCGCTTCACCCGCCTGCCCGCGGCCCTGGTCGACACGGCCCGCGCGGCCGGCCTCCCGCTCGTCCAGCTGCACCGCGAGGTGCCCTTCGTGACGGTCACCGAGGAGATCCACACCGAGATCGTCAACGGCCACTACGCGCTCCTCCAGCGTGCCGAGGAAGTGCACCGCCGCTGCACCGAGGCCCTGCTCGGCGGTGGCGGAGTCCCCCAAGTCCTCGGCATCCTGGCCGACTTCAGCGGCAACCCGGTCTTCCTGGAGACGACCGACGGACAGCTGCTGTACGCGGCGGGGGCGGGGCCCGAGGGCGCGGATCCGCTCCAGGTGTGGGAGGGGCTGCGCGGCCAGCACAAGGACGCGCCGCCCGCCGGTTCCGCGCTGGTGGACGTGCCCGGCGGCGGCCCCGGCACGGGTTCGGTACGGGCCCGGTTGGTCCTGCTCCCCGTACGGGCGCCGCTCGGCCCGGTGCACCGGATGGCCGCCGAGCGCGCCGCCGGCATCCTGGCCGTCGTCCTGATGCAGGCCCGCCAGGAGGAGGAGCTGGCCGCGCGCGGGCGCGGCGACTTCCTGACCGACCTCGCCGAGGGCCGTATCGCCGCGGAGGACGCCCCCGCGCAGGCCCGCGTCCTGGGCTTCAAGCCCGGCAACAGCCCCCTCCTCCCGGTCGTCATGCGGCTCGGCGACGCCCTCTCCCCCGGCGGCGGCTGGGCGGTACTGGCCCGCGCGGTCTCCGAGGAGCTCGCGTCGGTCGGAGTGCCCGTACTTCTGGGTGTACGACCCGTCGAAGGCCGTGTGCTCGTGCTGCTGGGTCTGCGTTCGGAGTCGGAGCGGTCGGCCGTGGCGGACCGGGTCGCGGCGGCGCTGCGGGCCGGGGTGGAGCGGGCCGGCATGCAGCGGCCGGGCGCGCAGCCGCCGGTCGTGGTCGTGGGCGTGGCGGGCGGTTGGGCGGCGGCGTCGGCGGGGCTGCGGCACGCGGCGGAGACCGCGACCGCGGCCCAGGGCCTGACCGACCGCCCCTGGTATGACGCCCGCCGCCTCGACATCGACCTCCTGCTGTGGCGGCTGCGCGACCACCCCGACCTGGCGGCCTTCGTCGACCGCGCGATCGGGCCCCTGCGCGACCACGACAACCGCTCCCGTCCGCCGCTGCTGCCCACCCTGGAGACGTACTTGGCGCACGCGGGCCGCAAGGCGGAGACGGCGCGTGAACTCCACCTCAACCGGCAGACCCTCTACAACCGCCTCGCCCGTATCGGGGAGTTGCTCGGCACGGACCTCGACGACCCGCAGACGGTCCTGGCGTTGAGCCTGGCGCTGCGGGCACGCCGGCACGTGCCGTGAAGCGCCTCTGCAAAGCTCCTCAGATCAGCGGCAGCGGTTGCGTCAACTCGTCGTAGATGCTGAGCACTTGGGCGACGGTCTCGTCCTCGGTCGGCCAGGTGGCCGCCTGCCGGGTGCCCTTCTCGCGCAGCACGTCACGCCGTTCGGGATCGTCGAGCAGCGCCGTGACGGCGTCGGCGAGGGCCTCCGCGTCTCCGTACGGCACCAGTTCCGCGGCGTCGCCGACGAGTTCGGGGATGCCCCCGACCCGGGTCGCGACGAGCGGCACGCGCGCGTGCAGGGCCTCCTGCGCGAGCACCGACCGTGACTCCCAACTGCTGGGCAGCAGCGCCAGGTCGGCGGCGGCGAGCAGCCGGCCCACGTCGTCCCGGCGCCCGATGAGCCGTACGGGCAGGCCTTCGTCCTCGATACGGCGCTGCAGCGCGGCCCGCAGCGGCCCCTCCCCGGCGATCACGACCAGCGGCACGGGGTCGAGACGGCGCCACGCGCGTGTGGCGTCCAGCAGGGTGTCGTAACCGCGATGGCGGTCGAGGGAACCGACGGCCATCAGCAACGGGCGGCCGGTGGCGCCGAGTTCGGCCCGGATCTTGGAGCTCGGGTCGGGGTCCTCGGGTCCGTCGGGCCGGCGCGGGCCGGGCAGGGCGACGGCGGCGAGCCGGGCGTCCCGCGCGCCGGTGCGCCGGGCCCGGTCCACCAGGTCGGAGCTGGTGCCGAGCACCACGGTGGCGGCCTTCACCACGCGCCGCTCCAGCAGCCGCAGCAGATGGGCTCGGGCGCCCTCGGCGTGCGCGCGGTTGTGCCAGGTGACGACCAGCGGGGTCCGGCGGCCGCTGAGCGCGAGCACGGCGCGGAACGAGGCGTGCAGCCCGTGCGCGTGGACCAGGTCGGCGTCCTTGCACGCGTCCCGGAGCGCGGCCACGGAGCCCGGGTCGGTGCTGCGCGGCACGTGTACGTGTTCGGCGCCGGCGCCCGTGAAGTCGTAGGTGCGATCGGCCTCGACAGGGGCGCACACCGTCACCCGCACGCCCCTCGCGACGAGCCCGGAGGCCAGCGAGCGCACATGCGCGCTGCTGCCGGCGTTGCCGCCGCCCAGCACCTGTACGGTGCGCAGCGACGACTGACCGTGCGGCGGATGGCTGCTGACGGGGCTCACGTGGCCGGGGCTCCTGGTTCGGCGTCGGGCGGTCACGAAGAAGGTACAGAAGGACCGGGCGGAGGGGGTGTACCGCGCGGTTTCCTGCACGCGCTACGCCAAGGATGCCAGCACGGACGGGGGTTCGGGCAACGCGGAGGGGACGGAGCCCCTGCGCGACCGGGGGTGACGTCACCCACATGGGCGAGGACGGGATGGTTCCGGGGCGGGCCGGTGAAGGAGCCGGGGAGGAAAAGGGGCGGATGGGCTCGCAGACCCGGCACCTCATTCGGCATGCGCGCCTCTGCAAGACCGCGCCTGACTCCCCCATGCGCGCCCCTGCAAGCCCAGCACCTCACTCCGGTATGCGCGCCCCTGCAAGACCCGCACCTCACTCCGCCGTGCGCGCCCCCGGCAGGACCACCGCCCGCGCGGCCTCGCTCACCCGCTCCCCGAAAGCCGCCGCGGCCACCAACGCCGCGGCATGCGCGGCCAGCCCCGCCCGCCCGCTGCTCGCGGCCACCGCCGCCCCCAGGGCCGCGCCCAGCGCATGCGCCCCCGTGTCGCCGAGCATCGTGCGCTCGCCGAGGTCGTCCGGCAGTACGGCCGCGGCGGCGCCCATCGCGGCGGCGGCGAGTTCCGCGCCGGGACCGGAACGCAGCAGCCCCGGCGCGCCGAGCGCGACGACCGTGCCGGCGGCGGCGCCAGGCCGTACGTCCACGAGGTTGACGAAGTGCGCGGCCCCGGCGATCACGACCCCCGCGAGGACCTTGTCGACGGCCCGCTCCTTCAGCAGCGCTCCGGCAACGAGCCCCGCCGCCGAGATCCCGAACAGCTTCACGGCCCCGCTGGTGACCTCACCGCCCCGCAACGCCCCGAGATGCTCCCGGAACCCCCGCCGGTCGTCACCGGCCCCGGCGACGTCGTCGTACGCCCCACAGACCCCCGCGGCAAGCACGGCCAGCCCCGCGGCGGGCCGCACCCGCGCGGCGCCGACGGCCGTGGCGACCGCGGTGGCCGGACCGGCGTACAACTCGACCGTCCGCCCGGCGTAGTTCTTCCGCTCCCAACGCCCGCGCCCGCCGGGCGCCTTGGCGCGCAGCCCGGCGATCCCGGCCCGGGTGAGGGAGGCGGCGAGTCCGAACGAGGCAGTCCTGCCAGGAAGGTTGACCATCGGGCCACCCTATGCGGCGATGCCTCCTACACGTCCGCCCTGGCCGTGGCCAGCAGCTCCTCCGCGTGTGCCCGGGCCGTCTCAGAGTTCTCCTGGCCGGCCAGCATCCGGGACAACTCCCGTACCCGCTCCTCGCCTTCGAGCACCTTCACGCCGGACCGGGTCACGGAGCCGTCGTTGGTCTTCTCGACCAGCAGCTGCCGGTCGGCGAAGGCGGCCACCTGCGGAAGGTGGGTGACGACCACGACCTGCGCGGTCTTCGCGAGCCGCGCGAGCCGCCGCCCGATCTCGACCGCCGCCTTGCCGCCGACACCGGCGTCGACCTCGTCGAAGAGGTACGTCGGCACGGGGTCGGTGCCCGCGAAGACGACCTCGACGGCCAGCATCACGCGCGACAGCTCACCGCCCGAGGCGCCCTTGGCGATGGGCCGCGGCGGCGCCCCCGGGTGCGGGGCGAGCAGCAGCTCGACCTCGTCGACGCCGGAGGGGGTGTAGGCGACGGTACGGCCGCCGACCTCGACGCCCTCCGGATCCTCGGTCTGCCGGATCTCGAACGACACGCGCGCGTGCGGCATCGCGAGCGAGGCCAGTTCGGCGGTCACGGCGGCCGCGAACCGCTCCGCGGCCTCGGTCCGGGCGTCGGTCAACGCCTGTGCCAGCCCGCCGAGTTCGGCCCGCAGCGCGTCCCGCTCGGCCGTCAGCTCGTCGATCCGCTCGTCGTCGCCGTCCAGCTCGGTCAGCCGCGCCGCACTCCGCTCGGCCCAGTCCAGCACGGAGTTGACGTCCTCGCCGTACTTCCGGGTCAACGCGGTGAGCGCGGCCCGCCGTTCCTCAACCGCCGCCAGCCGCAGGGGATCCGCGTCGAGGTCGTCGGCGTACCCCGCCAACTCCCCCGCCACGTCGCCCAACAGGATCCCGATCTCCCCGATCCGGTCGGCGAGCGCGGCCAGCGCCGGGTCGTGCGAACGGACGGCGTCCAGCGCCCGCTGGGCGCCCGCGACGAGCGTGGCGGCGTCGATGCCCTCGGGGTCCTCCGGGTTCCCGGCGAGGGCCGCGTGGGCGGCCGTGGCGGCGGACGACAGGGCCTCCGCGTGCCCGAGCCGCTCGGCCTCCTCCGCCAGCTCCACGTCCTCCCCGGCGCGCGGTTCGACCCCGGCGATCTCCTCGAGCCCGTACCGCAGCATGTCGGCTTCCTGGGCCCGCTCACGCGCGCGCGTGACGATCTCCTCCAGCTCCACCGACACCGCCCGCAGCCGCCGGTAGGCCTCGCCGTACTTGGTGAGCGGCCCGGCCACGGCATCCCCCGCGTACCGATCGAGCGCCTGCCGCTGCCGGGACAGCTTCAACAGCCCCTGCTGATCGGTCTGCCCGTGCACGGCCACGAGATCGTCGGCGAGGTCGGCGAGCAGCCCGACGGGCACACTCCGCCCCCCGACGTGCGCCCGCGACCGCCCTTCGGCGGAAACGGTACGGCTGATCAGCAACGCCCCGTCGTCGAGCTCGGCCCCGGCCTCCTCGGCGCGCACCACGGCCGAGGCACCCGAGGGCACGGTGATCCGCCCCTCGACCACGGCCTTCTCGGCCCCGATCCGCACCAATGCCGGATCGGCCCGCCCACCCAACAACAGCCCGAGGCTGGTGACCACCATGGTCTTGCCCGCACCCGTCTCACCGGTGACGGCGGTGAACCCCGGCGACAACTCGACAACCGCGTCATCAATGACGCCGAGCGACCGTATCCGCATCTCTTCCAGCACGATGAAGACCTTACGAGGTAGGGCAGGACAAGCGCGAGGCACCCTGTCACCCGGGCGAGTGGAGATACCTAGGGGCGCGGGGAACTGCGCGACCAGCCACAGCCCACCCGCACCCGCCAACGCTCCGAAACCAGCCCCCACAGCCGGCTAGTGAGGCGCCCCCCGCCACCCGGAAACCGGCAGCGCGAACTTCGCAACCAACCGATCCGTGAACGAAGCGTGATGCAGCCGAGCCAGCCGCACCGGCACAGCCCCCCGCCGCACCTCAACCCGCGCCCCCGGCGGCAATTCGAAGGTCCGCCGCCCGTCACACCACAACACACCCGGCGGAATATGAGGCAGCAACTCCACCGCGAGCACAGAGTTCGGCGAGGTCACCAACGGCTTCGCGAACAACGCATGCGCACTGATCGGCACCATCAGCAACGCCTCCACCTCGGGCCACACCACAGGCCCACCCGCGGAGAACGCGTAAGCCGTGGACCCGGTCGGCGTGGACAGCACGATCCCGTCGCACCCGAACCCGGTGACCGGCCGCCCGTCGATCTCCAGCACGACCTCGAGCAGCTTCTCGGCCCCGGCCTTCTGCACCGCCGCCTCATTCAGCGCCCAGTCCGTGTGGACGATGTCCCCGTTCCGGTGAACGACGACGTCGACGGTCATCCGCTCCTCGACCTCGTAAGACTTGGACACCACCCGGTCGACGACCTTGTCGAGGTCGTCCCGCTCGGCCTCCGCGAGGAACCCGACACTGCCCAGGTTGACGCCGAGCATCGGCACCCCGGAGGCCCGCGCGAACTCGGCACCCCGCAGCAGCGTCCCGTCACCGCCCAGCACGATGAGCAGCTCGCACCCTTCGAGGCACTGCGCGGTCGCCTCCTTGACCAGCTCCACCTCTTCCGGCAGCGGCAGGTCGGCGGCCTCGTACTCCAGCACCCGTACGCCGATGCCCTCGCGCAGCAGCCCCTTCACCACGAGCTCGGCGCTGCGGATCGCCGCAGGCCGGCCGGTGTGGGCGAGCAGGAAAACAGTACGAGCTCGGTTCTGTGTCAACGCGGCCCCTCCGCCACTGCACGATCGACATCGGCCGGGTCCAGTTCGGCTGCTCCGGCCCGCAGCCACAGAAAGTACTCGACGTTCCCGGACGGTCCGGGCAACGGGCTGGCGGTGACACCCTGCACCCCGAGCCCGAGTTCCCACGCCTTGTGGGCCACACCCCGCACGGCCTCCGCCCGCAGCTGCGTGCTCCGTACGACTCCCCCGCTCCCCAGCCGTTCCTTCCCCACCTCGAACTGCGGCTTGACCATCATCACCAGGTCGGCGTCCGGCTTCACACAACGCACCAGGGCAGGCAGCACCAGCCCGAGCGGAATGAAGGACAGATCACCCACGACAAGATCCACAGGTTCCCCATCGATCGCTTCAAGCGTCAACTCGCGTACGTTCGTACGGTCCTTGACGGTGACGCGTTCATCACTCTGCAGAGTCCACGCGAGTTGCCCGTAGCCGACGTCGACGGCGACGACGTGCGCGGCCCCGGCCCGCAGCAGCACATCGGTGAAACCGCCGGTGGACGCGCCGGCGTCCAGCGCCCGCCGTCCCTCGACGACGAGCCCCTGCGGCCCGAACACCTGGAGCGCGCCCGCAAGCTTGTGCCCGCCCCGGGAGACGTAGTCGGGATCGCCGTCGGCGTCCTGGACCACGATGGCCGCCGCGGTCTCCACCTGCGTGGCCGGTTTGGTCGCGACGGTCTTGCCGACGGTGACCCGCCCGGCCGCGATCAGCTGGCTGGCGTGCTCGCGCGAGCGCGCGAGCTTCCGGCGCACCAGCTCCGCGTCCAGCCGACGGCGTGCGACTCCTGCCACGTTCGGTTCAGCTCCTATTGCCATACGAGGGTGAAGGGGCCCTCTGGTCGTACGACGGCGAGGGCGCCGGGGGCCCCGGGCGGGCGTCGAGCGCGGTCAGCGCGTCGCGCAGCCCCCGGTGTACATCCTCGTACACCTCTACGTGTCCGTCCGTCGCGAGGTGGTCGGCGTCGCCGAGCCGCTCCAGCTGGGCGTCGACCTCGGCGTTGCCGGTCGGGGTGCGGGGCACGGCCAGCGGGGCGGGGGCGGCCGGGTCGTACGCGGGTTCGACCTCGACCGGCTCCTCCTGGGCCGTGGCCTCGGGCACAGAGTCGCTCATGCCCAGACGCTACCCCGAAGCCCTGGGGTACCGTCGATCGCGATGGCAACGATCGAGGAGTGCCGCGCCGCACTCGAGAAGCTCTCGGACAACATGCAGGGCGCCGAGGGCGACGTCCGAGCGGCGGCCGCCCTGGACCGCTCGGTGAGCTGCCGTATCACCGACCTGGACGTCACCTTCGTCGGCCGGATGACCGGCGGGCGGATCAGGGTCGACGACACCCTTCAGGGGCCGCCCCGCGAGAAGGCCCAGATCAGGCTGAGCATGAAGGGCGACGACCTGGTGGCCCTGGTGAACGGCGAGCTGAACTTCGCCAAGGCCTGGGGCTCGGGCCGGGTGAAGCTGGAGGCGGGCCTCAGAGACCTGTTCCAGCTCAGGAAGCTTCTGTAGCCACCGCGCGTGCGCGTGCCTTCCGCGCCGCCGGCACCACCAGCGGCGTCCCCGTCTCCGGGTCGTCGATGACCTGGCAGCGCAGTCCGAAGACCTCCTCCACCAGCTCGGCCGTGACGATGTCGCTCGGCGCGCCCTCGGCGATGATCCGCCCGCTCTTGAGCGCGATCAGATGTGTGGCGTACCGGGCGGCGTGGTTGAGGTCGTGGAGTACGGCGACCAGCGTGCGCCCCTGCTCCTCGTGCAGCTCGGCGCAGAGGTCGAGGACGTCGATCTGGTGCTGGATGTCGAGGTAGGTCGTCGGCTCGTCGAGGAGCAGCAGCGGGGTCTGCTGGGCGAGCGCCATGGCGATCCACACGCGCTGCCGCTGACCGCCGGACAGCTCGTCGACATACCGGTCGGCGAGCTCGGCGACCCCGGTCTGCGCCATCGACTCCTGTACGACGCGCTCGTCCTCGGTCGACCACTGGCGCAGGATGCCCTGGTGCGGGTACCGGCCGCGGCCCACGAGGTCGGCGACGGTGATGCCGTCGGGCGCGATGGACGACTGCGGCAGCAGGCCCAGCGTCCGGGCGACCTTCTTCGCCGGCATCGACTGGATGACCTGCCCGTCGAGCAGCACCCGGCCATCGCTCGGCTTCAGCATCCGCGACAGGGCCCGCAGCAGCGTGGACTTGCCGCACGCGTTCGGGCCGACGATCACGGTGAAGGAGTTGTCGGGGATCTCCACCGAGAGCTGCTCGGCGATGACCCGCTGGTCGTAGGCGAGGGTGACCTTCTCGGCGGACAGACGGTTCACGGTGCTCCTTTGGTTGTTCAGCCCGCTGCTGGTGGTGCTGTCGTCGCTCATATCCGGCCCGCCCTGCGCTCGGTGACCAGGAGCCACAGGAGGTAGACGCCGCCGAGGACGCCGGTGACCACGCCGACCGGCAACTGGTCGGCGCCGAAGGCCCGTTGGGAGGCCCAGTCGGCGGTGACCAGGAGGGCGGCGCCCATGCACAGGGAGGCCAGCAGGTTCGGCCCCGGTGAGCGGGTCAGCCGTCGGGCGAGCTGCGGCGCGGTGAGCGCCACGAAGCCGACCGGGCCGGCCGCGGCGGTGGCGGTCGCGGTGAGCAGGACGGCGGCGATCATCAGCAGCGCCCGTACCCGCTCCACGCGCACACCCAGCGCGTTCGACACGTCGTCGCCCATCTCCATCATCCTGAGCCCGCGCGCGTTCACGAGGACGAGCGGCACGAGTACGGCGCACACCGCGAGCAGCGGCCAGACCTGGTCCCAGTCGCGGCCGTTGAGGGACCCGGTCATCCAGACGAGCGCGCGGGCCGCGTCGACGATGTCGGAGACGGTGAGCAGATAGCCGTTGACCGCGGTGACGATCGCGGAGACGCCGATACCGACCAGGACCAGCCGATAGCCGTGCACGCCGCGCTTCCAGGCGAGCACATAGATGGCGAGCCCGGTCACCAGGCCGCCCACGAGGGCGCCCAGGGTCACCTGGGCCGCGCTGCCGCTGAACAGCACGATCATCACGAGCGCCCCGGCGGTCGCCCCCTGCCCGAGCCCGAGTACGTCGGGGCTGCCCAGCGGGTTGCGGGTCACGGCCTGGAACAGCGCGCCGCCGAGCCCGAGCGAGGCGCCGACCAGCAGCCCGACGAGGACCCGCGGCAGCCGCAGTTCGTTGACGATGAACTCCTGGCCCGCGTCGCCGTTCCCGAACAGCGTCCGCACCACGTCGCCGGCCGGGATCGGGAAGTCCCCGGTCCCGATCAGCACGACGCTCGCGGCGGACGCGGCGAGCAGCAGCAGGGTCACGACGGTGACGGCACGGACGTCCAGGCGCAGGGAGAGCCCGCCGGGCGTCCTCAGCACACGGTTGCTCTTCACAGCTGCGCCGTCCTCCGCCGTCGTACCAGAAAGATGAAGACCGGCCCGCCGATGAGCGCGGTGATGATGCCGACCTGCAGCTCCGAGGGGCGGGCGACGACCCGGCCGACGACATCGGCGCCGAGCAGCAGCACGGGCGACAGGATCGTGGCGTACGGCAGGATCCAGCGCAGGTCGGGGCCGGTGAAGGACCGTACGACGTGCGGGACCATCAGCCCGACGAAGGCGATCGGCCCGCAGGCGGCGGTCGCCGCCCCGCACAGTACGGTCGCGGCCAGCATGGACAGCGCCCGGGTGCGGTTGAGGTTGGCGCCGAGGGCCTTGGCGGTGTCGTCGCCCATGGCCACGGCGTTCAGCGGCCGGGCGAGCCCGAGCGCGAGCAGCGTGCCGACGGCGAGGAACGGAAGCACTTGCAGGATGGTCGAGTTGGTGGCCGAGGACAGCGAACCGACCGTCCAGAAGCGCATCCTGCCGAGCGCGGCCTGGTCCGTGATCATCACGGCCTGCAGATAGCCGTAGAGCGCGGCGCTGATCGCGGTCCCGGCGAGCGCGAGCCGCACGGGCGTGGCCCCCCGGCTGCCCCCGAGGAACCAGACCAGCGCCCCGACCGCGGCCGCACCGGCGAAGGCGAACCAGACGTACCCGGTCAGCGAGGTGACACCGAAGTACGTGATCGCCGTGACGACGGCGGCGGACGCGCCCGCGTTGAGGCCGAGCAGTCCGGGGTCGGCCAGCGGATTGCGGGTCAGCGCCTGCAGCACGGCCCCGGAGAGTCCGAGCGCGGCGCCGGCGAGCAGCCCGAGGACGGTCCGCGACAGCCGCTCGTCGACCACGACGTCGCCGTACGTCCCCGTGTCCTGGAACAGTCCGTGCCACACCTGGTCCAGGGACAGCCCCTTCGCCCCGATCGCGATGCTCGCCACGGCGACGAGCGCGAGGACCAGGACGGAGACGAGCAGCCCAAGGCCACGTATCGCCCGGCGGGTTGGGGGCGCGGGGGCGGTCTCCGCGCGCTGTTCTGGAGGACTGTCGACCAACACGCAGTTAGGTTAGCCTACCCTCCTATCTACAGCCCCAATCGAGCCAGCGCCTTCCCCGGGTCGAGCTCGCACACGCCGTCCCCGGCCGCCGTCCAGGCCGCCGCGCACAGCGCCCGCAGCCCGTCCAAGGCCTCCCCGTCACCGTCGAGTTCAAGCCGGTCCGGGCCGGCTGTCGCCGTCCAACCCCCGCACCGGAAGCCGCCGTCCGCCTCGCCGACCTCCGGCTGTCCCGTGAGCAGGCCGCGCAGATCGGCGTCGACATACGTCGGCCGGTGCTGCGGCGGCGCCGCAAGAAGCTGGGCGCCGTCCGTCACGCCGGTGAGGACGAGGAGGGAGTCCACCTCGCCGTTGAACGCCCCCTCGATGTCCGTGTCCAGCCGGTCGCCGACGACCAGCGGCCTACGGGCACCGGTGCGCAGGATCGTCTCGCGGTGCATGGGGGGCAACGGCTTGCCCGCGACCTGCGGTTCGGCGCCGGTGGCGATCCGTACGACCTCCACCGCCGCGCCGTTGCCCGGCGCGATCCCGCGCGCGCTCGGAATCGTCAGGTCGGTGTTGGACGCGTACCAGGGCACCCCGCGCGCGATGGCGTAACAGGCCTCGGCGAACCGCGCCCACTGCAATTCAGGCCCGCCGTACCCCTGCACGACCGCCGCCGGCTCGTCCTCCGCCGACTCGACGGGCAGGAGCCCCCGCTCGCGCAGCGCGACCCGCAGCCCCTCACCGCCGATCACCAGCACCCGGCTGCCCTCCGGCACCTGCTCGCTGATCAGCCGCGCGACCGCCTGCGCGGAGGTGATGACGTCATCGGCGCCGGTCGGTATCCCCAGCTCGGTCAGATGGTCCGCGACCGTGTCCGGCGTCCGCAGCGCGTTGTTGGTGACGTACGCGAGATGCATCCCGCCCGCGCGCGCGGTGGCCAGCGACTCGACCGCGTGGACAATGGCGTTGCCCCCCGCGTACACCACCCCGTCCAGGTCGAGCAGCGCCGTGTCGTACGCCTCACTCAGGGCCTGCCCACTGCCCTCGGGCCTCGTCCTGACGACCTGGCTCATTCCGCATCGCTCCTCGTTCGACCGCTTTCCCCCGATCATCCCTCACGCCACTGACACACGTACGATGCCGGGATGAACACAGCAGGTCACTCGGAAGCAACGGCGCGCCGAGGCCTGGAACTGACCCCGTTCCGAGGCCTTCGCTACGACCCCGACCGGGTCGGCAGCCTGGCGGCCGTGACGTCCCCGCCGTACGACGTCGTGGTACGCCCCGACGGCCTGCACCATCTCCAGGACTCCGATCCGCACAACATCGTCCGCCTGATCCTCCCGCAGGCCCCCACCGTCGGTGCCCGCAACGAACAGGCGTCCGACACCCTGCGCCGCTGGCAGGCCGAGGGAGTCCTGGCCACCGACACCGATCCCGGCCTCTACGTCTACGAGCAGCGCCACGCAGACGGCATGCTGCAGCGCGGCATCATCGGCGCCCTGCGCGTCTCGGACCCGTCCGAGGGTGTGGTCCTGCCGCACGAGGACGTCATGCCGCACGTGGTCGCCGACCGGGCGGCCCTGATGCGCGCGACCTCCGCGAACCTGGAGCCCCTGCTCCTGACGTACCGCGGCAACGGCTCGACGGCCGCCGCGACCCAGGCCGTGGAACGCGTCGCCGCCGAACCCCCGATCCTCTCCACGACCACCGAGGACGGCTACAGCCACCGCCTGTGGTCGATCACCGACCCGTCCGACCTGGCCCGCGTCCAGGCCGACCTGGCCCGGCACCAGGCCCTGATCGCCGACGGCCACCACCGCTGGGCGACGTATCGACGTCTACGCGCGGAGCACCCCTCCCCCAGCCCCTGGGACTACGGCCTCGTCCTCCTGGTCGACACCGCCCGCTACCCCCTGCGCGTCCGCGCCATCCACCGCCTCCTGCACGGCCTGCCGGTCGCGGACGCGCTCGCCGCTGTGGAGGGCCTGTTCCGCATTCGACGCCTGGACGTGCCCCTCGCCGAGGCCCTGGAGGCCCTCGCCGACGCGGCCTGCGCGGGCAACGCCTTCCTGCTCACCGGCGACGGCACCTTCCACCTCATCGACCGCCCGGACCCGGGCCTGCTGGCCCGCACGATTCCGGCCGACCGCCCCACCGCCTGGCGCACCCTGGACGCGACGGTCCTGCACGCCATGCTCCTCGACCACGTCTGGCACATCCCCGAGGACGACCCGGCCCGCATCGCCTACATCCACGACACGGCGGCCACGGTCGCGAAGGCGGAACGCGACGGCGGCACGGCCGTCCTCATGCACCCGGTCCGCGAGGAGGTCGTCCGCGACCTGGCCCGCCAGGGCGTGACGATGCCCCGCAAGTCGACGTCCTTCGGCCCGAAACCAGCCTCGGGCCTGGTCCTGCGCGCGCTGGACGTATAACGCGAGTACGAGTAAGGGGCGGGATCCAGGATCCCGCCCCTTACTCAATGACCGCGCGTGTCAGCCCTTGTGCTCGTCCCCTTCACCCTCTTCGTCACCGTCGTCTTCTACGACCTTCTCGTCGGCCTCGGCGTCGCTGTCGCCCTCGGCGAAGGCGTCCACGAACTCGACGCCGTCCAGCTCGGCGAGCCGGTCCGAGGCGTCCGTGCTGCCGTCCCGGTCCGCCTCGACGGCCTTCGCGAACCACTCCCGCGCCTCGCCCTCACGACCGGCGGCCAGCAGCGCGTCGGCGTAGGCGTACCGCAGCCGCGCGGTCCACGGCTGCACGGAGTTGGAGGCGAGCTCCGGGCTCTGCAAGGTGACGATCGCCGCGTCGAGCTGGTCCATGTCACGCCGGGCGCCGGCCGCGACGAGCCGCATCTCGACCTGCCCGGCCTTGTCGAGCTTGTGCACCTCGGGAGCACCGGCCATGTCCAGCGCCTTCTCCGGCCGCCCGAGCCCACGCTCGCAGTCGGCCATCACGGGCCACAGCTCCACGCTGCCGGTCATCCGCCGCGCCGCCCGGAACTCGGCGAGCGCCTCGGAGTACTTCTGGTTCGCGTACGCCGCGAACCCAGCGGCCTCTCGTACGGCGGCGACACGCGACGCAAGCCGCAGGGCGACCTTGGAGTAGCCGTAGGCACCCTCGGGGTCCTCGTCGATGAGCCGCGCGACCATCACCAGGTTCTTGGCGACGTCCTCAGCGAGCCCCTTCGGCAGGCTGAGCAGCTCCTGCCGTACGTCCTTGTCGATCTCCTCGCCGGTGACGTCCTCGGGGATCGGCAGCCGCTTGATCGGCTCACGGTCACGATCCCGGTCACGGTCGTCGCGCCGCCCGAAACCACCGCCGGCGCCACCGCCGCGTCGGTCGTCACGGCCACGGAAGCCGCCGGGACGGCCGCCGCGATCGTCCCGACGGTCGTCACGCCGGGGACCGCGTCCGCCGCGGTCGTCACGGCGGTCGTCCCTGCGGAATCCACCGCGATCGCCGCGGTTGTCGTCACGCCGGAAGCCACCACGGTCACTGTCACGGCGCTCGCCACGGTCATCACGGCGGTCGAATCCGCGGTCGCCGCGACGGTCGTCACGGCGGTCGTCACGGCGGTCGTCGCGCCGGAAGGCCGGACGGTCACCGCGATCGCCGCGGTCGTCTCGCCGGAAGGCGGGACGGTCACCACGGTCGTCGCGACGCGGCCCACGGTCACGATCGTCGCGCTGGAACGACGGACGAGGACCACGATCGCGGTCATCACGCCGGTCATCCCGCCGCCCGTAACCACCGCGGTCGTATCCACCCCGGTTGTCGTCACGCCGGTCATCGCGACGATCGTCCCGCCGGTCGTCGCGACGGAAGCCGCCACGGTCCCCGCGGTCGCCCCGCTCATCGGTACGGCGGTCATCGCGCCGGCCGTATCCGCCGCCGCCTCGGTTGTCGTCACGGCGGAAGCCGCCACGGTCGTCGCGGCGGTCGTCGCGCCGGAAGGCCGGACGGTCACCACGGTCCCCGCGGTCGTCTCGCCGGAAGGCGGGACGGTCACCACGGTCGTCGCGACGCGGCCCACGGTCACGGTCATCGCGCTGGAACGACGGACGAGGACCACGGTCACGATCGTCACGCCGGTCATCCCGCCGGTCATCGCGGCGGCCGTAACCACCGCGGTCATTTCCACCACGGTTGTCGTCACGCCGGAAACCACCACGGTCGTCACGACGGCCGTAGCCACCACGGTCGGACCCACCACGGTTGCCGTCACGGCGGTCATCGCGCCGGTCGTCACGGCGGAAGCCACCACGGTCGCCGCGACCGCCGCGGTCTCCACGGTCTCCGCGGTCCCCACTGTCCCGTCGCCGCTGGTCGCGCTCCGGTCGGTCGTCGGGAGAGTTGGTGGACATCGGTGACTCCTGTCTTCGGTACCGCAAGCATTGTAAAAACAAAAAGGACCCCTGGCCCAGCTGAACGCTGGGACCAGGGGTCCTTCCAAAGATTGTTCGGCGGCGTCCTACTCTCCCACAGGGTCCCCCCTGCAGTACCATCGGCGCTGTAAGGCTTAGCTTCCGGGTTCGAAATGTAACCGGGCGTTTCCCTCACGCTATAACCACCGAAACCCTAATGGTTTCGAGCGAACAAGCACACTTTTCTGTTATGCGTTCTGCTCAATAAACCGGCAACGGTCGTTGCCTCAGAACTAACACAGTGGACGCGAGCAACTGAGGACAAGCCCTCGGCCTATTAGTACCGGTCACCTCCACACCTCACGGTGCT
>NZ_JBEYUY010000040.1:0-82666 GCF_040643775.1 Streptomyces sp. NPDC047081 | reverse complement strand
CGTACCGCCGCGCGCGTGATGGCGGGGCAGACCCGCCGGGTGCTGGGCAGCCCGCAGCAGACGACCCGCGCCCTGCAGCGCAACGTGCGGGCCGCGACTGCGGTCCGTGCCACCGGTCCCGCCACCCGCACCCGCCGCCCCTACGCGGGCGCGCGGCCCCGCCGCCCCGGCTACTCGGCCCTGCGCTGAACCCTAGGGAAGGACTGCGGCCATGAGCACGACCACCAACGGTGCCGGTCCCCGGACGTCCGGCGCGGCGCCGCTCCCCGAACTGGAAGGGGAGTGGGAGAACCTGTACGAGGCCGAAGCCGAGGGCGAGGGCGAGGAGTTCCTGTCCTCGCTCGCGGGCCTCGCCGGCCGGGCGGCGCGCTCGGCGCTGGGCGCGCTGAGCGGCGGCGACCCGGAGGAGGAGTATCTCTTCGAGTCGGAGGGCGAGTTCGAGGGGGAGTACGAGGAAGAGGGCCTGTATGAGGGGGAGTTCGAGGAGGAGTCCCTCTTCGAGAACGAGGCCTTCTACGAGTACGAGGGCGAGTTCGAGTACGAGTCCGCCGAGTACGAGGCCGAGGGGATGACCAATCCCCTGCGCCGGGTCTATCCGGACGCCCTGATGGAGCACCTGGGGCATGCCGCCGCCGAGACGGAGTCGGAGGAGGAGGCCGAGGCGTTCATCGGGGCACTCGCGCCGATCGCCGTGGGGCTGGTCCGCCGGGCCGCGCCTGCCGTCATCCGCAGCGCCCCGCAACTCGTCCGCGGTCTGGCGGGCGTGACCCGCACGCTGCGCCGCAACCCCGCGACGCGGCCGTTGGTCCGGGCGCTGCCCACAATCGCCGTACGCACCACGCGCAGCCTGGCCCGTCAGGTGGCCCGGGGACGGCCGGTCACGGCGCGGTCGGCGGCCCGCACGCTCGCCGGACAGACCGCGGCGGTGCTGTCCGACCCGCGGCGTCGGCGTGCGGTGCTGCGGCGGGCGCGGGCCGTGGACCGCCGGTACCACCAGGCCGTGCGGTCCGGGGCTGGTGGAGTGGCGCCGGTTTCGACCGCCGCGGTTCGGGCGGTGGCCGCGGGGCCGACGAGGACGGCCGCGCCGGGGCTACGTGCGCGGCGGATGCCCGCACCGGTGTCGCGCCGAGGTTACGTGCCGCGTCGCCCGGCCGGTCTGCCGCCCATGTCCGTCGCGTGGGTTCCGGTGCCTGCTTATCGGCCGGTGCGGGCGCGCAGGCCGTACGGCTACTGACGGAGGCCGGTGATGGGGGCTTGTCGTGCGGGTGCGGGTGCGGGTGCGGGTGCGGGTGGGTGGGGGCTGGTCGCGCCCGCGCGGCGGCAGCCGCACATTCAACACAGCCCCGCGCCCCTCAGGGGGTTGCAGCGGGCCTGCGTCTCCATGGGCCGTCGTTCGATCGGAGGGCGGCCGTGACCGCGCCCATTGCCCGTGAACGGGCCCGGACACCGGGCGCGGCGCGCACCGGGGTGCGCCCGGTGATGGCCGTGCAGCCGCGGACCCGGCGTCGTCCCGCACCGGTCGCCCCGGTCCGTACGCCCGATCCGGGGACCGCTGTCGTGCAGTCCGGGCGGTCTGCCCCGAGGTCCCCGACTGCCGTGCCGGTACGGCAACCCTGGCTCCGCGCCCAGGGGTTGAACGTCACCCGGCATGCCGCCGCGCTGCGGCCCTTCCGGGCCGGGGAGTTCGGTGGCGGAGCCGCCGCGCCCACCGCCGGGCATCTCCAGGCCGTCAACGCGCTGCTCGGGCAGTTGCGCGGCGAACTGCTGCGGCAGAGCGAGCAGGTGCGCACGCTGGCCCGCGGCGCGGCGGCGCAGCCGGGGACCCGGCGGATGCAGAACCTGCTCACCGCCAAGGAGCAGGCGCACGACTGGGTGCGTGAGGTCGAGCGGATCTGGGACTTCTACTTCGAGTTGTTCGGGCAGCGGCAGTCCGTGTTCGCGGACGCGCTGCTGTCCTGCGACCGGATCGCGCTGTCCTGCTACCAGGCCGCTTACCTGGGAGTCGGCGAGGCCAAGCCCCTTCCCGCGCCTCCGCCCTTCTCCTTCATGCGCACCGGGTTCTCACCGGCCACCTTCCGCCGCGGCATCCCGCTGCGCCGCCTCGGCCGCCGGCTCAACCCGTTCCCGCTGGTCCAGCTGCCCTACCACCGCCTGGTGAACCCCTGGACCCTGGGCGCCGTCCTGCACGAGGTCTCCCACAACCTGCAGAGCGACCTCGGCCTCGACAAGGCCGTGCCGCGTGCCATCGCCCGCCGGCTCCTCGACGAGGGCTGCCCGCCCGCCGTCGTCCGCACCTGGGTGCGGTGGAACCGCGAGATCCACGCCGATCTGTGCGCGCTGCTGCTCGGCGGCCCCGCCGTGGTCGGCTCGCTGCTCGACGTGATCGGCCGCGCCCCGGCGACCGTGCTGACGTACAGCCCGGTCGGCCCGCACCCGACGCCCTGGTTCCGGGCCTGGATCTCGATCGAGCTGCTGCGGAGGATGGGCTTCGAGGAACAGGCCGGGCGGTACGGGCGGTTGTGGGCCGCGATCTATCCCGATCCACGGGCCGGCAGCCTCCCGCGCGAACTGCTCGCGACCTTCGCCACCGCCCACCCGGCGGTCGTCGACGCCCTCTGCTTCCGCCCCTTCCCACAGCTCGGCCGCCGCAGCCTCGCCCAGGTGCTGCCCTTCGGCGGCAAGGAGTACGCGATGCAGCGGGAGGCCGCCGAGCGCCTCGCCGCCGGCACCGACCCCGGCATCATCCCGGCCCGCTTCCTGATCGGCGCCGCCCGCTCGGCCCTCGACCGGGGCCTGGCCCGGCCGGGCGTGATCACCCGCAACTTCTACACGGAACTGGCGAGGCGATGACGGTGACCCTCCAGTCCGCGCACACGGCCCTCACGGCGGCCCTGCACCGGCTGCGCGACACCACGCGCGAACTGGAACTGATCGCCGTGTCCGACCAGCCCCGCGGCGGGGGCGTGGTGCTGGTGGACGAGGTCGCCGACGCCGCGCTGGAGACGAGCGGCGCGGCCGAACTCGCGGCCGGCGCCGCGCGGGGCGACTGCACGGCCGCCGTCGCCCAGTGCCAGTCGTACGTCCTCACCCTGGGCAGCGTCCTCGTCGACCGGCTGGCCGCGCCGGAGCGTCTCGCCGAACTGGGGGAGCTGGGCGGCGAGTTCGGGCGCGAGGCCGGTGCCTGGGCGGACGAGGTGGTCCGCTGCGTCCACGCCTGCCAGCAGGCGCTCTGGAGCGACGTCCTGCCCGCGGCCCTCGCCTACTGGCAGGAGATCGCCGCGCTGAACACCACGTGCTCCACGTCCGGCGTACGCCGCTGACCTGGAGAGGAAGGAGAGCACGATGCCGAAGCTCACGATCCGGGTCTTCCTCAGCCCGCGTCACGTGGACGAGAAGGAGCCCGACCGGTGGCGCCAGGGCTGGCCCACCCCCGCCGGTGTCGTGCTGACGCTGACCCGCGGTGCTCCGCACGGCGACGATGAGGCGGAGAACCGCGGGCCGGTCACTCTCGACGCCACCGACGAGGAAGGTCTCGTCCACGCCAAGGGGCTGCCCTGCGGCCGCTACCGGGTCGACATCGAGGCAAGCCCCGTCTTCAAGGCGTTCACCGCGCTCGTCGCGCACGGCGCCGACGACGAAGACCGGCAGCACATCGAGATCCCCGAGCACGGTCACGCCGACGTGGAGGTCGTCCTGAACCCGGGCGAGGACAGGCGGCTGTTCCTGCTGCACGCCCTGCTCGAATCCGGAAAGCCGCTCGCCGGAGCGGAGATCAAGGTGGACGGAGAATCCTTCACCAGCGCCCCCGACGGCACCGTCTACGCCGCCTGCCACGATGCCGAGGTGACCGTGGATCCCTGCGCCCACCCCGGCGCCCGGGTCGTCCCGCGTGACGGCCGGTTCGAGATCGACCGGCGGGCCGTGGGCGAGGGGCGGCCTCCCGAGTACGCCGTGGACGTCTACTACCGGCCCGCCCCGGCCACGCTCTCCGTCACCCCGTGCCTCAACGGCACACCTCTCACCGGCGTGGTCTTCGAACTGACCCGGGCGGACGGCCGTACCGACGAACCGGAGCAGGTGACCACCGACGCGGTCAATCCCACCTGCGTGTTCGACGACGTCGAGGCCGGCCGGGTCACCGTCGCCGTCGTCGACACCTCCGCTGTCACCTATGGCGCCACCAGGCTGCCCGTCGACGCGGTCCCCGGCCGGCACCGTGCCAACGTCACGGTCCGGGCCGGTGACAAGGCCGACCTGTCCGGTTCCTTCGCGTTCAGGCTCGCCACGACGGCGACCGGACGCCTGGAAGGGGACGTGACGGACCGCGCGGGCGTCCCGCTGAGCCAGGTGGTGATCGAGGCCCGGCAGGAGCAGGACGACCGGGTGGCCCAGGAGACCACCGACGCCCAGGGCCACTACGCCTTCCAGAGCCTGCCCGTGGGCGACTGGCAGGTGAAGCCCGCGCGGCAGCCTGTCAACGTCGGTGGACGCAAACTTCTGGCGGACCCGCCCGAGGGCGTCACCGCGACCGTCACCGAGCAGCGCACCACCCTGGCGCCCGACCTCGTCCTCGACGAGGAACCCCACGTGATCTACGGCTTCGTCCGCGACGAGACCGGTGCCGAACTCGCCTTCGCCACCGTGGAGTTTTTCAGCGCCGACGGCACCACGGAGCTCGGCACCACGCAGGCGAGCGACAAGGGCTACTACGAGTGGCACGCGCCCTCGGCCGGACGGTTCCTGGTGGCGGTGGCCAGCCAGGACGGGCGGCCGGTGCGCCGCTTCCCGGTGGAGGTGCACTCCCGCAAGCAGCTGGATCCCGTGTACTTCCTCGACGGCAACTCCGGTACCCCGTCCGGCGGTTCGATCCCGCCGACGCCCGACCCGAACATCGTGGACCTGTCCACCTTCCCGGTGCTCACCGAGGAGATCGGCGGCGGGGGCCGGGCCGCGGTGGGCGGCGTCGTCGACCGTGCCGCGTCGTTCGGCCAGACCGTGGAGAACGCCCTGCGGGACGTCCTCGGCTGGCGGCCCGGCTCCAACACCTCCGGCTTCCAGGCCGCTCTCGCCGGCGCCTTCGAACTGCGCGAGGTGCAGGGGCACACCGAGTTCACCTGGCATCCGCGCGGATACGCCGTCCAGGCCGACCTCGGGGCCCTGACCGGCGCGCAGGCCAGCATCTACCAGCGGGCGAAGAACGCGCTGGACCAGATCGTGCCGCTGCTCGACGCCCTCACCCCGCTCGACCCGGCCGCCGACCCGCAGGACACCGAGGCGGTCCGAACCATCGTGCGGACCGAACTCGGCGAACTCGTCGACGAGTTGGCTGTGGAGGGCGGACCGCGCATCCGGCGCGTGGACGAGCTGTTCACGCTGCTGCTCGGCAACCGCAACCCCGGCATCAAACTCGACCCGGACGCGGTGGGCGGCCAACTCGCCCAGCTCCGCGACAGGTTCGGGCTCAGTACCGCGCGCATCGGCACCCTCGACGAGGAACGGATCGTCACCACCTTCCGTATCGTCGTCGACCACGTCCTCGCGCTCGCCGCCGGCTGGGACCTGGACCGCGACCTGTTCTCCGGCACCAGCGACCAGACCGCGCTCGGCACCGTCCTGATCCAGCTGTCCCGCAGCCTGGACGTCGTCGCCCAGTCCGTGGAGGAGACCGTCTTCGCACTGGACTCCGTCTTCGTGGACGCGGCCCAACGCCAGACCGTCCAGCTCCAGTTCAAGGACGGAACCCCGACGACCCCCGCCACCCCGCCGATCCTCCTGTCCGACCTGCTGGACTGGGTGGTGCGGGTCTCCACCGCCGAGGGGCCGCGGCTCATCCAGGACGCCGGCAAGGACGGAGTCATCGCGATCGCGCCCATGCTGAAGGAGCTGGCCCGGCTGGTGGCGCTCACCGAGGGGCTGGCCGCGCCGCTGAACCAGGGCGGCGACCCGACCCTGCCGGAGGGCATGCGGACCCCGCGTGTCCGGCGGGCGCTCGGCGAACTGCGTACCCAACTCGGCGACACGGTACGGCTGTCGAGCGCCGTGCAGCGCCCCGAGACCCTGGAGATCGTCTTCGTCGACGAGGTGGTCCAGGACGACAAGAACGGCACCCGTACGGTGACGGTCGTGGGCCGTGGCTTCCAGGCCGGCTCACGGGCCGTCCTCACCCCCGAGGGCCGGGCGGAGCTCGGTGAGGTGCGTTCCACGGACGCGGTGGACCTGAGCCGTGCGGGCCGGGCGGGCTTCACCTTCGGCTTCCTGACCGCCGGGGCGCCGTCGGCCCCCATCACCTGGCTGATCACCGTGGTCAACCCGGGCGGCATCCGCAGCAACACGGTCGACGCGCTGACGACCTGACGGAGGAGACCCATGGCGAACGAACAGGACTACCAGGCCTTCCTCGACCGCATCGCGGCCCTCCGGGAGACCGTCACCGACCGGCTGTCCGCGCAGCTCGTCGCCGATCCGCAGCTGGCGGACGTGCTGACGAAGCAGATCGACGACCTGCTGCAGTCCGCGGTCAAGGCGGACCTGGAGCAGAAGCCGCCGCCCGACAAGGGCCTCGCCCAGCTCGTCGGCATCGGCGAGCAGGCCGCCGACGCGCTCGGCAAGACGCGGCTGCCGCAGGCCATCGAGCCGTACGACGAGACGGTGTCCTCCGAGCGGCTCGTGGCGATGGCCGACCTCTACTACATCTACCAGCACGAGATGATCGGCGTGTTCCGCGCCGTGCAGAAGCTCCAGGAGCTGTTCCGGGCGGGTGCGGTGTACCTGTCCAGCGGGGCGGGCGCGTACGCGCTCTACCAGTTCGACCGCCGCGAGGTGCTGCGCTACACCCGGCGCGACCGGCTGGCGGCCTACCGCCGTGCCTTCGGCTACGGCAGGGCGCCCGTCCCCTCCGGTTCCCGTGCCAACGGCGACTTCCACGGTCTGTTCGAGCACTTCGTCAACCAGGTCGCCCTCTTCCACCGCGACAAGCGGATCGCGGACGTGGTGCGGGAGCGGGCGTACGACCCGAGCTTCGGCAGCATCGCCGTCGTCCGGCGGGCCGGCCTCGACCTGCGCAACAACCTCAAGTTCACCTCGTACGGCCATGTCAACGTGCTCCGCGTCGAGGTCATGCAACTCCTCGACGAGGCGTACCGGATCCTCGGCTCCGAGGACATCAGGCGGCTCTACGGCGCCGACACCGCGTGGGACGTCGTCGAGATCGTGCTGGCCCAGTACTTCGGCGAACGTCTGGTCACCTCGCCGCGGCAGCGCATGGGCATCGCCGGTCGCGAGGTGCTGCGCTGGCTGGCGCAGCCGCATCTGCTGCAGACCCAGCGCGCCAAGTTCGAGACCCTTCTGCTGGAGATCGCCGAGAGCGCGGAGGAATGGCTGACCAGCGCCCAGTCCCTGGGCGTCGCGGTCCGCCAGGAGGACCGCCGCGGCCTGCCCTGGGACCGCTCGTCGGCCCCGGCGACAGGCGCCCAGCGCATCACCCGCCCCCGCCCACCGGCCCCACCGGCGGCCCGCGGCACCCGAGGCCGCGTCCCCGCACACCTCAACGGAGCACGCGCCTGACCACCACCCACGAGCCCGGGCCGCCCCGCGCACGGAACGCATGCCGCCGACCGGGCACCGACGCCCACCCCGCCGTCGCGGCAACCCGGCCACGGCCACAGCGAACCCACCCGCCCGGGCTACCTCGCGAGGGCCAGACGCGCCCACCTGCTCTGGCACGGCAGAGGAACCCGGTGGGGCGGCCTCCGAGCCAGGGGCGCAGTGAGGCGGCCCGCTGCTGCGCAGGGAGGCACCCCTGGTGGGGTGGCCTCTCCCGTCAGGCCCGGGATGAATGCGCGTTCTCCGCGCAGGAGGCCACCCCGCCGGGGTGATCTCTCCGTCCATGGCGCGGCGCAGCCGTCCGCTCGAGTCTCGTCCAGTCATCGGAGGTGAGCGATCGACGTCGTCCGGGCGGGTGCCGTCCCGTCATCCGAGGGTGCTCGGCCGGCTCGTTCGCGTGCCGTTCAGGTCCTCGGCCCAGGCCCCACCGCCACGGCCCTCCGCCACGCCCGCGCCCGCCGCCCCCACACCCTCACCCTCCTCCGCGACCTGCTCCGCCACCCCACCGTCAGCTCCAGCCCCGCCCACCGGCCCGACCTGCACAGATGTGCCGCCGTACTCGCCGCGCACCTCCGCCGCATCGGGCTCGACGGCGTCGCCGTGCGGACAGGCCGCGTCGCCCCCGTCGTCACCGGTGAGTGGCTGCGGCGGCCCGGTGCTCCCGTCGTGCTCGTCTACGGCCACTACGACGTCCAGCCCGCTGGGCCGAGGTCCGCCTGGGCCAGGGAACCCTTCCGCCCCACCGTCCACGGCGGTTACGTCCACGCCCGCGGCGCCAGCGACGACAAGGGGCAGCTCGTCGCCCAACTCGCGGCGATCGAGGCGTGGTTGGCGACCGGCGGGCCACCCGTCAATCTGCGGGTCGTGCTGGACGGGGAGGAGGAGATCGGCAGCCCCACCCTCCGGCACGCCCTGCGCCGCGACCCCGCCGAGCTGCGTGCCGACCTCGCGGTCGTCTCCGACACCCGGATGCGGGACCCGTACACCCCCGTCCTCGTCACCGGCCTGCGCGGCTCCCTCTCGGTCCGCCTCGACGTGACCGGCCCCGCCACCGACCTGCACGCCGGTGCCTACGGCGGTGCCGTGGCCGAACCCGCGCAGGTGCTGTCCGCCCTGGTGGCGAGCCTGCACCGCCCCGACGGCCGTATCGCCGTCGACGGCTTGCACGACGGCGTACGGCCCCTCAGCCCGTCCACCCGCGCCCGCCTCGCCCGCGACGGCCCCACCGACCGCCGGCTCCTCACCCCGGCCCAACTCCCTTACGGACACGGCGAACCCGGCTACTCCGCCTTCGAACGCGCCACCGTCCGCCCGGCCGTGGTCGTCACCGCCCTGCGCGCCGAAGCCCGTTCCGCCATCCCGCGCAGAGCCGGTGCCGAGCTGAGCGTCCGCCTGGTCCCCGATCAGCGACCGGTCACCGTGTTCCGGGCCCTGCGCGCCCACCTGGAGCGGCGCCTCCCGTACCCAGGAGTCAGGGCGCGGCTCACACTCCTCGCCGCCTGCCCGCCGTACACCCTCGACCTCCGCCATCCGGGCGTCGCCGCCGCACGCCGGGCCACCGTCCCCGTCTTCGGCCGGGCACCCCTCCTGCTGCCCTCGGGCGGCTCCATCCCCTTCGTCAGCGACCTCGCGGCCACCACCGGCACCCAGACCCTCCTGCTCGGCTTCGGCCTCCCCGGCGACCGTATCCACGCCCCGAACGAACGCTTCGCCATAACCCGCCTGCACCGCGGCACCGACATATGCGTCCGGCTGTACGGGGAACTCGGCGCCCGCTAGCCGTCGAGGAACTCCCCGTCCACGTACACCCAAGCCCCCTCCACCCGCTCGAACCGGCTGCGCTCGTGCAGCGAGCCGCCCCGGAAGGACGCGCGGAAGGTCACCGTGCCGGTGCCGTGGAAGGCCGTGCCGTCGGTCGTGCCGAGGATCTCCAGGCCCGTCCAGCGCGTTCCGGGGTCGAGGTCGAGGGTTGCGGGGCGGGTGCTCGGGTGCCAAGTCCCGAGCAGGTACTGCTCGTTGCGCTTCACGAACGCGGTGTAGCGCGAACGCATCAACGCCTCCGCGGTGGGTGCCTTGGCCGCACCCCGGTGGAATCGGCCACAGCACCTCTCGTACGGCTCCGCGAGACCGCAAGGGCAGGCGGGGGAGTGGGCTGGGGCGGAGCCGTGCTGCCGCCTGGATCGCGAGGTACGTCGGGACATGGACTCCATACTGCTGCAACGACGTCTCCCACGAAGCGGACGTGGGAACGCAGCGTTGCGACCGGCCTACGCCGACTCGGCGTTCGTCGGCGGATGCGTCGGGCGGGCCGGGATCTGCGCCGGCATCGAGGGCAGCGCCGTGCCGTACACCCAGGCGTCGAACAGGTCGTTCAGCGGCTCGTCCGAGAAGCGGCCCGCGTGGGACGCGAACGTCGTCGTGGTCACGGCACCGCCCCGGTGCAGGCCCGCCCAGCCGCGCAGCATGCGGAAGAACGCGTCGTCGCCCAGCGCGCAGCGCAGCGCGTGCACGGTGAGCCCGCCCCGCTCGTAGAGCCGGTCGTCGAACATCGACTTGCGGCCCGGGTCGGCCAGCCGCAGGTCCTGCGGCTGCGCGGACAGCAACCGGTGCGCGGCGACGGCCAGTTGGTGCGCCGTACGCCCGCCCGAGCGCTCCGACCACAGCCACTCGGCGTACTTGGCGAAGCCCTCGTTCAGCCAGATGTGCCGCCAGTCCGCGATGGACACGCTGTTGCCGAACCACTGGTGCGCCAGCTCGTGCGCCACCAGCCGCTCCGAACCCCGCGCCCCGTCCACGTGGTTGGCGCCGAACAGCGACAACCCCTGTGCCTCGACCGGGACGTCGAGCTCCTCCTCGGTCACCAGGACCGCGTACTCGTCGAACGGGTAGGGCCCGAACAGCTCCTGGAACAGGTCCATCATCTGCGGCTGCCGCGCGAAGTCCCGGGAGAACTCGGGGAGCAGGTGCGCCGGAATGTGGCCGTGCTGCGGCACTCCGCCGGGGCCCGGGTCGCCCAGCAGCACCGTCTGGTACTTGCCGATCGCCAGCCCGACGAGGTAGCTCGACGTCGGCGCGGACTGCTCGTACACCCACGTCGTCGTGGACGCGCGGGTCGTACGGGTCAGCAGCCGGCCGCCCGCCACCACCGCGTACGCGGACGGCGTGGTGATGGAGATCTGGTACGAGGCCTTGTCCGCGGGCCGGTCGTTGCACGGGTACCAGGACGGCGCCCCGATCGGCTGGCTCGCCACCAGCGCCCCGTCCTCCAGCTCCTCCCAGCCGAGCCCGCCCCAGGGGCTGTTGACCGGCTTGGGGTTGCCCGACCAGTGGACCTCGACCGTGAAGGCCGCGCCCGGACGGACCGGCTTCGCGGGGCGGATGCGGAGGCGGCCGCCGCGGTGCGTGTAGTGCGGCTGGCGGCCGTCCACCCGGACCCGGCCGATCTTGAAGTCGGCCAGGTTCAGGGTGAATTCGGCCAGCGGCGAGCGGCCCGCAATGGCGTTGATCCGGGCGCTCCCGGCCAGTCGGTTCGGCCCCGGGCGGTAGTCCAGCGCGAGCTCATAGCGGTGCACCCGGTAACGGGAGTCACCGTGCTCCGGAAAATACGGGTCCGAACCCGCCGACTGCTGAACTGCCACTGCCGCTTCTGCTCCCTGCGCTGCGTTGCCACTGATGGACGCCGGTGCCCCGCTCACCGGTTCCGAGTGGCCCGCGCTCAGGGTCGCCATGCCTCGATCGGGTTGCCGAGCCAGCGCGTGTCGTCCGGGACGGACTCCGCTGCCATGACGAGCGACGCGGGACCCAGGGTGGTACGGGCCCCGATCGTGCTGCCGGGCAGCACGATCCCGCCAGGGCCCAGCGTTGCGCCCTCACGGAGTACAACAGTATCCGTCCGCAAGATCCGGTCGTGGAAGAGGTGGGTCTGCAGGACGCAACCTCTGTTCACGGTCGACGCGTCCTCAAGGGTCACCAGATCCGTCTCGGGCAGCCAGTAGCTCTCCACCCACACGCCCTTGCCGATCCGGGCGCCCATACCGCGCAGCCAGCCCGTCATCAGCGGCGTACCGGGCACCGAGCCGGCCAGCCAGGGCACGGCCACGACCTCGACGAAGGTGTCCGCGAGCTCGTTGCGCCACACGAAGCCGCTCCACAGCGGGTGCTCACCGCTGCGGTGCCGCCCCACCAGCAGCCACTTCGCGACGATCGACACCAGGGCCGCCGTCACACCGGCAGCGAGCAGCACCAGGCCGGACAGCAGCGGCGCCCAGGGCCCGAGCAGGCACAGCAGCGCCACCGTGCCCACGGCGAGCGCCGCCGAGCAGAACACCGGCACGATCCGGAACAGCTCGACCAGCCCGCGCGCCCACAGCAGCCGGGCCGGCGGGTCGTACGTCAGGCTCTGGTCGCCCGTCTCCGCGTTGCGCGGCAGCTTCACCGGCGGCAGCCCCAGGTACGAGCTGCCCTTCTTCGCCTTCTTCGGCGTCGCCGACAGCACACCCACGAGCCCGCCGTCCGGCACACTGCGGCCCGGCGCGGTCATCCCGGAGTTCCCGAGGAAGGCCCGCCGCCCGATCTCGGCGCGCCCGATCCGCATCCAGCCACCACCGAGCTCGTACGGAGCGGTCAGCGTGTCGTCGGCCAGGAACGCGCCCTCGCCGACCGTGGTGAGGCTCGGCAGCGCGAGCACCGTGGACACCTCGGCACCCCGGCCGATCTTCATCCCGAGCAGTCGCAGCCACACCGGCGTGGCCAGCCCCGCGTACAGCGGGAAGAGGGTCTCGCGGGAGCGGTCCATCAGCTGCGTGACGGTCCAGGCCTGCCACCCGATCCGGCTGTGCGTGGGGTGCGTACCCTCCCGCAGGCCCAGGCTCAGCAGGCGTACGCCGACCAGGATCAGCAGTGCGTACGCCGCCCCGAACGCCAGCGTCGCGGGCACCAGGGCGAGCGCGGCACCCTTCAGGGGCGCGTCCGCGTCGATGAAGGCGCGGGCCACCAGGAAGGCGGCGGCGCCCGCGAGCAGCGGCAGCGCGGAGAGCGCGAGGCCCGTCAGGCCGTACATGACCCGCCAGTACGTGCCGCGCTGCGGCCGGTGCTTCGGCCAGTTCCGCTTGGCCTTGCCGAGCTTGACCGCGGGCGCGCCCGCCCAGCGCTGTCCGGTCGGGATCTGCCCGGTGACGGCCGAGCCGGGGGCCACCTCGGCGCGCTTGCCGACGCGGGCGCCCGGGAAGAGCATGCTGCGGGTGCCGACGGTGGCGTGCGCGCCGACCTTGACCGTGCCGATCTCCAGCCGGTCGCCGTCCAGCCACCAGCCGGAGAGGTCGACCTCGGACTCCACAGCGGCGCCCCGGCCCAGCTTGAGCAGGCCGGTGACCGGCGGCAGCGAGTGCAGGTCGACGTCCTGGCCGACCTTGGCGCCCAGGGCGCGCGCGTACCGCTCCAGCCAGGAGCCGGTCAGCGAGGTCGCCCCGCTGAACTCGGCCAGCCGCTCGGCCGCCCACAGCCGCACGTGGACGCTCCCGCCGCGCGCGTGACGCCCGGGCTGCACGCCCCGCAGCAGCAGCCGCGCCCCGCCCGCGGCGATCGCGAGCCGGCCGGGCGGGGTGAAGAGGACGAGTCCGGCGGCCACCAGCGCCCACCAGGGGGCGGTCGGCAGCCAGGACCAGGCCGGCAGCAGGTTGCCGAGCGCGGCCAGCGGGACCGCCCAGCGCAGGCCGAGCAGCGTGAAGAGCGGGACCAGGAGCAGCAGCTGGACCACCTTGGCGCGGACCGGCACCGGGGCGATCGTGCGCTGCGCGCCGTCCTCCTGCGCCGACTCCTCCAGATGGCGGGCCAGCTTGCGCAGGGTGGGCTTCTGGTAGATGTCGACGACGGCCGCGCTCGGGTAGCGGGTGCGCAGCCTCGTCGTCAGCTGAGCGGCGGCCAGGCTGCTGCCGCCGATCGCGAAGAAGTCGTCGCGGGCACTGGTGATCGGGATGCCGAGGACTTCCGTCCACTGCTCGGCGAGCCAGGCCTCGGTGCCGTACAGCTGCTCGGCCGGTCCGCCCGTCTCCAGGCCCTCCAGGGGCCACGGGAGGGCATTGCGGTCCACCTTGCCGCTGGTCCGGGTCGGGAGGTCCGCGACCGGCGCCAGCAGCGGGACGAGGGCGGCGGGCAGCTCGGCGCGCAGCTTCTCGACGGCCGCCGCCTGGTCCCAGCCGTCCTGGGTGACGACGTAACCGACGAGGAGCTGGTTGCCGCTGCGGGCGGTGCGCACGGCGGCCGCGGCGCCCTGGACGCCCGGCAGCGCCTGCAGGGCCGCGTCCACCTCGCCGAGCTCGATGCGGCGCCCGCCGAGCTTGATCTGCTCGTCGGCACGCCCCAGGAAGACCAGCCCCTCGGCCTCGGCCTTCACCAGGTCACCGCTGCGGTACGCCCGCTCCCAGCCCAGCGACTCCAGGGGCGCGTACTTCTCCGCGTCCTTCTCGGCGTCGAGATACCGGGCGAGCCCGACCCCGCCGATCACCAGCTGACCGCTCTCACCCATGCGGACCGGAACCCCGGCCTCGTCCACGACGGCCAGCTCGTAGCCGTCCAGCGGCAGCCCGATCCGGATCGGCTCCTCGCCGGACATCAGCGAGGCACAGGCCACCACGGTCGCCTCGGTCGGCCCGTACGTGTTCCAGACCTCGCGACCCTCCGTGACCAGCCGCTGCACCAGCTCGGGCGGGCAGGCCTCGCCACCGAAGATCAGCAGGCGTACGTCGTTGAGAGTCTCCGGCTCCCAGAGCGCGGCGAGTGTCGGGACCGTGGACACCACGGTGATCTCCTGCTCGACCAGCCAGGGCCCGAGGTCGGCGCCGCTGCGGACCTGGGAGCGGGGGACCGGCACCAGACAGGCGCCGTAGCGCCACGCCAGCCACATCTCCTCGCAGGACGCGTCGAAGGCGACCGACAGGCCCGCCATGACCCTGTCACCGGGACCGATCGGGTCCTCGGTGAGGAACAGCGCGGCCTCGGCGTCCACGAAGGCGGCGGCGCTGCGGTGCGAGACGGCGACGCCCTTGGGCCTGCCGGTGGATCCGGAGGTGAAGATGATCCACGCGTCGTGCTCGACGCCCGGGCGGGCGGCGGGGACCTCGCTGCGGCCGGTCACGGTGAGTTCGTGGGCGGCGCCGACGACGGCCCGCACCTCGGCTTCCCCGAACACCAACTCGGCCCGCTCGTCCGGGTCCTCGGCGTCCACCGGGACATACGCGGCACCGGCGGCGAGGACGGCCAGGATCGCCACGTACAGGTCGTTGGTGCCGGAGGGGACCCGGACACCCACACGGTCCCCGAGTCCGACCCCGGCCGCGGCGAGCCGGCGGCGCAGCTGCTCGACCTCGCCGGCCAGCTCGCGGTAGGTCAGCTGGACCGAGCCGTCGTCCAGGGCGAGTTCGTCCGGGTACGACCGCACGGACGCCTCGAAGATGTCGACGAGGGTCCGCGGAGAGGCCGCCTGACCTCCCGAAAAACGTGCCGTGTCGCCGAACTGCTGGTGGATCTCAGCGCTGAGCTCTTCGTCGAGCAGGCCGAGAGCGCTGCTCTCGTGTATGGCTGCCATCGGTCCTCGCGTCTCGATCCCGGAAGCCTCCGGGGCGCTGGCGGGCCCGCAGGTCTGCCTGGGGTTGTCCTCCTCCAGCTCCGTAACAAGCCGGAAATTTTAGTACGACGCTAGGTTCCTGCAGTGTGCTCGGCCACTCGGGAGGGCCGTGCGAGGGGTCGCGGGTGGTCGGCGCACGCCTCTGACCTGGTGATCTTCCACGGAACGAGACATCCCCCACACAACGAGTGAGGGCCGTGACCCGACGGTCACGGCCCTCACTCCTCTGTGTCCGAGGGGGGACTTGAACCCCCACGCCCGATAAAGGGCACTAGCACCTCAAGCTAGCGCGTCTGCCATTCCGCCACCCGGACAAGGTGTCTGTCGTGCGGGGTTTCCCCCGCGGCGACGAAGGAAACATTACCAGGCTTTCGATGGGCCCCAGGTCACCCCCTGTCCCGGCGTGAACGGCGTGTGACGAGGGGCTCCCGGCCTTGGGGTGCGGGTGGGGTCGGAGGGAGGATGAGGGGAACCACCAGCAGTGACAGCGGGAGGAAGCAGCGTGAGCGACACGGACACGGCCAGGGCCGTCACCGGCGAGGACGAGGTCGTGGACCTCTGCCGCGACCTGATCCGGATCGACACCAGCAACTACGGCGACCACTCGGGTCCGGGTGAGCGGGCGGCGGCCGAGTGGGTCGCCGGCAAGCTCGCCGAGGTGGGGCTCGAACCGGAGATCTTCGAATCGCATCCGGGGCGCGCGTCCACGGTCGCCCGCATCGAGGGCGAGGACCGGACCCGGCCCGCGCTCCTCATCCACGGCCACCTGGACGTCGTACCGGCCAACGCCGACGACTGGACCCACCACCCCTTCTCCGGCGAGGTCGCCGACGGGTGCGTGTGGGGGCGCGGGGCCGTCGACATGAAGGACATGGACGCGATGACCCTCGCGGTCGTGCGCGACCGGCTCAGGAGCGGCCGCAAGCCGCCGCGGGACATCGTCCTGGCCTTCCTCGCCGACGAGGAGGCGGGCGGCACGTACGGCGCCCGGCACCTGGTCGACAACCACCGTGACCTCTTCGACGGCGTGACCGAGGCCATCAGCGAGGTCGGCGGGTTCTCGTTCACCGTGAACGAGCAGCGCCGGCTCTATCTGATCCAGACGGCCGAGAAGGGCATGCACTGGATGAAGCTGACCGTGGCCGGCACCGCCGGGCACGGCTCGATGATCCACCGGGACAACGCCATCACCGAGCTGTCCGAGGCCGTCGCCCGGCTCGGCCGGCACAAGTTCCCGGTACGGGTGACCAAGACCACCCGCGCCTTCCTCGACGAACTCGGCGACGCGCTCGGCACCGAGCTCGACCCGGAGGACATGGAGGGCACCCTCGCCCGCCTCGGCGGCATCGCCAAGCTGATCGGCGCGACCCTCAGCAACACCGCCAACCCCACCCAGCTGGGCGCCGGTTACAAGGTCAACGTCATCCCCGGCGAGGCCACCGCGCACGTCGACGGCCGCTTCCTGCCCGGATACGAGGACGAGTTCCTCGCCGACATCGACAAGATCCTCGGCCCCAAGGTCAGGCGCGAGGACGTGCACGCCGACAAGGCCGTCGAGACGACCTTCGACGGGGCGCTGGTGGACGCGATGCAGTCCGCGCTGCTCGCGGAGGACCCGGTCGCGAAGGCGATCCCGTACATGCTCTCCGGCGGCACCGACGCCAAGTCCTTCGACGACCTCGGCATCCGCGGCTTCGGCTTCGCGCCCCTCAAGCTGCCCCCGGAGCTGGACTTCGCGGGCATGTTCCACGGTGTCGACGAGCGGGTGCCGGTCGACGGCCTGAAGTTCGGCGTGCGCGTGCTCGACCGTTTCATCGACGCTTCGTGATCCCCGGTAATCGCCTGCGTGTCCAGAACTGACTGAGAAGAGTGAATGCGCTCATAAGCTCGTAGCTCCATTACTCCCTCCTCGTTACAGGTGATGCGATCCGCTACTTGGGATCGCATTGCCAACAAGGAGGAATAATGATCAAGAAGGTCGTCGCTGCTGCGGCTGCCACTGGTGGTCTGGTTCTCGCGGGTGCGGGCCTGGCCGTCGCCGACGCCGGCGCTCAGGGTGCCGCGGTGCACTCCCCGGGTGTCGCGTCCGGCAACGTCGTTCAGGTGCCGGTGCACATCCCGGTGAACGTCTGCGGCAACACGGTCTCCGTGATCGGGCTGCTGAACCCCGCCTTCGGCAACACCTGCATCAACAAGTGACGTCGGCCCGTTGAGGGTCGTTTGTTCCACGTCCGTCGGCTCCGGAGCGCGCGCCACGCGCTCCGGGGCCGACCGGCCTTTTCGCGAGACTCCGGGATTCCGCGGGGGTCTTCGCGTGATTTCAGGTCAGGGATCGAAGGCAGGGGGGAATTCAGAATGCGACAGGTCACCCGCAAGGGCCTGATGACCGTGGCGGCGGCGACCGGCGTGATCGCCGCGGCGGGCGGATACGCGCACGCCGACTCCGGGGCGAGCGGCTCGGCCTCGGACTCGCCCGGCGTGCTGTCGGGCAACACGGTGCAGGCGCCGGTGCACGCGCCGGTGAACGCCTGCGGCAACACGGTCAACGTCGTCGGCGTGCTCAACCCGGCGGCCGGCAACTCCTGCGCCAACCACGGCGGCTCGTCGTCCGGCGGTTACGGCGACTCCGGTCACGCCGGTTCTGGGGGCGCACAGTCCGGCGGACACAGCAGTCACTCGCCCGGGGTCGGCTCGGGCAACCACGTCGAGGCCCCGATCGACGTGCCAGTGAACGTGTGCGGCAACACGGTCGACGTCGTGGGCGTCGGGAACTCCGCCACGGGCAACGACTGCGGCAACGGCGGGGGTGCCGGGGGCGGTCACGGCACGCCTCCGGGCGGTGGGCACGGGACGCCTCCGGGGGGCGGCCACGGTACGCCGCCGGGTGGCGGTCACGAGACGCCGCCGGGGAACCCCGGGACTCCGGGGCAGCCGGGTCATCCCGGCCAGCCGGGCACTCCGGGAAACCCGGGTACGCCCGGCAACCCCACGACGCCTGGTCAGCCCGGTACTCCGGGCACGCCGAGCTCGCCGGGCGGCTCCTCGCACGCCAACCAGCCGGGCGCCCAGTCGGTCACCCAGCCCCTGGGCAGCGCGCAGCTCGCGCACACCGGCAGCGACGTGCCGCTGGGCCTGGCGATCCCGGTGGGCGCCGGGGCGCTGCTCGCGGGCGCGGTCCTGTACCGCAAGGCGCGTGCGTCGGCGTAGCGCGTAGCGGACGCGTCACATACCTACGCATCCCGTAGCGGACGCATCACGGAGCGGGCCCCGTCTCGGCGGGGCCCGCTCCGTTTCCGTCGCTCTCGTCGCCGCCCCCGCTCACCACGTGGCGCGCACCTGGCGGATGATCCGCCGGCGCAACCGCACCCTGCGGCTGCCGTCGCGCATCAGACTGAGGCGGTCCAACTCCCAGTGTCCGTACTCGGCATGGTCCGTCAGCAGGCGTGTGGCGTCCTTGCGGGAGACCCCGCGCGGTACGTACACGTCGACAAATTCGTATTCCGGCATCGCATCTATTGTGCGGGCTGGGGCCCGGTACGGATAGCGTCTGCACTATGTCTGATGCTGCGCAGCCCACCGCTGCCGAGGTACGCGCCGCCGCCGAGGCGGTCAAGACCGCGCTCGACCGCCACCTGGCCGCGGTCGAACGCCGGTCGGGGGAGGACGACCCGGCCGTCTACGAGGCGTTCAACCAGCTGGCGGCGGCCGCCGAGGCGTACGACGAACTGCTGTTCCACACCCACCAGGAGGTCACGCCGTTCGACATCCCGGCCACCGTGCCGCCGTACACCGGTCCCGAGCCGGAGGCGATCGGCGTGCTGATCCGCCAGGACTACACCGTGGTGGAACCGCAGCGGCTGCTGGCGCAGGCGGAGCGGATCCAGGTCGCGGAGGGTGCCGACGGGGTCGCTGCGCGCGGCGACGAGGGTCTCGACACCGCGCAGGCCCTTGAGCTGGTGTTCGGTGAGTTCGAGGCGGACGAGATCGCTTCGCGGCACAAGGAGTTCGGGCTGGCCGAAGGGGACTCGGCGCTGTGGGTGACGCGGCTGGAGGAGGTGCCCGAGCCGGGGGAGTGGCTGGACGCGCCGTTCGAGCAGCCGGAGCAGGATCAGGTGATCTGCCGGTTCGAGGCGAGTACGTCGTTCGCCGACGGGGTCGACGAGGAATTCGACGACGATCTTGAGGTCGTGGAGCTGGACGACGAGGAGCTGGAGCCGCTCGACGTGGATCGGTGACGTTGGGTGAAGGCGGCGGTTGGGGTTGGTTCCCCGGCCGCCGCCTTCGTGTATGTCTGCGGGTATGTGGGGGCTTGTCGCGCAGTTCCCCGCGCCCCCGAACAAGGTGGGTCAGCTTGTCGTGGGGAGTTGGGTGGCCAGTAGGACAGGCAGGCGGGTTGTGCGGGGCTTGGCGGGGATTTCTGTTACCGCCCGCTGCAGGGCCTGGTCTGCTCCGTGGACCACGGAAAGGTGGCGGTCCGCTCGGCTGAAGGCTGTGTAGACCCAGGGGCGGGTCAGGGACTGGGCCGCGTCTTTGGGCAGGACCGCGACCACTGCCGGCCACCGGCAGCCCGCGGCCTGGTGGGCCGTGAGGGCCCAGCCGTGCCGCACAGACTGCTCGACCCGCTCCTTCGGTACGACCACGGGGGTGCCGGCGCACGTGAGGTGCAGGCCCTCCGCGTCGGCCTTCACCACCTGGCCGGGGACGGTGCGGCCGGGCGCGGGGGAGTAGGCGACACGGTCGCCGGGGTCGAAGCCGGCGAAGCGGCCGGGGCCGGGGTTGAGGCGGTCCTTGAGGGCGGCGTTGAGGGCTCGGGTGCCCGCGGCTCCGCCGTGGGCCGGGGTGATCACCTGGGTCTGGTCGGCCGGGACGCCGAGCGCCCTCGGCACCGAGTCGGCGACCAGCTGGACCGTGCGGTGCACGGCCTCGCCCGCGTCCCGCACCGGCACGATCACGACCTCCTTGCCGGGGGCGTCGACCTGGTTCAGCTCGCCGATGCCGATGCCGGAGACCAGTTCGCCGATGGGGCCGAGGTCGGGCACGCGGGAGGCGACCTGGGGGCAGACGCGGGCCGCGAGCAGGTCGGCGAAGACCCGTCCGGGGCCGGCCGACCACAGCACCGCGGGATCCCCGGCCAGCACCAGCCGGGCCCCGTCCCGCAGGGACTCGACCAGCAACGCCGCAGTCTCGACGTCCAGTTGAGGCGCGTCCAGCACGACGAGGAGATCGAGGTCCAGGGCTCCGTCGGCGTCCCGGCCGGGGCCTTCGACGCCGGAGAGGAGACCGGCGACGGTGGCCACGGCGGCTTCGGCGGGGGTGGTGTCGACGCGGCTCGCCGCGGGGGCGGTCGGGCCGGAGGGCGATGTGTCCTGCGTGGTGGAGCCGCCCGGCCATGCGTCCTCCGCCTCGCCCCACCGTGCGGCGAAGCGTTCGCGGCCCGTCGGGGTGTGCGTCGCCGCCCACGCGCGGAGACCGAGACCCGTCGCAGCCCGCAGCAGCGTCGCCGGTTCCGTCAGGGACGCCTCGCCGCCCGTGTGCAGGATCAGGCCGTGGCCCGCGACCGCGCGGATCAGTTCGGCCGTGGAACCCTTGGCCTGGGCTGCCGCCCGCTCCCACTCCTCCGCCGAACCGTCCTCCTTCGGCACGGAGTTGATCAGCCGGGCCAGGCCGTCGGCGAGGCTCTCCTCCGCGAGGGCGTACCGCTCCAGGCCGACCAGGATCCGTACCGGCCGTTCCTCGGTCTCGCCCTCCTCGTCCTCTTCCGGCTGCGGCGCGCGCGGGTCGAGCGCGTCCTGGAAGACCAGCGCCTCGCCCTCCGCGACAGTGCTCTGCACGGCGGACTCGGCGTCCGGCACGGCCCGCTGGCCCAGGGCCGCGGTGAGCGCCGGCATCTCCAGTGCGGTGTGCCCGGCGAGGGCCGCCTGCTCCAGGAGCCAGCCCGTCAGGGCGCGGCCCCGCCGCTCGTCGTCCGGGCCGGCCTCGGCGCCGAGCAGCGCACGCGCGAAGCCGTCGGCCTGCTCGGGCCGTACGCCGGTGACGCGCAGCAACTGCCAGGGGTCCTCGCGGAGTTGTTCGTCCGCGCCCTCGCCGAGGGCGGCGGCGACCTGCGGGGCGAGCGTGTCCGGGGCGCCGCCGTCGGTCAGCACGCGACGGACCGCGTCGACGGCCTCCGCGGCGGGGGCCGCCACGGGTGCGGCCGTCTCGGGGGTCGGCTGCGGCCGCCGTACCGGCTCGGGGGCGGGTCGGCGGGGAGCGGGCGCCGGGTCGTCGAACACGGTCGCCGTGGGCTTCTCACCGCTCTCCACGGCCCGTACGGCGGCAAGCAGATCGGCGGCCTTCCCACTCAGCTTGGCCCCGCTGGCGATGGGCCCCGCCTTCTCGGCCTTCCGCCGCTCGATCCGCTCCCGCTCAACCTGCTGAGCCGCCAACTCGGCCTCGGCCTCGGACATCTGCCCAACAGCGGCGCCTTCACCGCCCGCCGTCTCACCTTCGCCACCGGCGGCCCCGCCTTCGGCGCCCACGGCCTCACCCGAAGAGTCCGCGCTCGCATCCTCGGCGCCCGCGCTCTCCCCGGCGTCCCCTGCCCCCTCGGCCCCCCGGCCCCCCGTCGGCTCCTCCGCGGCAGCCCCCGTCGCCGTGCCCGGTGTCCCCGGCTCGGTCGGCTCCGTGGTTTCGGGCTCCGTGCTCACAGCGTGCTCCAGTCGTGATCGGGATAGCGGTGCACCGGTGCCGACACATCGTCGAGCGCCCGGCAGATCTCGTCAGGAAGACTAAGGGCCTCCACTGACAATGCGGCCGTGAGCTGCTGCGCGTTGCGCGGACCGATGACGGGCGCGGCCACGCCGGGCCGGTCGCGGATCCAGGCGAGGGCCACCTGGAGGGGGGTGACGGCCAGGCCGTCGGCCGCCGTCTGGACCGCGTCGACGATGCGGCTCGCCGTGTCGTCGAGGTACGGCGCGACGAACGGGGCCAGGTGCTCGGAGGCGCCGCGGGAGTCGGCGGGCCGGGCGTCGCCCCGGTACTTGCCGGTCAGCACCCCCCGGCCCAGCGGGGAGGACGGGAGCATACCCATGCCCAGGTCGAGGGCGGCCGGAAGCACCTCGCGCTCCACGCCCCGCTGGAGGAGCGAGTACTCCATCTGCGTGCTCGCCAGCCGGGTGCGCGTGCCGGGCGCCGCCAACTGCCACGTGCCCGCCTTCGCGAGCTGCCAGCCGCAGAAGTTGGAGACCCCGGCATACCGGGCCCGCCCGCTGCTGACCGCGAGGTCGAGGGCCTGGAGCGTCTCGTCGAGCGGGGTGTACGGGTCGTACGCGTGCACGTGCCACACGTCCACGTAGTCCGTGCCGAGGCGGGCCAGCGAGGCGTCCAGCGCGGAGAGCAGGTGCCCGCGCGAACCGTCGAAGCGGCGGTCCGGATCCGGCACGCTGCCCGCCTTGGTCGAGATCACCAGGTCCCGGCGCGGGACCAGCCCTTCTATGAGACGTCCGAGGAGGTACTCGGCCTCCCCGTCGCCGTACACGTCGGCCGTGTCGACGAGGCTCCCGCCCGCTTCCCAGAACGTCTTCAAGAGGTCCGCGGCGTCGTGCTCGTCGGTGTCCCTGCCCCAGGTGAGGGTGCCGAGTCCGATACGGGACACACGAAGGCCGGTGCGGCCGAGATGCCTCTGCTCCATGAACGCCGACACTACTGGCCTGAACCTGTGGTGTGGGGGCCTGTGGACAAGCAGTTTCCACAGGTTAGGGTCTGCGCAACAGGGACGACGTTACTGATCGGTAAGGGGAACGGCCATGCAGCTCGGGATCAACCTCGGCTACTGGGGCGCCGGACTGGACTCGGACAACCTGGAGGTGGCCAAGGAGGCCGACCGCCTGGGCTACTCCGTGTGCTGGGCCGCCGAGGCCTACGGCTCGGACGCGGCCACCGTACTCACCTGGGTCGCCGCCCAGACCGAGCGCATCGACGTCGGCTCGGCCATCTTCCAGATCCCGGCCCGCCAGCCCGCGATGACCGCGATGACGGCGGCCACCCTGGACTCCCTCTCCGGCGGCCGCTTCCGCCTCGGCCTCGGTGTCTCCGGGCCGCAGGTCTCCGAGGGCTGGTACGGCGTCAAGTTCGACAAGCCGCTGGCACGCACGCGTGAGTACGTCGAGATCGTCCGCAAGGCGATGACCCGCGAGCGGCTGTCGTACGACGGTCAGCACTGGACGCTGCCGCTGCCGGGCGGCCCGGGCAAGCCGCTCAAGCTGACCGTGCACCCCACGCGCGAGCACATCCCGCTGTACATCGCCGCGATCGGCCCGAAGAACCTCGAACAGACCGGTGAGATCGCCGACGGCGCCCTGCTGATCTTCCCCTCCGCCGCGCACCTGGAGGAGACCACGCTCAAGTACCTGCGCGCCGGGCGGGAGAAGGCCGGCAAGACCATGGAGGGCTTCGACGTCCACCCGACCCTGCCGCTCGCCCTCGGCGAGGACAAGGACGTCGCCACGCTCGCCGACGCCTTCCGCCCGTACACCGCGCTCTACGTCGGCGGCATGGGCAGCGCCAAGCAGAACTTCTACAACCAGCTCGCCCAGCGCATGGGCTTCGAGGCGGCCGCCGCCGAGGTCCAGGAGAAGTACCTCTCCGGCGACAAGCAGGGCGCCGCGGCCGCGATCCCCCACGACCTGATCGACCAGACCACGCTGCTCGGCTCCGTGGACCGCATCGCGGACCGGATGAAGGAGTACGCGGCCGCCGGGGTCACGAGCCTGTCCCTCAACCCGGCCGGCTTCACCCTCGACGAGCGGCTCGCCTCGCTCCGCGCCGGGGTCGAGGCGCTCGAGCGGGCCGGGCTGGCGTAACACCGCATTCAAAGCGGCGGAAGTTTTCCGCGGCCGTGGTGGGGGCTCGGGGGGTCTTCCCCGCCACGGCCGTCACGGGGAACAACGCCCGTGCGCCCATGCGGTTACGCTCCCGAAGTGACCCCGCGGGTCCTCCTTTTGGCGGAGTTGTCCGACACAGCTGTTGCAGCACCTCTGGCGCCGCATTTGACTCGTTCTTTGCGGATTGCTGCCGATCCGGCGAGTCCTGCAGAGAGGTGTCCATCGATGCTTTCGGCCAAGAGTCTGTTCACGGAGATCCTCGACGACGACGAGTCCTTCGCCCTGTTCTGCTCCATCGCGGCCAGCGGGGAGTCCCAGGGCGGCTGGGAGAACGCGCGCATCGCCGCTCTCGTACCGGAGAGCGAACGCGAGCTGGCCCCCAAGATCACCCGCCACGGTGCCGACGAGGACAAGCACGGGCGGATCTTCAACGCGCTGATGAAGAAGCGCGGACTGCAACCCGTCCCCGTCCCCTCCGACACGGACTACACGATGCTGCTGGAGCGGCACGGCATCGGACTCGCCCACGAGAAGCTCAAGGGCGAACAGCCGCTCACCGTGCAGGACATCGTCACCTACCTCGCCCACAGCCGGGTCACCGAACAGCGCGCCTCCGAGCAGATGGACCTGCTGCGCAAGCACTTCGCCGACCACCCCGACATCGGCCGCGCGGTGAGGATGATCTCCAACGACGAGGACAACCACCTCGCCTATTGCCACGAGGAGTTGCTGCGCTTCGCGCGGGCCGGTCACGGCCGGGCCATCCAGCGCACGCTGCGCGAGTGCGCGCTCGCCGAGATCCGCATCTACCGGGACGTCAGCCTCGCGGTCATGGCCCACATGGGACGCATCCTCGGCTGGTCCAGGGCCAGGTCGGCCGTGCTCGCGGCCGGCATCCACGCCGTCTACGCGTACGAGCGGTTCGCCGGCTGGCGGCGCATGGTGAGCCTCAGGATGCCGGAGCGGCGTGACGCGCTCGGCGGGCCCGCCTCCGCCGCCCCCGAGTTCGCCTGAGCGGCTCCTACAGCCAGCCCCGGCGCTTGAACTGCCGGTACAGCAGGACCTCCAGGGCGGCCATCGCCAGGATGACGGCCGGGTAGGACCACAGCCAGTGCAGCTCCGGCATGTGGTCGAAGTTCATGCCGTAGACCCCCGCGATCATCGTGGGGATCGCGGCCATGGCCGCCCACGCGGAGATCTTCCGCATGTCGTCGTTCTGCCGCACGCTCATCTGCGCCAGATGCGCCGACAGGACGTCCGAGACCAGCCGGTCCAGGCCCTCCACGGACTCGTTCACGCGCGTGAGGTGGTCGCTGACGTCCCGGAAGAAGGGCTGCGCCTTCTCGTGCACGAACGGCACCCGCACACCGAACACGCCCCCGCCCGCGAGCCGCGCCAGCGGCTGCGCGAGCGGGCCGGTGGCCCGGCGGAACTCCAGGATCTGCCGCTTGAAGGCGTAGATACGGGACGCGGTGTGCCGCGAGCCACCGGCGGACGGCGAGAACACCTCCGTCTCCAGCTCCTCCAGGTCGGTGCCGAGCTCGCCCGCCACCTCCACGTAGTGGTCGACCACCGCGTCCGTGATCGAGTACAGGACGGCGGTGGGCCCGTGCCGGAGCATCTCCGGCTCCTCCTCCAGACGATGCCGTACGGCGGCCAGCGGGGCCTCCTCGCCGTGGCGCACGGTCACCACGAACGAGTCGCCGACGAAGACCATGACCTCGCCCGAGGTGACGATGTCGCTCTTGGTCTCGTACCCGACCGGCTTGATGACCATGAACAGCGAGTCGTCGTACACCTCCAGCTTGGGCCGCTGATGTGCGGTGAGGGCGTCCTCGACGGCCAGCGGATGCAGTCCGAACTCCTCCGTGACCCGGTCGAACTCCTTCTCCGTGGGCTCGTACAGGCCGATCCAGACGAAGGCGTCGCGCCCGCGGCGGCACTGCGCGAGCGCGACGGACAGGTCCGCGGGCCCGTCCTCCCGGCGCCCGTCGCGATAGATGGCGCAGTCCACGATCACGGTGCGTATTCTCCCGCCGTACTCTCCTGGGCGCACCCGCGCGTGCGCCTACCCTTGGCCGCATGCCCACGCTGATCCTGGTCCGGCACGGACGTTCCACCGCCAACACCGAGGGACTGCTCGCCGGGTGGACGCCCGGTGTCGCCCTGGACGAACGCGGGGCCGCGCAGGCCGCTGCGCTGCCCGGGAGGCTCGCCCAGCTGCCGATCTCCGAAGTCGTCACCAGCCCGCTGCAGCGCTGCCAGGAGACGATCGGGCCCCTGCTGGCGGCCCGCCCGGAGCTCACCGCGCACACCGAGGAGCGCATCGGGGAGGCGCACTACGGCGACTGGTCCGGCCGCAAGCTCGCCGAGCTGGGGGACGAGCCGCTGATGCAGGTCGTCCAGGCGCACCCCTCGGCGGCCGCGTTCCCCGGTGGGGAATCGATGCGCGCGATGGCCACCCGCGCCGCCGAAGCCGTACGAGAATGGAACGCGCGCGTGGAGCGCGACCACGGTGCCGACGCCGTGTACCTCATGTGCTCGCACGGCGACATCATCAAGTCGCTCGTCGCGGACGCACTCGGACTTCATCTCGACCTCTTCCAGAGGATTTCCGTTGAACCGTGTTCCATCACCGCGATCCGCTACACACGCCTGAGGCCGTTTCTCGTACGCCTCGGTGACACCGGCGACTTCACGTCCCTGGTGCCGCGCGAGGACCCCCCGGCGGAAGACGCCACGGTCGGGGGCGGTGCGGGCGCACCGTGATCGTCGGGCGCAGTAGGGTGAAGCGGTCGCAGTAGCCGCACCCATCCACGACTCCAGGAGACAGGACGTGTCCCGTCAGGTGTTCCTCTACGACCCTCCGGACCGCTTCGTGGCGGGCACGGTGGGGCTGCCCGGACGCCGTACGTTCTTCCTCCAGGCCATCGCAGGCTCCCGGGTGACCAGCGTGGCCCTGGAGAAGACGCAGGTCGCCGCCCTTGCCGAACGCATGGACGAGCTGCTCGACGAGGTCGTACGGCGCAGCGGCGGCAATGCCGCGGTGCCGGCCGTCGCCCCCACCGAGGTCTCCGACAGCGCGCCCCTGGACACCCCCGTCGAGGAGGAGTTCCGGGTCGGCACCATGGCCCTTGCCTGGGACGGCGAGGAACAGCGCATGATCGTCGAGGCGCAGGCCCTCGTGGAGCTCGACGCCGACTCCGAGGAGGACCTCGCCGAGGCCGAGGAGCGCCTCCTGCAGGACGAGGAGAACGGGCCCCCGATGCTGCGGGTCCGGCTGACCGGCGCCCAGGCGAGAGCCTTCGCCAAGCGCGCCCTCGACGTCGTCAACGCCGGGCGGCCGCCGTGCCCGCTGTGCAGCCTCCCGCTGGACCCGGAAGGACACGTATGTCCGCGCCAGAACGGATACCGCCGCGGAGCGTGACCACGGCCGAACTGCTCACCCGAGGTGAGCTCACCGTCCGCGGCCAGATCCGGGACGCGTCCAACGCGGTGCTGTACTGCTCCGTCGCCCACGACGGCGAGGAGCTTCCTTGCGTCTACAAGCCGGTGCGCGGCGAGCGGCCCCTGTGGGACTTCCCGGACGGCACCCTCGCCCAGCGCGAGGTAGCCGCGTACGAGGTCTCCGAGGCCACCGGCTGGGGCCTGGTGCCGCCGACCGTGCTGCGCGACGGGCCCTTCGGCGAGGGCATGGTCCAGCTGTGGATCGAGGGCGAGCCCGGCCCCGAGCTGCTGGCCCTGGTGGACGGCGAGGAGCCCGGGGAGGGCTGGAAGGCGATCGGCCTCGCCGAGGTGGGGGAGGGGAGGACCGCCCTGCTGGTGCACGCGGACGACGAGCGCCTCAGGCGGCTGGCCGTCCTGGACGCGGTCATCAACAACGCCGACCGCAAGGGCGGCCATCTGCTGCCCGCCGGCGAGCGGCTGTACGGCATCGACCACGGCGTGACCTTCAACACCGAGAACAAGCTGCGCACCCTGCTGTGGGGCTGGGCCGGGGAGCCGCTGACGCCGGAGGCCGTCGACGTCCTCAAAGGCCTCCAGGAGGCCCTCGGGACCTCCGGAGCGCTGGCCGAGCGCCTGTCCGCGCTGATCACCGGCCCGGAACTCGACGCCACGCGCGCGCGTGTCGCCGTACTCCTGGAGACCGGGAGGCATCCCGAGCCGAGCGGGGAGTGGCCGGCCATTCCGTGGCCGCCCGTCTAGGAGCACACTGGCCCTGCCGCGCGAGCACACCGCGCGGAAGCGCGCAAGAACGCCTTACCGGCCATCCGGCCCGGTCCGGTTCGTATACGGAACATCCGTCCGGTTAGGCTCATGACATGCATGCCTGGCCCGCTTCCGAGGTCCCCGCCCTGCCTGGTCAGGGCCGCGACCTGAGGATCCACGACACCGCGACCGGTGGTCTGGTCACCCTTGACCCCGGTCCCGTCGCCCGTATCTACGTCTGCGGCATCACCCCGTACGACGCGACCCACATGGGTCACGCGGCGACCTACAACGCGTTCGACCTCGTTCAGCGCGTGTGGCTCGACACCAAGCGGCAGGTTCACTACGTCCAGAACGTCACCGACGTCGACGATCCGCTCCTCGATCGGGCGCACCGGGACGGCGTCGACTGGGTCGCCCTCGCCGAGCAGGAGACGGCCCTCTTCCGCGAGGACATGACCGCCCTGCGGATGCTGCCCCCGAAGCACTACATCGGCGCGGTCGAGGCGATACCCGGCATCGTGCCGCTCGTCGAGCGGCTGCGGGACGCGGGCGCCGCCTACGAACTCGAGGGCGACGTCTACTTCTCCGTCGAGTCCGACCCCAACTTCGGCAAGGTCTCCGGCCTCGACGCGGCCGCCATGCGGCTGCTGTCCGCCGAGCGCGGCGGCGACCCGGACCGCCCGGGCAAGAAGAACCCGCTCGACCCGATGCTGTGGATGGCCGCCCGCGAGGGCGAGCCCAGCTGGGACGGCGGTTCGCTCGGCCGCGGGCGCCCCGGCTGGCACATCGAGTGCGTCGCCATCGCCCTGGACCACCTCGGCATGACCTTCGACGTCCAGGGCGGCGGCTCCGACCTCGCCTTCCCGCACCACGAGATGGGCGCCTCGCACGCCCAGGTGCTGACCGGCGAGTTCCCCATGGCCAAGGCGTACGTGCACGCCGGCATGGTCGCCCTGGACGGCGAGAAGATGTCCAAGTCCAAGGGCAACCTCGTCTTCGTCTCCAAGCTGCGCTACGACGGGGTCGACCCGGCCGCGATCCGGCTGGCGCTGCTCGCCCACCACTACCGGGCCGACTGGGAGTGGACCGACCAGGTGCTCCAGGACGCCGTGGCCCGGCTCGGGCGCTGGCGCGCAGCCGTCTCCCGGCCCGACGGGCCGCCCGCCGAGGCCCTCGTCGAGGAGATCCGCGAGGCCCTCGCGAACGACCTGGACGCCCCGGCCGCCCTGGCCGCGGTCGACCGCTGGGCCGCACGCCAGGACGCCGAGGGCGGTACGGACATCGGCGCCCCCGGCGTCGTGTCGCGCGCCGTGGACGCCCTGCTGGGCGTGGCGCTGTAGGCGACGCAGGCACCGGAAGGGGCCCTTCCTCCCCGCGGAGGAAGGGCCCCTCGTGTCACAGGGCGCCGGTCAGATCCTGCGCACCTGGATGCTGCGCAGGATGTTCGGCGAGCCCGAGTCCCAGATGCCGACGACCTGGTGGCCGAAGGCGAAGGCCTCCTGGACCTGGTCGTGGGTCTGGGCGTTCGGGTTGGCGAAGATCCGGAACTGGCCCTGGATGCGCAGCGCGATCAGGCTGGGCTGCCCCGGCAGTGGCTGCACGACGTCGATGTAGCCGTCCGCGATGCCGGCCTGGAACACCTGCTGCTGGACCTGTTGCTGGACGTGCTGCACGGCCGCCTGCGCGATCTGGTGGATCTGCTGCTGCACCTGCTGCTCGACCTGCTGTTGCTGGTTCTGCTGCTGGCCGAGGCCCTGCTGCTGCCCGTAGCCCTGCTGCTGCCCGTAGCCCTGCTGCTGGCCGAGCTGCTGCAACAGCTGCTGGAAGGGCTGCTGTTGACCGAGCTGCTGGAGCTGCTCCAGCGAGCCGATGCCCATGGGCTGCTGCTGGCCGTAGCCCTGCTGCTGCCCGAACGGCTGCTGCTGGTACTGCTGGTAGGGCGACGTGCTGGGGAACTGCTGGCCGTACTGGCCCAGTTGGCTCATCTGCGGGGTGGTGCTCATACCGGTGTCACCTTCCCTTGATGGTTGGGATACGTCAGCCCGTGACGACCAGGCCGACGATCTCGTCGTCCGAGAACCACACCCGGACGTCGGGCCGTCCCCCCGCGAAGGCGGAGTGCACCGCCTGGCGGATCTCGGGGGACGGGTGGTTGAGGTTCCGCCACGCGCCGGCCACGAACAGCCGTAGCCGCGGCGGAAGTTCACGGGGATACGGCAGCAGCTCGTCCCAGTACTTCTCGGCCTGGCCCGAGCCGACCGCCTGCGGCAGCAGATGGGTCACCGCCGCCTTGATGTCGGGCCGGCTGCCGATCCGCTGCGAGGCGGGCCGCCCCGGCGCGTCCTGCTGCGGGGAGCCCGTGGCCCGCAGCACCTCGCGCGCACGCTCCGGGGACATCGGTGGCTGGCCCGCCGCCTTGAGCATGCCCTGCAGCGCGGCCAGCGCGCCCACCACCACCGGCGAGGCGGAGGAGGTCCCGGAGAACGTGTCCGTGTACCAGGCGATCTCCTCGGGCCCGCCCTGCAGATCGCCGGGCTTGTCCCAGAAGCCGCCGGTGGTCGTGACCTCGCGGCCCCAGCCCTGCGCGTCCACGCGGGCGCCGTAGTTGGAGAACGCCAGCCTGGAGCGGTCGGGGCCGTGGTCGCGGCCGTGCGTGCCGGGCGGCGGGGCGCCCGCGCCGACCAGGACCGCGCCGGAGGACTGGTTGGACGGGTTGAAGGGGTTGCGCCACCACTCGGGGAACTCGTCGGGGCGGCGCTCGTACACCGCGTCGTCGAGCGACTCGGCGCCGTTTCCCGCGGCCGCCACCACGAGGACGCCCTTGGCGGTCGCGTAGCGGACGGCCGCGAAGTCGTCCGGCCACCATTCGAGCGCCACATAGCCGCGCTGGTCGTCACGCTCGGCGAACTCGAACCGCGGTCCCGGGCGGTGCAGTTCGACCAGGACGACGTCGCCGGGGCCGAGCCGGTCGGCCGCCGCGTGGATCGCGGCCGCGGTGCCGATGCCCTGGAAGGACGCGGCCGCGGTCACCGCCTCCGGCACGATCCCGTTCACCCCGTATTCGTTGCGGTCGCCGCCGATCACGCCGATCACCGCGGTGCCGTGGTTGCGCCACGCGACATCGGTCAGCGGGGTGCCGACCACGACGCCGGCCAGCTTGGCGGCCAGGTCCTCGTGACCCAGCTGCCAGGCGCCCTCGACGTCGATGACGGTCACCCCCTGACCCGACCCACCGGGCCGCTGCCAGGCCCAGTAGGCGTCTATCCCCTCCGGGGCCGGACTCAGATAGCCCTGCCGGCTGCTGAAGTCGGGCGTCACCGGCGCCCCTTCCTTCAGCCTGCCGCTCTCCTCCGCCACGGATGCCGGTACGGCACCGGGCTTGATGTACGCCGTCTCGACGCCCGGCAGCGCGGCGATCCGCGACCGCAGCTCCTGCGCCCGGCTCTCGCCGCCGCGCACCCGGTAGAACAGCGCCAGGTCGGGCACGTTCGCCTCGCCCGGCGCGGCGGACTGCTGCAGCCGCTCCTCGCTGCCGAACAGCGGCTGCAGCGTGAGCTGTTCGTCGCTGAGGAACATGTTCAGGGCCGTCACGTCCGCGCCCGCGGCGGAGCGGACGCCCTCGGCCTGGGCGCGCAGCCGGGCCTCGGGACGGGCGACGACGATCAGCTCCTGCTCGGCCCCTCGATAGGTGAATCCCGCTCCGTCGGGCCCGGGCCCGGACGTTCCCGGCCCTTGCGCCGGCTGTACCTGTTCGCTCATCGGGTACCGCTCCCCTCGGTCCGTGCGGGTGGCCGTCGGTGCACAACCAAGCACTCCGCGGGCGGCCCGTAAACCCCGTCTTCGGCAACCAGGTTTGAAATAAAGTTGAACTGGGCAACCTGTGCAATCCGCCCTGAACCCGATGTCACGCCTGAAACCGGCCAAACACTGCCGAGGCGACCGTCGTCGGGAGAGACGGATACGTTCGGAGAGACGGATACGGGAAGACGGAAGGGGCGGTGCGCGTGATGCGCACCGCCCCTTCTCCGGTCGTCCGGTCAGTCCTCCGAGGAGTCCTCGTCGTCCGTGCCCGCCTTGTCGTCCGCGTCCGTCCCCGGCTTGGGCGGCTTCGGCGGTTTCGTACGACCGCCGGGGGCGTCCCGCAGATACGACGAGCTGTCGCTGCCGTCCGCCGTGGCGTGCCCGCCGGAGCCGGCCGGTCCGCTGCCGCCGTCCCGGCGCCGCAGATACCGCTCGAACTCGCGGGCGATCGCCTCACCCGACGCCTCCGGCAGCTCCGCGGTGTCCCGGGCCTCCTCCAGCGTCTGCACGTACTCGGCGACCTCGCTGTCCTCGGCGGCCAGCTGGTCCACCCCCACCTGCCAGGCACGCGCGTCCTCGGGCAGCTCGCCCAGCGGGATGCGCACGTCGATCAGGTCCTCCAGGCGGTTGAGCAGCGCCAGCGTCGCCTTCGGGTTCGGCGGCTGCGACACGTAGTGCGGTACGGCCGCCCAGAGGCTGACCGCCGGGACGCCCGCGTGCGTACAGGCCTCCTGGAGGACGCCGACGATGCCCGTGGGGCCCTCGTACTTGGTCTCCTCCAGGTCCATCCGCCGGGCCAGGTCCGAATCGGACGTGGTCCCGCTGATCGGGACCGGACGCGTGTGCGGGGTGTCGCCGAGCAGGGCGCCCAGGATGACCACCAGCTCCACGCCCAGTTCGTGCGCGAAGCCGAGCAGCTCGTTGCAGAACGAGCGCCACCGCATGGACGGTTCGATACCTCGGACGAGTACGAGGTCGCGCGGCTTCTCGCCGCCGATCCGTACCACCGACAACCTTGTCGTCGGCCACGTGATCTTGCGCACGCCGCCGTCCATCCACACCGTGGGGCGGTTCACCTGGAAGTCGTAGTAGTCCTCGGCGTCCAGCGCCGCGAACACCTCGCCCTTCCATTCCCTGTCCAGATGCGCGACCGCGGTGGAGGCGGCGTCGCCGGCATCGTTCCAGCCCTCGAACGCGGCCACCATGACCGGGTCGACCAGCTCGGGAACCCCCTCGAGCTCGATCACCCAGGCCTCCTTCCGACGTGCCCTCGCTTGACCACCCAACCTTACGGCGTGCGACGGGGGCGCTCGCAGCCCCCTTGCACGGGGGAGTGAACGGATCACTGCCCATCACAGCGTGGAGCGAAGCCACTGCTCCACGCTCGCGATGTGCACCGTCGCCCACGACCGGGCCGCCTCCGCGTCGCGGTCGCGCAGGGCGCCCAGGATCGCGCGGTGTTCGCGCAGGGTGCGGCTGACCGCGTCCTCCTGGGTGAGGCCGCGCCAGATGCGGGCCCGGGTGGTGGGGCCTGACAGGCCGTCAAGGAGGGAGCAGAGCACGGAGTTTCCCGAGCTCTGCACGATGCCCCGGTGGAAGTCGAGGTCGCAGGCGACCAGCTCCTCCACCGACGGCGCCTCGCCCAGCTTGTCCAACTGGGCCGACAGCGCGTCCAGTTGCTGCTCGCTGATCCGCGAGGCCGCCATCGCCGTCGCGGCCGGCTCCAGGATCCGCCGCACCGCCAGGAACTCCAGCACCGTGTCGTCCCGGTGGAAGTCGACGACGAAGCTGAGGGCCTCCAGGAGGAGTTGGGGGTCCAGGCTCGTCACGTACGTGCCGTCGCCCTGCCGCACGTCCAGGATCCGGATCAGCGACAGGGCGCGCACCGCCTCCCGCAGGGAGTTGCGCGAGAGCCCGAGCTCGGAGGCGAGTTCGCTCTCCTTGGGCAGCCGGTCGCCCGGCCGCAGCGCGCCGGAGACGATCATGCCCTTGATCTTCTCGATCGCCTCGTCGGTGACTGCCATGACCGGCCTCCCTGTCGTTCCGCACCGCTCTCGCGACACCGTTCCCGCACGTCCCACGAGACATCCGATGTCTTACGCCATTATGGGGGTTCAACGGGGTGAACGGGACGGCGAACGCTCAGCTCAGACGCCCGAATCGGCCAGCGCCTCCAGGTCGGCGATCAGCGCCGCCTCGTCCAGCGTCGTCAGCGCCCGCTCCCGCATCAGCACCCGCCCGTCCACCACGGTGTCCCGCACATCGGCGGAGTGCGCAGCGTAGGCCAGCGTCGACCAGGGGTCGTGCAGCGGCCGCAGATGCGGAGCGCCCAGGTCCAGCACGATCAGGTCGGCCCGCTTGCCGGCCTCCAGCGAGCCGAGCTGGTCGCCGAGCCCCAGCGCCCGCGCGCCCTCGATCGTCGCCATGCGTACGGCCTGCTCCGCGCCGACCGCGGTCGGGTCGCCGCCCGCCTTGTGCACGAGCGCCGCCTGCCGCACCGCCCCCAGCACGTCCAGCGTGTTGGAGCTGACGGCCCCGTCGGTGCCGAGCCCGACGGTCACGCCGGCGCTCAGCAGCCGCGGCACGGGCGCGATCCCGCAGCCCAGCTTCAGGTTCGACACCGGACAGTGGGCGACCGAGGTGCCGGTGCGGGCCAGCGCGGCGATCTCCGGCCCGGTGAGGTCCACGGCGTGCGCGAGCAGCAGGTCGGGGCCGAGCAGACCGAGCGAGTCGAGGAGCTCGACCGGGCGCTTGCCGTGCCGCACCTCGACGGTGGCGACCTCGGTCGCGTTCTCGGCCGCGTGGATGTGCAGCAGTGCCCCGAACTCCCGGGCCAGCGCGGCGATCTCGGTGAGCTGCTCGGGGGAGAGGGTGTAGGTCGAGTGCGCGAAGAGGACGGGGCGCCGGCCGGGGCGCGCCGGGCCACGGGCCGCGAGGTCGCGGCGGGCCCAGTCGAGCCGGTCCTCGTAGGGCATGCCGTCGGGCGGCTCGGGGACGTCCATGAAGGTGGGGCCGGAGTGCAGCCGCCAACCGGCCTCGCGGGCCGCCTGCTCGGCCGCCTCGTGGAACCAGTACATGTCGAGCGCCGACGTCACCCCCGCCCGTACGCTCTCCGCGATCGCCGGCCGCACCGCCGCCGCCACGTTCTTGGGCGCCAGCAGCCGGGCCTCGGCCGGCAGCACCCGCTCCAGGAAGCCCTGGAGGGTGACGTCGTCGGCGAGGCCGCGCAGCAGGGTCATCGCGAGGTGGGTGTGCGTGTTGACGAGCCCGGGCAGGACGAGACAGCCCGCGGCGTCGATGGCCTGTGTGGCTGTGAACCGAGCTTTCAGCTCCTCGGCCGGTCCGACGGCGACGATCTCGCCCTCGTGGACGGCAACCGCCCCGTCCCGTACGACGGTTCCGGCCTCGTCGACGGTCAGTACGTCACCGCCGTGCACCAGCAGATCGACACTCACGCTCACGCCTCGTACTCCTCGGCCAGCAGCCGCAGCGCCTCCAGCGACACCACGGCACCCCGCTCGACACCGGCCGCGACGACCTCCCGGTGCGGGTCGTAGACGCTGGCACCGCCCTCGTCCACGAGCTCGTCCGCGTTCGCCCCGTCGACGACCAGCACCCCGCCCGCGACCAGCCCCCGCAGCGAGGCCGTGACCAGCAGCGCGGACAACTCCATCTCGATCGCCGCGAGTCCGGCACCCTCGTAGGAGAACAGCGGCAGCAGCCCCGGCTGGAAAGCGGCCCGCGTCCACACGACCCCCCGGTGGTACGGAGCGTCCACCTCCCGCGCCGCCCGCTGCAAGGCGAACACCGCCTCCGGAGCCGCGACCGCCGGATACTCGGGTGGCAGCAGTTGCTGCGTGACCCCGTCGTCCCGTACCGCCGCCTCCGCGATCACCAGATCGCCGTCGCCGATCCCCGCCTTCATCGCACCCGCCGTACCGAACCGCACGAAGGTGCGCACGCCCGCGTCGGCCAGCTCCTGGAACAGCAGGATCGCGCCCGGCGCACCCACCCCGTGCGAGGCGACGACCACCGGCAGCCCCTTCCAACTCCCGCTGAACACACGGTATTCGCGGTGGTACGACACCTCCTCGGCGCCGTCGAGCAGCGCGGCCACGGCGGCCGCGCGCGCCGGGTCGCCGACGACGACGGCGTGCGCCGGGAGGCCGGTGCGCGGTATTCGGGTGACGGGCAGCAGATCCTGCGTCATGAGGCGACTCCGGGGGAGGGACGGGTACGACGGCGGCGGGCCGTCGTGAGGAAGAGGGCGCCGAGCGTGACGACGTACGGCGCGGCGTCGGTCGCCTGCTGCGGCAGACCGAGGCCCTGGAGGCGGAAGCCGGCCGCCTCGGCGAGACCGAAGAGCAGCGCGGCGAGCAGCACACCGAGGGGCGCGGCCCGGCCGAGCATGACGGCGACGACCGCGATCCAGCCGCGGCCCGCGGTCATGTTCTCGGAGAACAAGGTCACGTTACCCAGGGCGAGTTGGGCCCCGGCGAGACCGCACAGCGCGCCCGAGACCAGCACGGCCGCGTACTTGTACTTCGCCGGCCTCACCCCCAGCGTCGCCGCCGCGTCCGGAGCCTCGCCGACCCCGCGCAGCCGTAGCCCCCACACATGCCGGGACAGCATCACCGCGGCCAACGCGACCGCCACGAACGCCAGATACGCGAGCGGCGTGAAGCCACCGACCAGTGGCAGTCCGGCGAGTGACGGATCGTCGAAAGTGCCCTGCACACCGAAGACCGTACGCAGCAGGAAGCTGGTCAGGCCAACCGCCAGGAGATTCATGGCGATTCCCAGCACCACCGCGTCCCCCTTCAGCGTCACCGCGCCCACGGCGAGGATCAGTGAGTACGCCGCCGACGCGAGCGCCGCCGCCAGCACCCCGAGCCACGGGCTTCCGGTGAACCAGCTCGTCGCCACCGATGTGAAGCAGCCGAGCAGCATCATGCCTTCGAGGCCGATGTTGAACACCCCGGCCCGCTCGCAGATCGCCCCGCCGAGCGCGGCCAGCAGGATCGGGGTCAGCGCACGCAGCGCCGACATCAGGAGATCGGAGTCGAAGAACATCAGACAGCCTCCCTTCGCTTCCCGAACCACCGTTGCGGGAACCGCAGTCGGGCGGCCAGGAACACGATCACGACCGCCTGCAGCACCTGCGTCAGCTCGCGCGGCACCTCGGTCGTCCGCTCCATCGCGAGCCCGCCGACCTGGAGGACGGCGAAGAAGAAGGACGCGATCACCGTGCCGAACGGGGCGGCCGTGGCCAGCAGCGCGGCGGTGAGTCCCGTCCAGGTGTAGCCGGGTGCGGTGAGCGAGCCGTCCACGAAGCGGTACGGGAAGCTCAACACCCCGATGGCGCCCACGAGTCCGGCGAGTGCGCCCGACACGGACATCAACTTCAGGGTCAGGCCCCGGCGTTCGACGCCCGCGTACGCGGAGAATCGGGAGTTGAGACCCGTCATCCGGATCTCGTACCCGAACGCGGTGCGCCGGTCGGTGAACCAGTACGCGGCCGCCGCGAGGACGACCAGCAGCAGGCCGACGGTCACCGTCGAGTCGCCGAACGCGGGCAGCGCCACCCCGTCCGGCAGCGCCCGCGTCTGCGGGAGGCTGGAGCCGGGCTCCTTGAGCGGGTACCGGGCCAGATAGGAGGCGAGCGACACCGCCGGATAGCTCAGCAGCAGGCTGCTGACCAGCAGCGGCACGCCGAAATGGTTCTCGCAGAGGCCTGCCAGCACGGCGTACGCGGCACCGGCCGCCATGCCCGCGAGCAGGGCCAGTACGACCGTGAGGGGCGCGGGCAGCGGCGAGTAGAGGCCGGTCACGGCCGCGGTGATGCCGCCGAGCACCATCTGCCCGTCGCCGCCGAGGTTGATCAGCCCGGCGCGCAGCGGGATCGCCAGCGCGAGCGCCATGCCCAGCACGCTGGTGCCGGTGGTGAGTGTGGAACCGATGCCGTCGGCACCGAGCGAGCCGGTGAGCACGGCCTGGTAGGCGGCGATCGGATCGGCGCCGGTGCCGATGAGGAAGAGGGCGCCGATGAGGACGCCGGCGAGGACGGAGAAGGTGATGGGGGAGCGGAGGACTCCGGATATGCGATGGATCACCGGCCACCCCCGGCCATCGCCAGCCCCAACTCCCGCTCGTCCGCCTGATCCTTCGCGTACGACGCCGTGACCCGCCCCTCGTACATCACCAGCACCCGATCGGCGAGCCCCCGAATCTCGCTCAGCTCCGCCGACACGAGCAGCACCGCATGACCGGCGTCGCGGTAGGCGATCAGCTGGTCGTGGATGTTCTGGATGGCGCCGATGTCGACGCCACGCGTGGGCTGCTCGACGAGCAACAGCGGGGCGTCGTGGGCGAGTTCACGGCCGATGAGCAGCTTTTGAAGGTTGCCGCCGGACAGCGCCGAAGCCGGCACTTCCGTGCTGGACGCCTTGATGCCGAACCGCTCCACCAGCTTCCGAGCGTGAGCACGCACGTCCGCCGGAGGCAGCAGTCCACGCGAGGACAGCGACGTACGGTGATGCCCCATCGCGAGGTTGTCCGCGACCGAGGCCGCAGGCGCCGTGCCCACCGCATGGCGGTCCTCGGGCACGTACGCCAGCCCCCTGGCCCGGCGCTCGGCGGCCGACGCATGGGTGATGTCCTGGCCGTCGAGCGACACGCGCCCCGCCGTGACCGCCCGCAGCCCGGCCAGCGCCTCGACCAGCTCGCTCTGGCCGTTGCCGGCGACGCCCGCGATACCGACGATCTCGCCCGCGCGGACACAGAGGTCCACATCCTGGACGCCATCCGTGGACAGACCGGCGACGTCGAGAACGACGTCACCCGGCGACCCCGGCGCGTGGATGCGGTCCAACTCCACCGCGCGCCCCGTCATCGCGGCGGCGATCTCGTCGGCGGAGGTCTCCGCGGTGACCAGCCGGGCCACCACCCGGCCGTCCCGCAGCACGGTCACCCGGTCGCTGCCCTCCAGCACCTCGCGCAGCTTGTGCGTGACGAGGATGACCGTTCGGCCCTGTGCGGCCAGCGACTTGAGGACCGCGAACAGGGCGTCCGCCTCGGCCGGGGTCAGTACCGCGGTCGGTTCGTCGAGGATGAGCGTACGGGCGCCGCGGTGCAGCAGCTTGAGGATCTCCACGCGCTGCCGCAGACCCACCGGCAGTCCGCCGACCCGGGCGTCCGGGTCGACGGCGAGGCCGTGCTCCGCGGCGAGTTCGCGCACCCGGCGACGGGCCGCGGCGCGGTCCACCAGGCCGAAGCGGCGCGGCTCTGCCGCGTAGACGACGTTCTCGGCGACCGTCAGCGAGTCGAACAGCTTGAAGCTCTGGTGGACCATGCCCAGCCCGGCGGCCATCGCGTCGGACGGGCTCGCGAAGGCCGCCTCCCGCCCGTCGATACGGATCGTCCCGGCATCCGGGCGCTCCATGCCGTACAGGACCGACATGAGAGTGGACTTGCCGGCGCCGTTCTCGCCCATGAGGGCGTGGATCTCGCCGTGGCGGACGGTCAGGTCGACGTCGTCGTTGGCGAGCGTGCCGGGGAACCGCTTGGTGATTCCCCGGAGTTCGACGGCGAGGTCGGCCCGACCGGTGCCCGCGTCGACGTCAGCTCGCGGCGGGGTCATCGACCTTGAGCTTTCCGGCGACGATCTGGTCGCGCAGCGCCTCGACCTGCTTCAGCACGTCCTTGTGGTCGGCGATCACGCACTTCGACGAGTCGACCCCGGCCTCCAGGCCGGTGAGGCTGATGCCGCCCTCCTTGAGGCCGTACGAGACGGTGGTGCCCGCCTTGCCGCCCAGGACCGCGTCGACGCCCTTCTCGACGGCGACGTCCGTGCGCTTGATCACGTTGTCGACGACCGTGCCGGGTGCCGAGGGGCACTGGTTGACGTCGACGCCGTACGCGAACGCGCCCTTGGCCTTGGCGGCCTCGAAGACGCCGTAGTTGCCGGCGGCGGCCGCCGCCATCAGCTGGTCGTAGCCCTTGGAGAGCAGGGAGTTCGCCTGCTCCTTGGCGCGCGCCGAGTCGTCGAAGGGGGACTGGCCGCCGACGAAGCGGGTGGAGGTCTCGGTCTTGGCGGCGACCTTCTTGGCGCCGGCCGCGAACGGGTCGCTGTAGCGGCGGAACTGGGGCGTGTCGAGCACGTCGACCGCGCCGACCTTGCCGGACTTGCTGAGCAGCCCGGCCTCGGCGCCCGCGAGATAGACGCCCTCGTGCTCCCGGAAGACCGCGCAGCTCACGTTCCGATACGTCTTGGTCGTGCACGCGTCGATCATCAGGAACTGCTGCTTCGGGTGCGCCTTGGCCTGCTGCGCCACGAGGTCGGCGAACTCGAAGCCGACCAGCACGATGACGTCCGGCTGCGCGTCCACGGCGGCCTGCACGTTCTGCTGCTGGGAGGCGGTGTCGGTCGACTCGTAGACCTTCTGCGTCCCGTCGTGCTGCTTCGCCGCGTCCTTGATGCCGGTGACGGCGAGCTTCAGGAACTCGTTCTGTCCGACGGCGTCCGGCGTGACCAGCGTGAACGACTTGCCGCTGCCCCCGCTCGCGCTCGTCGAGGCGTCGTTCTTCGCGGCGGCGTTGCAGGCCGTGGCCGCGGTGACCAGCAGCGCGGTGGCGGCGGCGACTTGCAGGGTACGACGGGATCTGCGGTGCATCGGGGACCTTCCGGATACGGCGGAGCACGCTCTGGCGGGAGCGTGTGAGAGCTGAGAGTTCTTGGGGGGACGCCGAGGGGGACGGGTCAGCGTCGACAGCCGTCGCTCGCGCAGTGGCCGTGGTCGAGGAAACGGCGCGTCGTCAGCGGCACGTGGCTCCTCCTCCGTCTCGGCCTGTGGGACACGGGTGTCGTCCTGCGGGATGCAGGTGCTGGACTGTAACACCGGTTTCCGGACACCTGCTCGACTGTCTCGAACTGTGGTTCTTCCAGGTCATGTACGGTGTCGGACACCATCGGAACATCAGGAGTGTCCCGTTATGTCCCAGGAACTGCGCGCCGTCGACTGGACTGGTACCGGTCTCGCGCTGATCGACCAGACCCTGCTGCCGCACCGCACCGAGACGATGGATGTCCGCGATGTGGACACGCTGGTGGATGCGATCCAGCGCCTCGTGGTGCGCGGCGCGCCGGCGATCGGGGCGGCCGGGGCGTACGGCGTGGCACTCGCGCTGATCGAGGGGCGGCGGGAGGGCTGGACCGAGGCCGAGGTGCGCGCGGCCGTCGCCCGCATACGCGAGGCCCGGCCCACCGCCGTGAACCTCATGGTGTGCGTGGACCGGGTCATGACCCGCTTCGCCGAGGGCCTGGACGCGGTGCTGGAGGAAGCCGCGGCGGTCCAGCGCGAGGACGTCGAGGCCAACCGCGCGATGGGCGCGTCCGGCGCCGACTGGCTGCTCGAACGGGTCGGCGAGGACCGGCCGTTGCGCATCCTGACCCACTGCAACACGGGCGCCCTCGCCACGGCCGGCTGGGGCACGGCACTCGGCGTCGTCCGCGAACTGCACGCGCGCGGACGCCTGGAGGTCGTGTACGCCGACGAGACGCGTCCCCTGCTCCAGGGATCCCGGCTCACCGCCTGGGAGTTGGTCCAGGAGGGCATCCCGCACTACGTCCAGGCCGACGGCGCCGCGGCCGGGACGATCCTGCGCGGCGAGGTCGACGCGGCGATCGTCGGCGCGGACCGCATCGCGGCCAACGGCGACACGGCCAACAAGGTCGGCACCGTGGGCGTCGCCCTCGCCTGCGCCGACGCGGGCATCCCGTTCCTGGTCGCGGCCCCCACGACCACGGTCGACCTCTCCACCAAGACCGGCGACGACATCCACATCGAACTCCGCGGTGAGGCCGAGGTGTTGGAGTGGGGCGGGGTGCGGGTCGCTCCGGCCGAGTCCCGCGGCCACAACCCGGCGTTCGACGTGACGCCGGGCCGGCTGGTGACGGGGCTGGTCACGGAGCGGGGCGTGCTGGAGGTGTCGGCGGGGCAGCTGCCCGGCGAACACCTCAAGTAACCGAAAGGGCCCCGAACTCGGGGCCCCTTCCGCATCTCAGCGCTCTGTGAGCTCCAACTCCAGCAGCCACTCCACCACTTCGGTGTGATGCCGAGCCTGCCGCGGATCCGAACCCCACACGTACAGCCCGTGCCCCGCGACGACCACGGCCGGCATCCGCGGGTTCCGCGCCTCCTCCAGCCGGTCGCCCAGCACCTTCATGTCCTGGCTGTTGGCGATGACCGGCAGCGTCACCTCGACGTCGTGGGCCGGCTGCCCGACCCCCTTGAGCATCTCCACGTCCTTGAAGACGATCCCGCCCGGCTCCCGCTTCCCCATCGCCACCGAGGCGACCGTGTGGACGTGGACCACGGCCCCCGCCCCGGTCAGCGCGGCGACCCGGGCGTGCAGCTCGGCCTCGGCGGACGGCTTCCCGCCCTGTACGGCCGCCCCCTGGCCGTCCACCAACACCACGTCCGCCGGGGTCAGTTCACCCTTGTCGTGCCCGCTGGCCGTCACCGCGAGGCGCAGCGGCTCGCGCGAGAGCACCACGGACAGGTTCCCGGACGTCCCCCGCATCCAGCCGAAGGACGCGAAACGTGCGGACTCGGCGGCGAGGACCGCCCCCGCCTCCTCGAGGTCGAGTGCGCTGATGCCGTCGGTCATGCCGTGCTCCTGGAAGTGCTGATGCTGATCTCGTCGAACGTCCCCGCCTCGGCGTGGTCGCCGACGCCCTGCTCGAAGTACGGCTCCCCGGGCCGCCGGATCCCGACCGCGTGCCACCCGGCCGCACGGGCCGCGTCCAGCTCGCCGGGCCGGTCGGAGAGGAAGAGCAGCCGGCCGGGCGCGATTCCGGTGGCCTCGGCGATACGGCCGTACGACTCCGGCTCCTGCTTCGGCCCCGCGTTCTCCGTGTCGTACAACCCCGAGACGAGCGGCAGCAGATCGCCCTCCGGGCTCGACGCGAACCACGCGCGCTGCGCGGCCACCGACCCGGACGAGTAGACGTACAGCCGCACGCCCGCCGAGTGCCACGCGCGCAGGCTCGGTACGACGTCGTCGTAGAAGTGCGAGACGAGGTCGCCGCGGGCGAAGCCCTCGGACCAGATGACGCCCTGGAGGGTCTTCAGCGGGGTCGCCTTGCGGTCCTCGTCGAGCCAGGCGTTCAGGGTCTTCTCGATACGGGCGGCGTCCCCGTCCGGCTCGCCGATCTCCTCCCGCACCTGCGCGATCGCGCGCGCCACGTCCGGATCACCGCTCCGCTCCGAGAGCAGTGCTCCGAAACGAGAGCGCGAGTACGGGTACAGCACGTCGACGACGAACCCCGTGGCGCTCGTGGTGCCCTCGATGTCGAGCACCACGGCGTCCACGTCGAAGTCGAGGCCCCGCAGGCTCACTTGGCGGCCCTGTCGGCCTCGTAACCGGCCGCGATCGTGTCGTAGTCCGGGAAGCGGGAGGCGATGGTGGAGCCGGTGAAGTTGCCGATCCAGCCGTCCTCCTCGTGGAAGAAGCGGATCGCGGTGAAGGACGGGTTGGTGCCCATGTCGAACCAGTGCGTGGTGCCGCGCGGCACGCCCAGCAGGTCGCCCTTCTCGCAGAAGACGGCGTGCACCTCGCCGTTGACGTGCAGGTAGAAGATGCCGGAGCCGGAGACGAAGAAGCGGACCTCGTCATCGTCGTCGTGGGTGTGCTCCTGGAGGAACTTCTCGCGGGCCGCCTTCGCCTTCGCGGGGAACTCCGGGTCGTCGCTGGGGTGCAGGCCGAGCACGTCGACGGTGGTGAAGCCCTCCTCGGCGTTCAGCTTGTCGATCTCGGGGCCATAGGCGGCGAACACCGTCTCGCTGTCGGCGTCGAAGGGGACGTCCTCGCGGATCGGCCACTGCTCGTAGCGCACACCGAGCGGCTTGAGCGCCTCGGCGATCTCGGAGGGGTCCGCGGTGCGGCGGACCAGGGACTCGGGGCCGGACTCGGACCAGGTCGTCAGCAGGGTCATGGGAGCAACTCCAGGAAGCTGGGAGGGAAGTCCGGATACCGAGACAAGCACCGGACGGGCGGAGAGGAAAGGGCGACTTCGGCGAAGAGGGATTCAGCCGCGACACAGCGCGCCGGGACAGCGGCGCATGCAGGGCATGAGCAGCGCGGTCGCGCGAGGGGTCGTCATCAGGGCCTCACTGTGCCGGGTCGGGTGCCGGTCAGCCGATGGTAACTCGCCACTCCGTGCCGACCTGGTGTGACGTAGTCGTTGTCTCAAGGACTGAGAAAGCGCGTTCATTCCTTTGACGCATGGCTGAAACCGTTCTCATGATCTACCCATGAAGACGCTGCTGCTCGTGCGGCGGCTGTACGTGGATTTGCTCCGGTCGACCACGGCCAGCTGTCGCTGACCTCCCCCGGAGCCCCACCGCGCCCTCCCTCCGGCGCGTGACCGCCAAGCCTCCTCGCGCTGGCGCGATTTCCACCCCTGCTCCGGTTCAGGCCACCCCCTTCCCTCCGCTTCCCTCTGCGCGACCCCCTGCACCTGGAGCCCCTCATGTCCCGTATCCGCGTCCCTCTCGCCGCGCTCTCGCTGGCCTCCGTCTCCGCCCTGGTCCTCTCCGGCTGCTCGCAGTCCTCCGACGCCTCGGAGAAGACCGGCGACACCGCCGCCTCGGCCTCCGCCGCCACCGGCAAGAAGCCCGCACCCTTCAGCAAGGGCACCGTCAAGGTCGCGCTGGTCCGGCAGAGCGGCGCCGGCGACTACTTCGAGCAGTGGGGCAACGGCGCCAAGGCCCAGGCCAAGGCCCTCGGCGTCGACCTGACGGTGTACGACGCCCAGGCCGACAACGCCAAGCAGGCCACGGACCTCTCCTCGGCGATCAACTCCGGCGCGCAGGCGATCATCATCGACCACGGCTTCCCGGCGACCATCCAGCCGGAGATCGACAAGGCTGTGAAGAAGGGCATCAAGGTCGTCGTCTACGACGTCGAGACCAAGACCAAGGGCGTCGTCTCCACCGAGCAGGACGACGCCAGCATGGCCCAGGCCGTGCTCGACGTCATGGCGAAGTCGGTCGGCAAGAACGCCAAGGTCGGCTACGTCAACGTGGCCGGCTACGCCGCCCTCGACAAGCGCAACACCGTCTGGGCGAAGGAACTCGCCGCACAGGGCTGGAAGCAGCAGTTCAAGGTCGGCAAGGTCACCGACTCCACGGCCACCGACAACGTTCCCCTGGTCTCCGCCGCGCTCACCCAGCACTCCGACGTGACCGGCATCTTCGCCCCCTACGACGAGCTGGCCAAGGGCACCGTCCTCGCCGTGCAGAACAAGAAGCTGCAGGACAAGGTGAAGGTCTTCGGCGCGGACGTCTCCAACGCCGACATCCAGAACATGACCGCGGCGAACAGCCCGTGGGTCGCCACGGCGGGCACCGACCCGTCCGCGGTCGGCGCCGCCGTCGTCCGCACCGCAGCCCTGGAACTGGCCGGACAGCTCAACAAGGACACCGTGTCCTTCCCGGCCGTCGCCATCACCCAGGACTTCCTGCGCAAGAACAAGATCGAGAACATGGACCAGCTGCGCACCGCGCTGCCTGCACTGAACCTCTCCAAGGTCAGCACCGCGGACTGGATTCCCAATGTCGCCCACTGAGGCTTCCCTTGAAGAGGTGCCCGCCGTCGGCCTGACCGACGTCAGCATGGCCTTCGGCGGCAAGACGGTGCTCGCCTCCGTCTCGCTGGACATCGCACCGGGCAGCGTGGTCGCGCTGCTCGGCGCGAACGGCGCCGGCAAGTCCACGCTCATCAAGATCCTGTCGGGCGTGCACACGGACCACGGCGGAGAGGTGCGGGTCGCAGGGGAGCCCGCAGCTCTCCAGTCGCCGCTCGCCGCCCGGCAGTTGGGCATCCAGACGGTGCACCAGCGCATCGGCGAGGGCATCGTGCCCGGCCTCACGGTCGCCGAGAACCTGGTCTTCGAGGAACTGGCGCAGAAGCGCGGCAACCCGTTCCTCAACAGCGGCAAGGTCCTGGCCCGCGCCCGCGAGATCCAGGCGGGCCTCGGCCTCGACTGGAGCGACGCCCTGTTGAAGAAGGACGTCGGCGAACTCGGCATCTCCGACCGCCAGTTGCTCATCCTGGCCCGCGCCCTGGCCACCCGCCCGCGCCTGCTGATCCTCGACGAGCCGACCTCCGCGCTCTCCGCCGCCGAGGCGGAGCGCCTGTTCGCGCTCGTCGAGAAGATGCGCGACGACGGCATCGCGGTCCTCTACGTCTCCCACCGCCTCGGCGAGATCGACGCGCTCGCCGACCGCCTGGTCGTCCTGCGGGACGGCCGTCTCACCGAGGACCAGGCCAGGCCCTTCGACTGGGACGCGGCCCTGCGCGCGATGCTCGCCCAGGCCCAGGAGGCCACCACGGCCCGCCCGGTCCGCGAGGGCGCCGAAGGCGAAGTCGTCCTCTCCCTCCGAGGTGTACGACTCTTCGACGGCCGCGCCCCCCTCGACCTCGACCTCCGCACCGGCGAAGTCACCGGAGTGGTGGGCCTGTTGGGCGCCGGCAAGACCGAGCTGGCCCGGGGCCTGTTCGGTGCCGAACCGTTCGCCGAGGGCAGGGTGGAGCTGGACGGCAAGCCGTACGAGCCGAAGCGGCCCGCCGACGCCATCCGCGGCGGCATCCACCTGGTCCCCGAGGACCGGCACGCGGACGCCCTCGTCCCCGGCTGGTCGCTGGCGCAGAACATCTCACTGCCGTTCCTGAAGTCCTTGTCCCGAGCGGGACTCGTGAGCCACTCGCGCGAGGACGCCCTGGGCCGCGAGACGATCGAGGCCCTCGGCGTCGTCGCCCGCGACGAGCACAGCACCGTGGAGGAGCTGTCCGGCGGCAACCAGCAGAAGGTCGTCGTCGGCCGTTGGCTCGCCGAGACCCCCCGTGTCCTGATCCTGGACGAACCGTTCCGAGGCGTGGACATCGGCGCCCGCCGGGACATCGGCCGCCGCGCCCGCGCCCTGGCCGCCGAGGGCGCGGCGGTCCTCGTCCTGTCCGCCGACGTCGACGAGATCCTGGAGATCGCCGACCGGGTCGTCGTACTGGCCGCCGGTGAGATCCACCTCGACGCGTACGGCGAGGACGCGGAGCGCGACCGCGTCATCCAGACCATCTCGGCGTCGGTGTGAAGCCCGCCGCTGCCGCCGCCGAAGGCTGAAGGAAGCACCCATGACCACCACCCAGAGCACCGAGACCCCGGCGAAGGCGGCGACCCCGCCCACCGCCACCGCCGCCGTGCGCGTCCAGAACGCCGTGATCAAGTACGGCTTCATCTTCGTCACAGTCGCGCTGTTCCTCTACTTCGCGCTGAGCGAGGGCTCGTTCCGCGAGTCGGCGACGCTCCTCGACACGTTGAGATACGTCTCCGTGGCAGCCATCCTCGGCCTGGGCGTGACGCTCACCATGGCCGTGGGCGGAATGGACATGTCGGTGGGCGCGGTAGCCGGACTGGGCGTGTCCGTCGCCGCCCAGACGATGGTCGTCTACAACCAGATCGGCACGGTCGCGATCATCGCGGTCCTGGCGGCAGGCGCCCTCGCAGGCCTCCTGAACGCCCTCCTGATCGTCGTACTCAAGATCCCCGACATGCTCGCCACGCTCGGCACCATGTTCGTGATCCAGGGCAGCAAACTCATCCTGGTCGACGGCCAGTCCATCACCCCCGGCATGACCCTGGACGACGGCACCACGGCCCCCGGCAAGTTCACGGCCGGCTTCCTGAAGATCGACCGGGGCACGGTCCTCGGCATCCCCGTCTCGGTGCTGATCTTCGGCGGCCTGACCGTCGCCGCCTGGGTGTTCCTGGCCCGCACCCGCTGGGGCCGCATCCTGTACGCCATCGGCGCCAACCCCGAGGCCTCCCGCCTGGCCGGCATCCGCGTCGGCGCCTACCGCGCCCTGGCCTACGTCATCTCCGGCGTCCTCGCCTCCATCGGCGGCCTGATCCTGGCCTCCCGCATCGGCCAGGGGGATGTCTCGGCCGGAACCTCCCAGCTCCTGGAAGCGGTGGCGGTCGCCCTGGTCGGCACCTCGGTCCTCGGCCGGGGCCGCCCGAACGTCTGGGGCACGGCCCTCGGCGCGGTCCTGATCGGCATCATCACCACCGGCCTGACCATCAAGGGCCTGCCGTACTACACCCAGGACGTGGTCGAGGGCGCCGTCCTCATCCTCGCCCTGGTCTTCAGTTTCACGCTGTCCAAGCGCCGCACCGCATAAGGAAGTTCGAGGAGTTCACACGATGGGCTACCGCATCCTGGAGACCGAGGACATCCCCGCCTACCTGCACGAACGCGGCCACTGGGCGGACGTCTCCGACATCCACGTCCGCGAGGTCTCGGACGGCAACATGAACCGGGTCTTCCTGGCGTCCTCGGCCGACGGCACCCGCAGCGTGGCCGTGAAGCAGGCCCTGCCCTGGGTCCGGGTGGCCGGCCCGTCCTGGCCGATGAACCCGGACCGTGCCGACGCCGAGGCCCGCGCCTACGACCAGATCGCGCGCGTGGCCCCCGACAAGATCCCGGCGATCCACGGCTACGACCCCGAGAACTACGCCCTGGTCATGGAGGACATGTCGGACCTGGAGGTCCTGCGCACCCTCCTCAACGAGGGCGCGCCCTACGGCCCCCACACCTCCGCCCGCATCGGCGAACTGGTCGCCCAACTCTCCTTCGCAACCAGCGACTTCGGCATGGACTCGGCATCCCGCAAGGCCCTGATCGCGGCCTCGGTCAGCCCCGAACTCTGCAAGATCACGGAGGACGTGGTCCTCTCCGAGCCGTACATCGAACACGAACACAACCACTGGCACGAGGACTTGACCGACCTGGCGTCGGAGTTCCGCGCGGACACCCGCCTCCGCACGGAGGTCGCGGACCTGAGGCATCTGTTCATGACCAGCGCCCAGGCCCTGCTCCACGGCGACCTCCACACGGGCAGCATCATGGTCGGCGAACGCGAAAACACCCCGGTGGTCCGGGTCTTCGACCCCGAGTTCTCCTTCGTGGGCCCGATCGGCTTCGACCTGGGCCTGTACTGGGCGAACGCCCTGGTGTCGGAGGAACGGGCGCGAGCGCTGGGCACCTTGAGCGATCACGGGGACCAACTCAAGCTCTCCTGGGAGGCGTTCGAGCGGGAATTCCGCCGCCTGTGGCCGACGAGGGTGGACACCTTCTTCGACGACGCGTACCTGGACCGTTTCCTACGCCGAGTCTGGACGGAATCCCTGGGCTACGCAGGCGCGGAAATCATCCGCCGGATCATCGGCTTCGCCCACCTGACAGACCTCACGACGCTCCCCGACCCGGCCCCGGCATCCCGTAGGGCACTGCTCCTGGGCCGCGAACTAATCGTCCGCCGCGAAGAGTTGAAGAACCCGAACGACGTAAGAACGCTGCTGTAGGCGCCCCAAAAGGGGCGCGGGGCTGTGTCGATTTGCGGCTACCGCCGCGTGAGCGCGACCAGCCCCCACGCCCCTTCAGACGAAATACAACCCGTTACTTCTTGTCCAGCAGATCCTGAACCTTGCTGCGAACCTCATCCGTGGCAAGCCCCCGAATGGTCAACGTAGTCCGCCGCCGCAGCACATCATCAGCCGTCTCGGCCCACTCGTTGTCCCGCGCATAAACAACCTGCGCCCAGATCTCCGGCGCATCCGCATGCACCCGCTCGCCCAACTCCGGGTTCTCATTGGCCAGTCGAGCAATGTCGAAGGCCAATGACCCGTAATGCGTGGCAAGGTGCTTGGCCGTGTCGGCGGCCATCCGCGGCCCCGGCGCCGGATTGTCCACCAGCAACCGGTGCGCAACCGCCCGCGGATTGGCAACCCCCGGCAGCGGCAGCTTCTTCGGCAGGGAAGAGATCGGCTCGAAGTCGTCCCCCAGCGGAGCGCCCGGCAGCGACTCCAGCTTCTGCATCACCGTACGGCCGATGTGCCGGAAGGTCGTCCACTTGCCGCCCGCGACGGACAGCATCCCGCCCCGGCCTTCCGTGACGACGGTTTCCCGCTTGGCCTTGGCCGTGTCACCGGGCCCACCCGGCAGCACCCGCAGCCCGGCGAAGGAGTACGTGATCAGGTCCCGCGACAGCTGCTGGTCCCGGATCGAGAACGCGGCCTCGTCGAGGATCTGGGCTATGTCCTTCTCGTTGACCGCGACATCCGCCGGGTCGCCCTCGTACTGCTCGTCGGTCGTACCGAGCAGCAGCATGTCCTCCCAGGGCAGGGCGAAGGTGATCCGGTACTTGTCGATCGGCGTCGCCAGCGCGGCCTTCCACGGAGACGTCCGCTTCAGGACCAGATGCGCGCCCTTCGACAGCCGGATCGACGGCGCGGCGTTCGGGTCCTCCATCCGGCGCAGGTGGTCGACCCACGGCCCGGTCGCGTTGAGCACCAGCCGCGCGTTGACCCCGAACTCGTCACCGGACGTACGGTCGCGCAGGTCCGCGCCGGTCACCCGCCCCTTGGTGAACCGCAGCCCGGTCACCTCGGCGTGGTTCAGCACCACCGCACCCGCCTCGACGGCCGCACGGACCGTCATCAGCGCCATGCGCGCGTCGTTCATCTGGTCGTCGCCGTAGACCGCGACGGCCTTGAGGTTGTCGGTGCGCAGCTCGGGCACGTCCTGCGCCGCCTTCGCGGGGGACAGGAGGTGACCGACGCCGTCACCGAAAGCCGACAGCGCGGAGTAGGCGAAGACGCCCGCTCCGAGCTTCGCAGCGCCGTGCGGCCCGCCCTTGTACACGGGGAGGTAGAACGTGAGCGGGTTCGCCAGGTGGGGAGCCACCTGACGGGAGACCGCACGGCGCTCGAAGTGGTTCTCCGCCACCAGCTTCACCGCGCCGGTCTGCAGGTAGCGCAGACCGCCGTGGAGCAGCTTGGAGGAGGCGGAAGAGGTGGCGCCGGCGAAGTCGCCGGCGTCGACCAGAGCCACCCTCAGGCCGGACTGCGCGGCGTGCCAGGCGGTGGAGATGCCCAGGATGCCGCCGCCGATGACAAGAAGGTCGTACGACGCCTTGGCGAGCTGCTCGCGGGTCTCGGCGCGGCTCGGGTTGGAGCCGGAGGCCGGGCGCGTACCGAGGGCAGGCACGGACTGGAGGGTGGTCTGACTGGTCATTTCGGGTTCTTACTCCTCATCAGAGCCGTCCGAGCAGGGGAGGTGCTCGTCAGCTCTCGTCCTCGATCCAGCCCATGGTCCGCTCGACGGCCTTGAGCCAGGTCTTGTACTCACGGTCGCGGGTCTCCGCGTCCATGCGGGGGGTCCACTCGGCGGCCCGGCGCCAGTTGGCACGCAGGTCGTCGGTGCTGGTCCAGAAGCCGACGGCGAGACCGGCGGCGTAGGCGGCGCCGAGGCAGGTGGTCTCGGCGACCATCGGGCGCACCACCGGGGCGTCCAGGAAGTCCGAGAGGGTCTGCATCAGCAGGTTGTTGGAGGTCATGCCGCCGTCGACCTTGAGGGCCGTGAGCTCGACGCCCGAGTCCTTGGTCATGGCGTCCGTGATCTCACGGGTCTGCCAGGCGGTGGCCTCCAGGACGGCGCGCGCGAGGTGCGCCTTGGTGACGTACCGGGTGAGGCCGGCGATCACACCGCGGGCGTCGGAGCGCCAGTGCGGGGCGAACAGACCGGAGAAGGCAGGCACGAAGTAGGCGCCGCCGTTGTCCTCGACGGAGAGCGCGAGCGTCTCGATCTCGGCGGCGGTGGAGATCAGGCCCATCTGGTCGCGCATCCACTGCACCAGCGAACCGGTGACGGCGATGGAGCCCTCCAGCGCGTAGACCGGGGTCTGGTCGCCGATGCGGTAGCCGACGGTGGTGAGCAGGCCGGAGTACGAGTTGATGATCTTCTCGCCGGTGTTCATGAGCATGAACGTGCCGGTGCCGTACGTCGACTTGGCCTCGCCCTCCGCGAAACAGGTCTGGCCGAACAGGGCCGCCTGCTGGTCGCCGAGCGCGGAGGCGACCGGGATGCCGCCGAGCAGCTCGCCCAGCTTGCCGCCCTTGATCTCGCCGTAGACCTCGGCGGAGGAGCGGATCTCCGGCAGCATCGCCAGCGGGACGCCGATGGACTCGGCGATCTTCTCGTCCCACTCCAGCGTGTGCAGGTTCATCAGCATGGTGCGGGAGGCGTTGGTGACGTCGGTGTAGTGCTTGCCGCCGTCGACACCACCGGTCAGGTTCCAGATGACCCAGCTGTCCATGGTGCCGAAGAGGATGTCCCCGGCCTCGGCGCGCTCGCGCAGACCCTCGACGTTGTCGAGCAGCCAGCGGGCCTTCGGGCCGGCGAAGTACGAGGCCAGCGGCAGGCCGGTCTCGCGGCGGAAGCGGTCCTGGCCGACGTTGCGCCCGAGTTCCTTGCACAGGGCGTCGGTGCGGGTGTCCTGCCAGACGATGGCGTTGTGGACGGGCTCACCGGTGTTCTTGTCCCACAGCAGCGTGGTCTCACGCTGGTTGGTGATGCCGATGGCCTTGATGTCGTCACGGGTGATGCCGGCCTTCTGGATGGCTCCGGCGACGACTTCCTGGACGTTGGTCCAGATCTCGTTGGCGTTGTGCTCGACCCAGCCCGGCTTCGGGAAGATCTGCTCGTGCTCCTTCTGGTCGACGGAGACGATACGTCCGTCGCGGTCGAAGACGATGCAGCGGCTGGAGGTCGTGCCCTGGTCGATGGCGGCGATGAAGGGGCCGGCGGTGTGCGCGTCGGTCACTGTGTGCTCCTGGGGTTCCGTGAGTTGGGGGGAGGGTCTACCGAGTTGCTTTAAGCAAAAGCGACGTTGTAGATGCCTGCAGCGATGGCGCCGCCGATCAGCGGACCGACCACCGGCACCCAGGCGTAGCTCCAGTCGGAACCGCCCTTGTTGGGCAGGGGGAGCAGCGCGTGCACGATGCGCGGGCCCAGGTCACGGGCCGGGTTGATCGCGTAGCCGGTCGGGCCGCCGAGGGACAGACCGATGGAGACCACCACGAGGGCGGTCATCAGACCGCCGAGGGCGCCCAGGCCCTTGCCCGAGTCGTTGAGGCCCTGCGTGAGAACCGCGAGGAGCAGCACCATCGTGCCGATGACCTCGGTGGCGACGTTCTGCCAGGCGACGCGGACCTCGGGGCCGGTGGAGAAGATGCCCAGCACCGGGCCGGCGCCCGCCTCCTGGGCCTCGACGGCCTTGGCCTTCGTGGCCTGCGCGCCCGGACCGCCGACGATCTCCTTGTCGGTGAGGTGCGCGTGGAACTGGCCGTAGTAGGCGACCCAGACGAGCGCCGCGCCGATCATGGCGCCGAGCATCTGCCCGCCCCAGTAGATCGGGACGTCGCTCCAGGAGATGCCGTCCTTCTTGAGCGCGAGGGCGAGCGTCACGGCCGGGTTGAGGTGGGCGCCCGAGAGGGGCCCGGAGATGTAGACGGCCGTCAGTACGGCGAAACCCCACCCGAAGGTGATGGCGAGCCAGCCGGCGTTGCGGGCCTTGGAGGCCTTCAGCGTCACGGCGGCGCAGACGCCGCCGCCGAGCAGGATGAGTATGGCGGTACCGATGGTCTCGCCGATGAAGATGTCGGAGCTGGACACCCGCGACTCCTTTGTCCTTCGTCCAGGGGACCGAACCCCGGGTCCCTCCGGGAGTTCGAGCTGCCCTCGGGGGTGAGAGCGTTGCCGGCCCTTGGCGTTGTCACACTCTAGCGCGTATTGCCGGTAGGTGTTCGACAATGCCGACCGATGGACGGGAGTCTTGCTCCGGCGTTACGCGCACGTCAAGAGTTCTGTTGTCGAAAACACGATCGTTATTGATTGCTGTGAGCTGTCGATCTTGCTGGTCAGCCGCGTACCGGCAGGTAACGGGGGCGTCCGCGCCCGTGGGGCGCTTCGCCCGTTATGTCAGAGTACGACCGAGGCCGGGACGCGCCACCCGCGTCCCGGCCTTTCACGTACGTTTCTCAGACTCCGTTACGGCAGCTCAGAACCGCCCCGCGCCCAGGTCCCGGGAGACCGCGCGGGCACAGTCCCGCACCGCCGCGATCAGCTCCGGACGCAGCTCCCCGTCCAGGCACAGCCGCTCCACCGCACCCGTGATGCCGACCGCGCCGACCGGCATCCGCCGCCGGTCGTGGATGGGCGCGGCGACGGACGCGACGCCCTCCCAGGTCTCCTCCACGTCGGCCGCGTAGCCACGCGCGCGTGACATGTCGAGGATGTGCTCGAAGTCCTCCAGCTCGCACACCGTGCGCTCGGTGAAGGGCTTGCGGTCGGCCTCGATCGCCTCGCTGTGCGCCACCGGGTCGTACGCCGACAGCACCTTGCCCAGGGCCGTGGAGTGCAGCGGCTGCATGGCCCCTATCTCCAGCACCTGCCGGCTGTCGTCGGGCCGGAAGACGTGGTGCACGATCAGCACGCCCTGCTGGTGCAGGACGCCGAGGTACACGCTCTCGCCGCTGGACCTGGCCAGGTCGTCCGTCCACACCAGGGCACGCGCGCGCAGTTCGTGGACGTCGAGGTAGGTGGTGCCCAGGCGCAGCAGCTCGGCGCCCAGCTGATAGCGCCCGGAGGCGTCGTCCTGCTCGACGAAGCCCTCCTGCTGGAGGGTGCGCAGAATGCCGTGGGCGGTGCCCTTGGCGAGGCCCAGCGACGAGGCGATGTCCGAGAGGCCGAGCCGCCGCTCGCCGCCCGCGAGCAGCCGCAGCATCGCGGCCGCCCGTTCGAGCGACTGGATGTTCCGTGCCATCGCCGTACTGCCTCCGTCCCCTTCGACCGTCGACGTAACGTCGTGGATAACGTCGTTCGGCAATGCCGAACACTACCGGTCGATGCCGACCCACCGCTAATGGTCGGTCGGTATCCGTTGCGTCACTGGTATCCCGGGAGAGGCCTGCCCGTCATCCTCGTCCGCCCCCTGGACGCCTATGACCATCCCCGGGGCGACCCGGTTACTCTGGCGAAGTGCGCCCACCGCGGAGAGTTCCACGGGCCGCGCAAAGCCGACAGCCGTCGCACCAGAGGGAGCCCCTTTCATGGCCTCGTCGCCACTGACCCCTTCCGCCGACAGCCGGACCCGTGTGTCCGCGCTCCGTGAGGCACTGGCCACCCGAGTGGTGGTAGCCGACGGAGCGATGGGAACCATGCTCCAGGCTCAGGAGCCGACCCTGGAGGATTTCGAGGACCTCGAGGGCTGCAACGAGATTCTCAACCTCACCCGCCCGGACATCGTCCGCTCCGTCCACGAGGCGTACTTCGACGCCGGCGTGGACTGCGTCGAGACGAACACCTTCGGCGCCAACCACTCGGCCATGGCCGAGTACGACATCGCGGAGCGGGTGTACGAGCTGTCCGAGGCCGGCGCCCGTATCGCCCGCGAGACCGCCGACGCGTACGGCGCCCGGGACGGGCGTCAGCGCTGGGTGCTGGGTTCGATCGGGCCGGGCACGAAGCTGCCGACGCTCGGGCACATCGGTTACGGCACGATCCGCGACGCCTTCCAGCAGAACGCCGAAGGCCTGATCGCGGGCGGTGCCGACGCGCTGATCGTCGAGACCACCCAGGACCTGCTCCAGACCAAGGCCGCGGTGATCGGCGCCCAGCGGGCCCGCGAGATCGCCGGCCTGGACCTCCCGATCATCGTCTCCGTCACCGTGGAGACCACCGGCACCATGCTGCTCGGCTCCGAGATCGGCGCCGCGCTGACCGCGCTGGAGCCGCTCGGCATCGACATGATCGGCATGAACTGCGCGACCGGTCCCGCCGAGATGAGCGAGCACCTGCGCTACCTCTCCCGGCACTCCCGCATCCCGCTCTCCTGCATGCCGAACGCGGGCCTGCCGGTCCTCGGCAAGGACGGCGCCACCTACCCGCTCACCGCGCCGGAGCTGGCCGACGCCCACGAGAACTTCGTACGCGACTACGGCCTCTCCCTGGTCGGCGGCTGCTGCGGTACGACGCCGGAGCACCTGCGCCAGCTCGTGGAGCGCGTCCGCGACATGGCCCCCACCGAGCGCACCCCCCACCCCGAACCCGGCGCCGCCTCCCTCTACCAGACCGTCCCCTTCCGCCAGGACACCTCCTACCTGGCGATCGGCGAGCGCACCAACGCCAACGGTTCCAAGAAGTTCCGCGAGGCGATGCTGGAGGCCCGCTGGGACGACTGTGTGGAGATGGCCCGGGAGCAGATCCGCGAGGGCGCCCACATGCTGGATCTCTGCGTGGACTACGTCGGCCGGGACGGCGTCGCCGACATGGAGGAGCTGGCCGGCCGCTTCGCCACCGCCTCCACCCTGCCGATCGTGCTGGACTCCACCGAGGTGCCCGTCATCCGGGCCGGCCTGGAGAAGCTCGGTGGCCGCGCGGTCATCAACTCCGTCAACTACGAGGACGGCGACGGCCCGGAGTCCCGCTTCGCGAAGGTCACCAAGCTCGCCCAGGAGCACGGTGCCGCGCTGATCGCGCTGACCATCGACGAGGAGGGCCAGGCCCGTACGCCCGAGAAGAAGGTCGCCATCGCCGAGCGGCTGATCGACGACCTGACCGGCAACTGGGGCATCCACGAGTCGGACATCCTCATCGACACCCTGACCTTCACCATCTGCACCGGTCAGGAGGAGTCCCGCAAGGACGGCATCGCCACCATCGAGGCGATCCGCGAGCTCAAGCGCCGCCACCCGGACGTGCAGACCACGCTGGGCCTGTCGAACATCTCCTTCGGCCTCAACCCGGCCGCCCGCATCCTGCTCAACTCCGTCTTCCTGGACGAGTGCGTGAAGGCGGGCCTGGACTCGGCGATCGTGCACGCGTCGAAGATCCTCCCGATCGCCCGGTTCAGCGAGGAGGAGGTGCAGACGGCCCTCGACCTGATCCACGACCGTCGCGCCGAGGGTTACGACCCCCTGCAGAAGCTCATGCAGCTCTTCGAGGGCGCCACCGCCAAGTCCCTGAAGGCCGGCAAGGCCGAGGAACTGGCCGCCCTCCCGCTGGAGGAGCGCCTCAAGCGCCGCATCATCGACGGTGAGCGCAACGGCCTGGAGGCCGACCTCGACGAGGCCCTGCAGGACCGCCCGGCCCTCGACATCGTCAACGAGACGCTGCTGGACGGCATGAAGGTGGTCGGCGAGCTGTTCGGCTCCGGCCAGATGCAGCTGCCGTTCGTGCTGCAGTCCGCCGAGGTGATGAAGGCGGCCGTCGCCTACCTCGAACCGCACATGGAGAAGACGGACGCCGACGGCAAGGGCACCATCGTGCTGGCGACCGTGCGCGGCGACGTGCACGACATCGGCAAGAACCTCGTCGACATCATCCTGTCCAACAACGGCTACAACGTCGTCAACCTGGGCATCAAGCAGCCGGTCTCCGCGATCCTGGACGCCGCCGCCGAGCACCGGGCCGACGTCATCGGCATGTCCGGGCTCCTGGTCAAGTCCACGGTGATCATGAAGGAGAACCTGGAGGAGCTCAACTCCCGCGGCCTGGCGGCCGATTACCCCGTCATCCTGGGCGGCGCGGCCCTGACCCGGGCGTATGTCGAGCAGGACCTGCACGAGCTGTACGAGGGCGAGGTCCGCTACGCCCGCGACGCGTTCGAGGGGCTGCGCCTGATGGACGCGCTGATCGGCGTCAAGCGGGGCGTGCCCGGCGCCCAGCTGCCGGAGCTCAAGCAGCGCCGGGTGCGCGCCGCCGCCGTACAGGTGGAGGAGGAGCGCCCGGAGGAGGGGCACGTCCGCTCCGACGTCGCCGTCGACAACCCGGTGCCCACCCCGCCGTTCTGGGACACCCGTGTCATCAAGGGCATCCAGCTGAAGGAGTACGCGAGCTGGCTCGACGAGGGCGCGCTGTTCAAGGGCCAGTGGGGCCTCAAGCAGGCCCGCACCGGTGAGGGACCGACGTACGAGGAACTCGTCGAGACCGACGGCCAGCCGCGGCTGCGCGGGCTGCTGGACCAGCTCCAGACCGAGAACCTGCTCGAAGCGGCCGTCGTCTACGGCTACTTCCCGTGCGTGTCCAAGGACGACGACCTGATCATCCTGGACGAGCACGGCAACGAACGGACCCGCTTCACCTTCCCGCGCCAGCGCCGCGGCCGCCGCCTGTGTCTCGCGGACTTCTTCCGCCCGCAGGAGTCGGGGGAGACCGACGTGGTCGGCCTCCAGGTCGTCACCGTCGGCTCCCGGATCGGCGAGCGGACGGCGAAGCTCTTCGAGGCCAACGCCTACCGCGACTACCTCGAACTACACGGCCTGTCCGTCCAGTTGGCCGAGGCCCTCGCCGAGTACTGGCACGCGCGTGTGCGTTCCGAGCTCGGCTTCGCCGGGGAGGACCCGAACGCGATCGAGGACATGTTCGCGCTGAAGTACCGTGGCGCACGGTTCTCGCTCGGCTACGGAGCGTGCCCGAACCTGGAGGACCGTGCCAAGATCGCCGACCTGCTCCAGCCGGAGCGCATCGGCGTCCATCTGTCCGAGGAGTTCCAGCTGCACCCGGAGCAGTCCACGGACGCGATCGTGATCCACCACCCCGAGGCGAAGTACTTCAACGCCCGCTGAAAAATCCCGTCCGAGGGCACGCCGGACAAGCCGCCCGGGGCACATCGGCGCACGTCAGGCCGTCCCCTGGCCGTACCCACGGTGTGCCCCGGACCACGCCGGATAAACGAGGCGCTTCGCTCGCGGGCGACGTACACTGGTCGGTCCACTGCAGGCCGGTTCCCCCAGCGGGAACCGGCCTGATCGTCCCTCAAGGAGGTGCGCCCGGATGACCAGTACGGTCCCCGCGCTCGGAACCCGTACGGCCGAAGGCTCAGCCCTGCAGGCCGTGCTCCTCGACATGGACGGCACCCTGGTGGACACCGAGGGCTTCTGGTGGGACGTGGAGGTCGAGATCTTCGCCCGCCTCGGCCATGTCCTCGACGAGTCCTGGCGGCATGTCGTGGTCGGCGGCCCCATGACCCGCAGCGCCGGGTTCCTCATCGAGGCCACCGGTGCCGACATCACCCTCGCCGAGCTGTCCGTCCTGCTCAACGACGGCTTCGAGGACCGCATCGGCCGCGCCCTGCCGCTGATGCCGGGCGCCGCCAGGCTGCTCGCCGAGCTCTCCGAGTACGAGATCCCCACCGCCCTGGTCTCCGCCTCCCACCGGCGCATCATCGACCGTGTGCTCGCCTCGCTGGGCGCGCACCACTTCGCCCTGTCGGTGGCCGGCGACGAGGTGCCGCGCACCAAGCCGTACCCCGACCCGTATCTCGCCGCCGCCGCCGGACTCGGCGTGGATCCGGCCAGATGCGCGGTCGTCGAGGACACCGCGACCGGCGTCGCGGCGGCCGAGGCCGCGGGCTGCCATGTCGTGGCGGTCCCCTCGGTCGCCCCCATCACGGCCGCCGTGCGGCGGACCGTCGTGACCTCGCTGGAAGAGGTGGACCTGGCATTTCTGCGGGGATTGATCACTTTCTGATCACGGCCCGATCCGCTTAGGAACAGGAATTCCCCGGGCGTACGTCCGAGGGAATTGCCGGTAAGTGCGGATGGCCGAATTCCGGTAGCGATCCCGGTGATTGGGAATGTGAGGTTCCCCACTTGCAGCAGGGTCGACAGCTCGGACGACCTGTGCTGCGCATCCCCTTTCCGCGAGTTTCGGCGCGCCCTTGTGTCCCGATTGATGGAAAGCTGCACTAATCCTTCCGCTGTCGGGTTTTCGGTCTGTCCACGCCCGGTTTCGCTGCGTGATGGGTGCTCAACTCCGGTGACCGCGAACCCTCGTGCTGGTGCGGACTAATCTCGTCGCGAGAACATCGCCGCTACCCCCGTGATCCGCCGCGACACCCCTGCATGCCGGATACACGGACCTGAACAGCTCTGGAGAAACACGAGCATGAACCGCAAGACCTTGGTGCTGCCCGCGGTGGTCGGCCTGCTCGCACCCGTGCTCGCCGCGTGCGGCGGCTCCGACAGCGGCAGCGGAGGCGGAAGCGCGATCGTCGTGGGTACGACGGACACGTTCGCCGCGACCAAGGACGCCCCGGCACCGCTCGACCCGGCCTACGCCTACGACGTCGGCTCCTGGAACATCCTGCGCCAGACCGTGCAGACCCTGATGATCCAGCCCAAGGGCGAGGGCGACCCGGTGCCCGAGGCCGCCGAGAAGTGCGGCTTCACCGACAGCGGCAACGAGCGCTACGCCTGCACCCTGCGCGACGGCCTCAAGTTCTCCAACGGCGACAAGGTCACCGCGGCCGATGTGAAGTACTCCATCGACCGCGCGCGTGCCATCAACGCCGAGGGCGGTCCGGTCGGTCTGCTGTCGACCATCGACACCGTCGAGGTGAAGGGCGACCGCGACGTCATCTTCCACCTCAAGACCGCCGACGCCACCTTCCCGTACAAGCTGTCGACCCCGGTCGCCGGCATCGTCAACCCGGACGACTACGAGAAGAACAAGCTGCGCGACGGCTTCGACGTGGACGGCTCCGGGCCGTACACCATGTCGGCCGAGGTCAAGGACGACGCGATCGTCAAGGCCACCTTCACCAAGAACCCCAACTACAAGGGGACGTTGAAGGTGAACAACTCCAAGGTCGAGATGGTGTCCTACAAGGACGCCGCGGCCATGGGCACCGCCCTGGACAAGGGTGACATCGACGTCATGACCCGCACCATGTCGCCCGAGCAGATCCAGAAGCTGTCCGAGGACTCGAACAACAACGAGGACCTGGTCGAGATGTCCGGCCTGGAGATCCGCTACCTCGCCTTCAACACCGACGCCCCGACGGTCAAGAACAAGGCCGTCCGCCAGGCGATGGCGCAGCTCATCAACCGCGGCGAACTCGTCTCCAAGGTGTACGGCACCCAGGCCGAGCCGCTGTACTCGCTGGTCCCGGCGAGCATCACCGGCCACTCGAACTCGTTCTTCAACAAGTACGGCGACCCGAGCGTCGCCAAGGCCAAGGCCCTGCTGACCAAGGCCAACATCACCACGCCGGTCAAGCTGACGCTGCACTACACGACCGACCACTACGGCTCGGCCACCGCGAAGGAATTCAAGATCCTTCAGAAGCAGCTCAACGACAGCGGCCTGTTCGACGTCAGCATCGAGGGCGCGCTCTGGAAGGACTTCGTACCGGCCGAGCGCAAGGGCGAGTACGACGTCTGGGGCATGGGCTGGTTCCCCGACTTCCCGGACGCCGACAACTACCTCGCGCCGTTCCTGGACAAGGACAACTTCCTCAAGTCGCCGTACCGGAACAGCAGCATCATCAACACCCTGATCCCGGAGTCGCGCCGTGAGGCGGACCGGATCGCGGCCTCGGGGAGCCTCACCTCGATCCAGGACATCGTCGCCGACGACGTACCGCTGCTGCCGCTGTGGCAGGGCAAGCAGTACGTCGCCGCCCGCGACGACGTGACGGGGACGGCGTACGCGCTCAACTCCTCCTCGACGCTTCAGCTGTGGGAGCTCGGTCGTGGCGTGAGCGACTGATCTCCCTCGTGCCCGGGGCCCAGGGACGGCGGCCCCGGGATTCCGACAACTGACAAGGCACATGCAGTGAAGATGCGCAACCAGTGGCCGGTCCTGCCCATAGTGGCGGGGCTGGCCTCCGGCCTGTTGACCGGCTGCGGCTCGGAGAACGGCGATTCCGGGGGGACCGGATCCTCCCTGGTGATGGGGATGTCCGACGACGTCCTGGCCACCGACCCCGCCTCCGGCTACGACCCCGGCTCCTGGCTGTTGTTCAACAACGTCTTCCAGTCGCTGCTCAGCTTCCCCAACGGTGGCACGGAACCGCAGCCGGAGGCCGCCGAGTCGTGCGCCTTCACCGACACCCAGACCAAGGTGTACAAGTGCACGCTGAAGGACGGCCTGAAGTTCAGCAACGGTGACAAGCTCACCTCCGAGGACGTCAAGTTCTCCTTCGACCGCATGCTGAAGATCAACGACGACGCCGGTCCGGCGATCATGTTCCCGATGCTCGACAAGGTCGAGACGCCGGACGAGAAGACCGTCGTCTTCCGCCTGTCGGTGCCCGACGCGACCTTCCCGAGCAAGATCGCCTCCGGCGCGGGCTCCATCGTCGACCACACCCAGTACGACGGGAACAAGCTGCGCGAGGACGGCAAGGCGGTCGGCTCCGGCCCGTACAAGCTGGACTCCTTCGGCGACGACAAGGCCGTCTTCTCGGTCAACGAGAACTACAAGGGCACCGCCAAGGTGAAGAACTCCGGCGTGACCCTGAAGTTCTTCCACGGCTCCCAGTCCGCGCTGAAGAAGGCGCTCCAGGACGACAAGATCGACATCGCCTACCGGGGCCTCAGTGCGAGCGACATCGCCGACATCCAGAACGCCGACAACGACTCGCAGACCGAGGTCGTCGAGGGCAGCAGCGCCGAGGTCCAGCACCTGGTCTTCAACATGAACGACCCGGTCACCGGGAAGCTCGGCGTGCGCAAGGCCATCGCCTACCTGATCGACCGAGACGCCCTCATCAAGGACGTCTACCAGGGCACGGCCACCCCGCTGTACTCGATCATCCCGGCCGGCATCGCGGGCCACAACACGGCCTTCTTCGACACCTACGGCGCCAGCCCCTCCCCGGCCAAGGCCGCCGCCGCCCTCAAGGACGACGGCATCACCAGCAAGGTCAAGCTGACCCTCTGGTCCACCCCGTCGCGCTACGGCCCGGCCACCGACCAGGAGTTGAAGGCGATCGCCGGGCAGCTGAACGCCAGCGGCCTGTTCGACGCCGACGTGAAGTCCGTCGCCTTCGACCAGTACGAGAAGGACATCGCCAAGGGCAAGTACGGCGTGTACGTGAAGGGCTGGGTGCCGGACTACCCGGACGCCGACAACTTCACGGCCCCCTTCTTCGGCAAGGGCAACGTGCTGAGCAACAACTACAGCAACAGCACCATCACCGGCACGCTCATCCCGCGCACCGCCGCCGAGAGCGACCGCGCCGCGACCGACAACGACTACGGCCGCCTCCAGGACATCGTCGCCGACCAGCTGCCCGTCCTCCCGGTCTGGCAGGCCAAGCAGTACGCGGTCACCCGCGAGAACGTCTACGGCCTCGAGTACTGCCTCGACGCCTCGACGGTCTTCCGCTTCTGGGAACTCAGCAAGGGCTGACCCGCCCCCGCACACACGAAGAAGGGCGCCCTCCCGAGGAGGGCGCCCTTCTTTCCGTACGACTACTGCCTTTCCGTACGACTACTGCTACTGCGCGCCGGGGCGCACCAGTCCGCTCTCGTACGCGTACACCGCGGCCTGCACCCGGTCGCGCAGGCCCAGCTTGGTCAGCACATGCCCGACATGCGTCTTGACGGTGGTCTCGCTGACGAAGAGGTCGGCCGCGATCTCGGCGTTGGACAGCCCACGCGCCACCAGCTTGAGCACCTCCACCTCGCGCTCGGTCAGCGTGTGCAGGGTGTCGGGCACCGGCTCGTCGCCGGACGGGAGATGCGTGGCGTACTTGTCCAGCAGTCGCCGGGTGATGCTCGGCGCGAGCATCGCCTCGCCGGCCGCGACCACCCGGATCGCCTGGACGAGCTCGTTGGCCGGGGCGTCCTTCAGCAGGAAGCCGCTCGCGCCCGCGCGCAGCGCCTCCACCACGTACTCGTCGAGGTCGAAGGTGGTCAGCACCAGCACCTTCGCCGGGCCGTCGCGCCCCGGCCCGGTGATCTGCCGGGTCGCCTCCACGCCGTCCATCCGGGGCATCCGGATGTCCATCAGGACCACGTCGGGCTGCAGCGCCCGCACCTGGTCCAGGGCCTGGAGGCCGTCTCCGGCCTCGCCGACGACCGCGATGTCCTGCTCGGCCTCCAGGATCATCCGGAAGCCGGTACGCAGCAGCGGCTGGTCGTCGACCAGTAGGACGCGGATGGCCACGTAAGTCTCCTTCGCTAGTCCGGCCCCATTCTGCCCTGAGTGAGGTCACCGGACCCGACCGCCCTCACCGGCAGCGGATACGGCGGGGGAGTGCCGCCGAACTCCGGGCAGTGCGCCTGGTGGTCGCACCAGCCGCACAGCTTGGTCGGGCGCGGCCGCCAGTCGCCCGTCTCCGTCGCCTGCCGGATCGCGTCCCACAGCGCGAGCAGCTTCCGCTCGACGCGCTCCAGGTCGGCGAGGACGGGGTCGTAGGTCAGGACGTCCCCACTACCGAGGTACACGAGCTGGAGCCGGCGCGGGATCACGTTCTTCAGCCGCCACACCACCAGGGCGTAGAACTTCATCTGGAACAGCGCGCCTTCGGCGTACTCGGGCCGGGGTGCCTTGCCCGTCTTGTAGTCGACGATCCGCACCTCGCCCGTGGGCGCGACGTCGACCCGGTCGATGATCCCGCGCAGCGTCAGCCCGGACTCCAGCTCGGCCTCCACCCACAGCTCCCGCTCGGCGGGCTCCAGCCGGGTCGGATCCTCCAGCGTGAACCACCGCTCCACGAGCTGCTCGGCCTCACCCAGCCAGCGTGCGAGGCGCTCGCCCTCGGGATCGTCCTCGAACAGCTCCACGACCTCCGGCCGGTTCTCCCGCAGCCGGTCCCACTGCCCCGGGATCAGCGACTTGGCCCGCGGCGCGGTCCGCTCCACGGCGGGCGAGTCGAAGAGCCGCTCAAGCACCGCGTGCACCAGGGTGCCCCGCGTCGCCGCCTCGCTCGGCTTCTCGGGCAGCCGGTCGATGACACGGAAGCGATAGAGCAGGGGGCACTGCATGAAGTCGCTGGCACGGGAGGGGGAGAGGCTGGCGGGGGCTATGGCGACGGGGCGGGCCTCGGGGGCCGACTCCTCGGTGGGCACGGTCTCGGAATCGGCCGGCCTTGTCTCCGTGCCGGCGGGCCTAGTCTCCGTGCTGGCCGGCACTGTCTCTGCACCGGCCGACGCTGTCTCTGCACTCGCCGTCGCGACAGCAGCTGTCCCCACCGTGCGGGAAATTGCCGCCTCGGCTGTTGGCGCAGCCGTCATCCCGGCCGCCGCCACCGCCGGCTCCCCAGCCGCCACCGGCGAGTCTGCCTGCGCCATACCGCTGCTGTCGGCCTCCGCCGCGCCCTCCGCGCTCGTCTCCATGTCCCAGACCTTACGGCCCGCCACTGACAGTGACCCAGCCGCGGCCGTGACAGGTGCGACGGGTGGGGAAACACAGGGGGTGCCGGGGCGGAACGCGCCGCGACGGCCGCATACCATCGACCCGAGACCCCTCCGCCCGGCAGGCGCGGAGGACGCTTCGAACGAGGGGACACCGTGGACCAGAGCGGCGGGAGCGGGCAGCCGCGGCCCGGCACGGACGAACGGGCCGACCACCACGCAGGGCCCGCGGCCCCGGCCACCCCCTCACCCACCCCGGCCGACCAGCACCCCACGGACCCGGACCGGTCCACCACGACGAGGGAAACCGCCGAGGGGGACCCGGAGATGGGCAACACCGGCAACACGGGCAGCACAACAGAAGACGCGACCGCCGACCCGACCGAAGCGAACCCGGCCGACGGTGACGCCCTCCGGCAGGAGCCTGGGCAGAACGAAGAGGTGTCCGGGCAGAACGAAGACGTGTCCGGACAGAACGCAGACGTGTCCGGACCGGAGCACACCCCCACAGCCCACCCCACCGGCGACCGTCCCTTCGGCGCCGGCGCCGGCGGCGACCGCGCGGCCGACCGGCACCCCGAACGCCCCCTCGCCCGCGCCGGCTCCAAGAAGCCCCCACCGCAGCGCCCCGAATCCCCCCGCGGCGGCCTACTCATGGGCCGCCCCTTCGGCGTGCCCGTGTACGTCGCGCCCAGCTGGTTCCTCGTCGCCGCGCTGATCACCTGGGTGTTCGGCGGCCAGCTCGACCGCGTGCTGCCCGAACTCGGCGCCGCCCGCTACCTCGTCTCCCTCTTCTTCGCGGTCGCCTTCTATGCCTCGGTCCTGGTCCACGAACTGGCCCACACGGTCGCCGCCCTTCGCTTCAAGCTCCCGGTCCGCCGCATCCAGCTCCAGTTCTTCGGCGGCGTCTCCGAGATCGAGAAGGAGGCCGAGACCCCCGGCAGGGAGTTCGTGCTGGCCTTCGTCGGCCCGCTGCTGTCGCTCGTCCTCGCGGGCCTCTTCTACGTCGCCCTGCTCCCCATCGAGCCCGGCACGGTCCCCGGCGTCCTGCTGGCCGGCCTGATGATCTCCAACCTCATCGTGGCCGCCTTCAACCTCCTCCCCGGCCTGCCCCTCGACGGCGGCCGCATGCTCCGCGCCGTCGTCTGGAAGATCACCGGCAAGCCGATGAGCGGCACCGTCGCCGCCGCCTGGGTCGGCCGTGCCCTCGCCGTCTCCGTCCTGATCGGCCTCCCGCTGCTCACCCAGTCCGGCGCGCTCGGCTCCACCGCCGAGGACAGCGTCGGCATGGACACCGTCACCGACGCCCTGCTCGCCGCGATCCTCGCCGCGATCATCTGGACCGGCGCCGGCAACAGCCTCCGTATGGCCCGGCTGCGCGAGCACCTGCCGGAGCTGCGCGCCCGCAACCTCACCCGCCGCGCCGTCCCGGTCGAGACCGACACCCCCCTCTCCGAGGCCCTGCGCCGGGCCAACGCCGCCGGGGCCCGCGCCCTGGTCGTCGTCGACGCCGACGGCAACCCGCTCTCCCTGGTCCGCGAGGCCGCGATCGTCGGCGTACCGGAACACCGCCGCCCCTGGGTCGCCGTCAGCGGCCTGGCCCAGGAGCTGACGGACGGCATGCGCGTCTCGGTGGAGCTGGCGGGCGAGGACCTCCTCGACGTCCTGCGCGCCACCCCCGCAACCGAGTACCTGGTGGTCGAGGAGACCGGCGAGATCTACGGCGTACTGTCCGCGGCGGACGTCGAACGAGCCTTCGTGAAGGCCATGGCCAGGCCGAGCTGAGAGCACCGCTCTCCTAAAGCGGTGCTCCTTTCTTGGTGGTCGGCGGCCCCGGTAAACCCCGGTAGTCTGTTCACATGTCCGAACCGACCGGTGCCGCCCGCAGGCGCGGGCCCTTCAAGGTCGGGGACCAGGTTCAGCTGACCGACCCCAAGGGCCGCCACTACACGTTCACGCTCGAAGAGGGAAAGAACTTCCACACCCACAAGGGTTCCTTCCCGCACGACGAGCTGATCGGCGCACCCGAGGGCAGCGTTGTCCGCACCACCGGTAACGTCGCCTACCTGGCGCTGCGCCCCCTGCTCCCCGACTACGTCCTGTCCATGCCCCGCGGGGCAGCCGTCGTCTACCCGAAGGACGCGGGGCAGATCCTCGCCTTCGCCGACATCTTCCCCGGCGCGCGCGTCGTGGAGGCCGGCGTCGGCTCCGGCTCGCTCAGCAGCTTCCTGCTGCGGGCCATCGGCGACCAGGGCATGCTGCACAGCTACGAGCGGCGCGAGGACTTCGCGGAGATCGCCCAGCAGAACGTGGAGCGCTACTTCGGCGGCCCGCACCCCGCCTGGCAGCTCACCGTCGGCGACCTCCAGGACAACCTGTCCGACACCGACGTCGACCGCGTCATCCTCGACATGCTCGCCCCCTGGGAGTGCCTGGAGGCCGTCTCCAAGGCGCTCGTGCCCGGCGGCATCCTGTGCTGCTACGTCGCCACCACCACCCAGCTCGCCCGGACCGTCGAGTCCATCCGCGAGATCGGCTCCTTCAACGAGCCGACCGCCTGGGAGTCGATGATCCGCAACTGGCACATCGAGGGCCTGGCCGTCCGCCCGGACCACCGGATGATCGGCCACACCGGCTTCCTGCTGACCGCCCGCCGCCTCGCGGACGGCGTCGAGCCGCCCATGCGCCGCCGCCGCCCGGCCAAGGGCGCCTACGGCGAGGACTACGCCGGACCCAACGCGGAGGGAGGCGGTCGCTGACGCGACCGCGTACCGCAGTCAACGCACGGGCGCTGCGGCCGAGTTCCCGGAATCCTCCGGAACTCGGCCGCAGCGCCCTTCTGTTGACAGCCCGCCACAAACCGCACCATCCCGGCGGCCGGTGTTCGTAACCCCGGACCCCGCCGTTCCCCCGCACTGTGACGTGTGGCACGATGCGTGCCACCCCCACCGGCACAGCCCTCACAGGAGACACTCCTAGTGCAGCAATCCGCCGTTCCGGAACTGGCACACACGCACACCCGTCCGATCCACTGGGTCGCCACCGCCACGGCCGTCGCCGGGGTGATGGCCTTCTCCTCGCTCCTGCAGCCCAACTCCGCGACGGCGGCCCAGCCGGCCCCGGCCCGGCCGAAGCAGGCCCACGCGGCCGCCGCTCCCGGCACCGCCGGCGTCGACTTCCCGATCACCTGCGGTCCGGTGAAGTCCGTCGTGCAGAAGAAGGCCACCGGGGACCTCGACGGGGACGGCAATCCGGAGACGGTCGCCGTGGTGCACTGCGACGCCCCCATGGGCACCCCGCCCGACGGCGTCTACGTCCTCACGCGCGCGTCGGACGGCACGCCCCGAGTGGTGGCCACCCTCGTCGACCCCAAGAAGGGCGACACGGTGAGTGACTTCGCCGTGCGCGACGGAGCCGTCGTCGCGAAGCTCCTCGGCTACTCCTCGGACGACGTACCGCGTTGCTGCCCGGACGTGACGGACAGCGCGAAGTGGCAGTGGAAGAACGGCGCGTTCGTGCGCTCGACACCCGCCGGTTCGCACAGCGTCTGAACCGCGCAACCGCCGGCTGTGAGAAATCAGACAGTCGTAACAGGGCGTGCTGAAACGGTCACTCGGCGTCCGGTCCGTAGACCTCGACCCTGTCCGAAACTCGCCGTACATGAATGCAGTCGCCCGGGCACTCCTTCGCCGAGTCGACGACATCCGTGAGAAGCGGCACCGGTACGGGCGTTGTGGCGCCCTTGGCCTGCAGCAGCTCGTCGTCCGGGCTCTTCACGTAGGCCAGGCCGTCGATGTCCAGCTCGAACACCTCGGGGGCGTACTGGGCGCAGATACCGTCGCCGGTACAGAGGTCCTGATCGATCCAGACCTCCAGCTCCTCGCCGTCGGCCACGGCCTCCTGCTGCACGCTCGTGTCTCCTGCCGGTCGATGTCGAGCCGACGGGAATCCGGCCAGCTCTGACGGGTGTTGAACACTTCGACCCTACCTCCGGCGGCTTCCCAATCATGTTCGGTGGGTATTCCCCTGGCGTGAGGGAGAGCGCAAGGGTGAAGATCGGACACACCTCGACAGTCTTTGTGATCTAGGGGTTTCAATCGACACCCACCCAGGTAGGGTCTGGAAGCGTCCAGCTCCCCTTGGAGGAGGTGAGGACCGTGGCAGCCCACGACGACGACATGAACCGCGGCATCCGCCCGGGACGAGGGTCCGACGACCCTGCCGGGCAGATTGCCTACCTTGAGCAGGAGATCGCCGTCCTGCGACGCAAGCTCGCCGACTCTCCGCGACACACGAGGATTCTCGAAGAGCGGATCGTCGAGCTGCAGACCAACCTGGCCGGCGTGTCCGCCCAGAACGAGCGACTCGCCAACACGCTCCGTGAGGCCCGCGACCAGATCGTGGCCCTCAAGGAGGAGGTCGACCGGCTCGCACAGCCGCCGGCCGGCTTCGGCGTCTTCCTGACGGCGAACGAGGACGGCACGGCCGACATCTTCACCGGGGGCCGCAAGCTCCGGGTGAACGTCAGCCCCAGCGTCGACCTCGAAGAGCTCAGGCGCGGCCAGGAAGTGATGCTCAACGAAGCGCTGAACGTGGTCGAGGCCATGGAGTTCGAGCGCGTCGGGGACATCGTCACCCTCAAGGAGATCCTCGAGGACGGCGAGCGGGCCCTGGTGCTCGGGCACACCGATGAGGAGCGGGTGGTACGGCTCGCCGAGCCACTGCTGGACGTGAACATCCGCCCCGGTGACGCCCTGCTGCTCGAACCCCGTTCCGGCTATGTCTACGAGATCGTTCCGAAGAGCGAGGTCGAGGAACTCGTCCTCGAAGAGGTTCCCGACATCGGGTACGAGCAGATCGGCGGACTCGGTGGCCAGATCGAGGCCATCCGTGACGCGGTCGAGCTGCCGTACCTCTACCCGGACCTGTTCAAGGAGCACGAACTGCGGCCGCCCAAGGGCGTGCTGCTGTACGGGCCGCCCGGATGCGGCAAGACGCTCATCGCCAAGGCCGTCGCCAACTCGCTGGCCAAGAAGGTCGCCGAGGTCACCGGCCAGGCCGCCGGCAAGAGCTTCTTCCTCAACATCAAGGGCCCCGAGCTCCTGAACAAGTACGTCGGTGAGACCGAGCGGCAGATCCGCCTCGTCTTCCAGCGTGCCCGGGAGAAGGCCAGCGAGGGCACGCCCGTCATCGTCTTCTTCGACGAGATGGAGTCCCTGTTCCGCACCCGTGGCTCCGGCGTCAGCTCGGACGTGGAGAACACCATCGTCCCGCAGCTGCTCGCCGAGATCGACGGTGTCGAGGGCCTGCAGAACGTGGTGGTGATCGGCGCCTCCAACCGCGAGGACATGATCGACCCCGCCATCCTGCGCCCCGGCCGCCTGGACGTGAAGATCAAGATCGAGCGTCCCGACGCCGAGGCCGCCAAGGACATCTTCGGCAAGTACCTCACCGAGCGCCTCCCGCTGCACGCCGACGACCTCGGCGAGCACGGCGGCAGCAAGACGACCACCGTCGAGAGCATGATCCAGACGGCCGTCGAGCACATGTACGCGGAATCCGAGGAGAACCGCTTCCTGGAGGTCACCTACGCCAACGGTGACAAGGAAGTCCTCTACTTCAAGGACTTCAACTCCGGCGCCATGATCGAGAACATCGTCGGCCGCGCCAAGAAGATGGCGATCAAGGACTTCCTCGACCACAACTCGAAGGGTCTGCGGGTCTCCCACCTCCTCCAGGCGTGCGTGGACGAGTTCAAGGAGAACGAGGACCTGCCCAACACCACCAACCCGGACGACTGGGCCCGGATCTCCGGAAAGAAGGGCGAGCGGATCGTCTACATCCGTACCCTCATCACCGGAAAGCAGGGCGCCGACACCGGACGCTCCATCGACACGGTGGCGAACACCGGTCAGTACCTGTAACGGACAGGGCGGCTGCGGGTGCCCTCACCGGGGTACCCGCAGCCGACTGTTTTGCGGGCAACTAACCGGAACAAAGGCGAGCAAGGCAATGACGCAAATGATCTCCCCACCAGCGCAAAGCCGTTCTAGGCTCTTCGGTACCGCCGAGTCGCGCAGTGCGGGGACGGGCACCGCACACGCACCGGAGCGCCAGCGGTACTTGAGCGCCGCCCCCGACCGAGGGCGTCGCCGGGCAAGGAGGGCCGCATGACCGTACGGCGAGTAATGGGCATCGAGACGGAGTACGGCATCTCCGTTCCCGGCCACCCCAACGCCAATGCCATGCTCACCTCGTCCCAGATCGTCAACGCCTACGCGGCGGCGATGCACCGGGCCCGCCGGGCCCGCTGGGACTTCGAGGAGGAGAACCCGCTGCGGGACGCGCGGGGCTTCGACCTCGCCCGCGAGGCCGCCGACGCCAGCCAGCTCACCGACGAGGACATCGGCCTCGCCAACGTGATCCTGACCAACGGTGCCCGGCTCTACGTCGACCACGCGCACCCCGAGTACAGCGCCCCGGAGGTCACCAACCCGCGCGACGCCGTGCTCTGGGACAAGGCCGGCGAGCGGATCATGGCGGAGGCCGCCGAGCGCGCGGCCCAGCTGCCCGGCGCCCAGCCCATCCACCTCTACAAGAACAACACCGACAACAAGGGCGCCTCCTACGGCACGCACGAGAACTACCTGATGAAGCGGGAGACCCCGTTCTCGGACATCGTGCGCCACCTCACGCCCTTCTTCGTCTCCCGCCAGGTGGTCACCGGGGCCGGCCGCGTCGGCATCGGCCAGGACGGGCACGAGCACGGCTTCCAGATCAGCCAGCGCGCCGACTACTTCGAGGTCGAGGTGGGCCTGGAGACCACCCTCAAGCGCCCCATCATCAACACCCGCGACGAGCCGCACGCGGACGCCGAGAAGTACCGGCGGCTGCACGTGATCATCGGCGACGCGAACCTCTCGGAGATCTCGACCTACCTCAAGCTGGGCACGACCGCCCTGGTCCTGTCCATGATCGAGGACGGCTTCATCGCCGTCGACCTGGCCGTGGACCAGCCCGTCCGCACCCTCCACCAGGTCTCCCACGACCCGACGCTCAAGCGCCTGGTCACGCTGCGCAGCGGCCGCACACTGACCGCGGTCCAGCTGCAGATGGAGTACTTCGAGCTGTCGCGCAAGTACGTCGAGGAGCGCTTCGGGTCCGACGCGGACGAGCAGACCAAGGACGTCCTGACCCGCTGGGAGGACACCCTCAACCGCCTGGAGAACGATCCGATGAGCCTGGCCGGCGAGCTGGACTGGGTCGCCAAGCGGGAGCTCATGGAGGGCTACCGGCGCCGCGACGGCCTCGACTGGGATGCCGCCAAGCTGCACCTCCTCGACCTCCAGTACGCCGACGTACGGGCCGAGAAGGGCCTCTACAACCGGCTGGCGGCCCGCGGCCGTATGAAGCGGCTGCTGGACGAGGCGGACGTCGAGCGGGCCCGTACGAAGCCGCCGGAGGACACGCGCGCGTACTTCCGCGGACGCTGTCTGGAGCAGTACGCGGACGACGTCGCGGCGGCCTCCTGGGACTCCGTGATCTTCGACCTGCCGGGCCGGGACTCGCTGCAGCGCGTCCCAACCCTCGAACCGCTTCGCGGAACGCGAAATCACGTCAAGGAGCTCCTGGACCGCTGCCGCACGGCGGAAGACCTGGTCAGGGTGCTCTCCGGCGGCTGAGGGGGTACCCGGACGGCCTCGGCCGGACAGGGTGGAAAGTCCGCCGTCCGGGAATCATCGAGGTGGTCCTCGTACGTTGGAGAAACTGCAGGGCCATTGTCGGACCCGGCTTGTAGGGTCTGATCATCACCGATCGGCAGGAATGCCGACCTGTCGACCATGTCGGGCGAACTGAGCGGGGTGAGGGTTATGGCAACCAAGGACACCGGCGGCGGCCAGCAGAAGGCGACGCACTCGACCGAACAGGCCGAGGAGCAGACGCAGGAAGCACAGGCCTCCGAGGACCTCAAGGAGCGGCACGAGAAGCTGTCCGACGACGTCGACTCCGTCCTGGACGAGATCGACGACGTGCTGGAGGAGAACGCCGAGGACTTCGTGCGCTCCTTCGTTCAAAAGGGTGGACAGTAGGTCACCTTCGCCTTTGAATCCCAGGTTCGCGGGTTCGAGGTGCTGAGTGGCCGGGGAGCAGACGGCGCTGTGCTGCTCGCGGTACCGGTGGGCCGGGCCGCGGGCAGCCTTCGTCGGCGGCGAAGCGGCCCCTGAAGGCGCGGGATCACATGTGGATCACCCCCGCAAGACGGGTAGGGTCCGTGGCATACCGTGCTTCAACTGCTCTTACGTGGAAGGAAACTCGTGGAAGCCAACACTCGTGGCACCGGGCGTCTGCCAGCTGCCTTCCTGACGCCCGGATCCTCTTCGTTCATGGACTTCCTCTCCGAGCACCAGCCGGAGATGCTGCCGGGCAACCGGCAACTGCCGCCCACCCAGGGCGTGATCGAGGCGCCGCACGGCACCACGATCGTCGCCGTGACCTTCCCGGGCGGTGTCGTGCTCGCCGGTGACCGCAGGGCCACCATGGGCAACGTCATCGCACAGCGGGACATCGAGAAGGTGTTCCCGGCGGACGAGTACTCGGCCGTCGGCATCGCCGGCACGGCGGGCCTCGCCGTGGAGATGGTCAAGCTGTTCCAGCTGGAGCTGGAGCACTTCGAGAAGGTCGAGGGCGCGCAGCTGTCCCTGGAGGGCAAGGCGAACCGTCTGTCGACCATGATCCGTTCCAACCTCGGCATGGCCATGCAGGGCCTGGCCGTGGTGCCCCTGTTCGCCGGTTACGACGTGGACCGCGCGAAGGGCCGCATCTTCTCCTACGACGTCACGGGCGGCCGCAGCGAGGAGCACAACTTCGCGGCCACCGGCTCCGGCTCGATCTTCGCGCGCGGCGCCATGAAGAAGCTCTTCCGCGCCGACCTGACCGAGGACCAGGCCACGACCCTCGTGGTCCAGGCCCTCTACGACGCGGCCGACGACGACTCGGCGACCGGTGGTCCCGACGTCGCCCGCCGGATCTATCCGATCGTCACCGTGATCACCGAGGACGGCTTCCGCCGGCTGACCGAGGACGAGTCCTCCGAGATCGCCCGCTCGATCCTGGAGCGGCGTCTGGAGCAGCCCGACGGCCCGCGGGCCGCGCTGCTGTAGCGGCGGCCGGATCTTGTGAAGGTGATCGCAGTGACCTCGACAGAAAGGGACGGATAACCGGTGTCGACGCCGTTCTATGTCTCACCCCAGCAGGCCATGGCCGACCGGGCCGAGTACGCCCGCAAGGGCATCGCCCGAGGACGCAGCCTCGTCGTGCTGCAGTACGCCGACGGCATCGTCTTCGTCGGCGAGAACCCGTCCCGCGCGCTGCACAAGTTCAGCGAGATCTACGACCGCATCGGCTTCGCGGCCGCCGGCAAGTACAACGAGTACGAGAACCTGCGCATCGGCGGTGTCCGCTACGCCGACCTGCGCGGCTACACCTACGACCGGGACGACGTGACCGCCCGCGGTCTCGCCAACGTCTACGCCCAGACCCTGGGCACCATCTTCTCCTCGGCGGGCGAGAAGCCGTACGAGGTGGAGCTGGTGGTCGCCGAGGTCGGCGAGACGCCGGACGGCGACCAGATCTACCGGCTGCCCCACGACGGCTCGATCGTGGACGAGCACGGCTCGGTCGCGGTCGGCGGCAACGCCGAGCTGATCAGCAACTACCTCGACCAGCGCCACCAGGACGGCATGACCCTGGCCGAGGCCCTCAAGCTCGCCGTCCAGGCCCTGTCCCGCGAGTCGAACGGCACCCAGCGGGAGATCCCCGCCGAGCGCCTGGAGGTCGCGGTGCTGGACCGCACCCGCCCGCAGGCCCGCAAGTTCAAGCGCATCGTGGGCCGCCAGCTCGCCCGGCTCCTGGAGGCCGGTGGCGCGGCCACCGAGGCCGAGAGCGCCGAGAACGACGAGAGCACCGACGAGGAGTAGCCCGCCTCGACCACCTCACCCTGCTGTGCCCCGGCCGGTCCTCGGCCGGGGCACAGGGCGTTCAGGAGCCGCCCGGCGGCGCCGTGGAGCCCCGTACGACCAACTCGACCGGGATGTCCCCGCCCTCGGGCGTACGGCCCTCCAGGACCGCCAGCAGGGCCCGCATCCCGCGCTCGCCGACCGTCTCCGCGTCCAGCCGCACGGTCGTCAGTTCCGGGTCGATGGCCGTGGCCAGGGCGAGGTCGTCCAGGCCGGTGACCGAGATGTCGTCGGGGACGCGCAGGCCCAGACGGCGGATCGCCTTGTAGGCACCGGCGGCGAGCTTGTCGTCGTCGCAGACCAGGGCGGTGGGCCGGGAGCCCGGCCGGGCCAGGGCGGCGCCCGTGGCGGCCAGCGCGGCCTCGATGGAGAGGGCGGAGCGGACCGTGCGCACCGAGGTGCCCGGAACCGTCGCGACCCTGGCCGCCAGTTCCCGGGCCCGCACCTCGAAGGTCCAGGACGCGACGTCCGCCGCCAGGTGCAGGAAGCGCAGGTGTCCGAGGTCCAGCAGGTGCTCGGCGACCTGGCGGACGCCGTCGACGATGTCCAGGTTGACCGTCGCGGCGCCGAGGCTGCCCTCGGGATCGCTGTCCAGCATCACGAGGGGCAGCTGGTCGCCGCGGATCTCGCTGAGCGCGTCGGCCGCCATGGACGAGGCGATGACGCCGTCCAGGGCGGCCTGGGCGGAGGCGAAGGGGTCGCGGGCCGGGCCGATGCCCGCGGGGGAGGGGTAGAGCACCACGCCGAAGCCGTGGTCGGCGGCGACGCGGGCGGCGCCCGTGTAGACACCGGCGAAGAACTCGTTAGTGAGGGCCGGGACGACGAGCAGCACCGTCCGGGTGCGGCCCAGACGCAGGTTGCGGGCGGCGAGGTTCGGCCGGTAGCCGAGGTCTCGGGCGGCCTGGCGGACCCGCTCGGCGGTGGCCTCCGCGACCCGGCCGCGCCACTTGTCGCCCAGCACCAGCGAGACGGCCGCCTGGGAGACCCCGGCCGCCTGAGCGACGTCACGGCTGGTCGGTCGCGTGCTGCTGCGTGCCACCGTGGACCTGCTCCTTCGTCTGGACGTGTGAACAGCGCACATGGTACGTATGGGAGGCGGGGTTATACGTAAAACTTGGAGGCGGGACGACATGGCGGCGGGATACGTCGAGATCCTCAGGACCAGGCACGCCGCCCGACTGCTCGCCGGGACGCTGGTGGGCCGGCTGCCGTGCGCCGTCGCCGCGATCGCCGTCGTGCTGTTCGTCCGCGCCGAGGGCGGCTCCTACAGCCTGGCCGGCGGGCTCGCCGCCGCGTACGGCGTCGCCAACGCCGTGGGGCAGCCGCTGCTCGGCCGGCTCGTCGACCTGTACGGGCAGCCGCGCGTCCAGCTGCCCGCCGCGGTCCTCTCCGCGCTCGCCATGTCGGCCTTCGCCTTCACGGGCATCGAACCGGCGGCGCCGGCGTACGCGTGCGTGGCGCTCTCCGGGCTCTTCACGCCGCCCCTGGAGGGCGGGCTGCGGGCGCTGTGGTCCTCGGTGCTGCGCAGCGACGGCCAGGTGCAGACGGCGTACGCGATGGACGCCGTCGCCCAGGAAGTCATGTTCACCGTCGGGCCCTTGCTGGTGACCCTGTGCGTCTCGCTGTGGTCGGCCCAGGCGGCCCTGGTGCTCATCAACGTCGTCGGCGTGCTGGGCGCCCTCTCCGTGGTCGTCTCGCCGCCCTCGCGCGCGTGGCGCTCGGAACCGCGCGAGGCGCACTGGCTCGGCGCGCTGCGCTCGCCCGGGCTGCTCGTCCTGCTCGGCGCGTTCCTGGCGGTGGGGATGGCGCTCGGCTCCATCGCGGTCGCGGCCGTGGCCTACGCCGACGACCACGGCGGGGACGCGGTGTACGGCTGGCTGATGGCCGCCATCGGGCTCGGCGCGCTCATCGGCGGCACGGCGTACGGCGCTCGGCAGTGGAGCGGGCCGCCGGAGCGGCGACTGCGGGTCCTGGTCGCCCTTCTGGCGGTGTGTTACCTGCCGCTCACCCTGACCCCCGGCCCGGTCGCCATGACGGTGCTCACGGCCGTCGCCGGACTCTTCCTGGCGCCCTGTCTCGCCTGCGCCTTCGTGCTCGTCGACCGGCACGCCCCGCGCGGCACCGTCACCGAGGCGTTCTCGTGGATTGTGACGACGTTCACAGTCGGTTCCTCGGTCGGAACGGGCCTCGCGGGCCCGGTCGTAGAGGCCGGAGGAGCCGTGTGGGGCTTCGCCGTGCCGGGGGTCGCGGGGGCCGTGTCGCTGCTGGTTCTGCTGGCCACCGGACGGGTCCTCGCAGCTCCCGCGGGCCGGGCGGTGGTTGCGGCTTCATCGGAAAATGATCCAAACCGTGCGGTCGAACCCCGTTTCAGCACAGGGGATCGGGCGTAATGTTCACTCATGGACCGCCGCATTTTCGGGCTGGAGAACGAGTACGGCGTCACATGTACGTTCAGGGGACAGCGCCGCCTGTCTCCCGACGAGGTGGCGCGGTACCTCTTCCGCCGTGTCGTGTCATGGGGCCGCAGCAGCAACGTCTTTCTGCGAAACGGCGCCCGCCTCTATCTCGACGTGGGTTCACATCCGGAATACGCGACACCCGAATGTGACAACGTGACCGAACTGGTCACCCACGACAAGGCCGGCGAACGCATTCTGGAAGGGCTTCTGGTAGACGCCGAACGACGCCTGCACGAGGAAGGAATCGCGGGCGACGTCTACCTCTTCAAGAACAACACCGACTCGGCGGGCAACTCCTACGGCTGCCACGAGAACTATCTCGTCGCACGCCACGGGGAGTTCTCCCGGCTCGCGGACATCCTCATTCCGTTCCTCGTCACGCGCCAGCTGCTGTGCGGCGCGGGCAAGGTGCTGCAGACCCCGCGCGGGGCCGTCTACTGCGTCAGCCAGCGCGCGGAGCACATCTGGGAGGGCGTCTCCTCGGCGACGACCCGCTCCCGGCCCATCATCAACACCCGCGACGAACCGCACGCCGACGCCGAGCGCTACCGCCGCCTGCACGTCATCGTGGGCGACTCGAACATGTCCGAGACGACCATGCTGCTCAAGGTCGGTGCCACCGACCTGGTGCTGCGCATGATCGAGGCGGGTACCGTGATGCGCGACCTGACCCTGGAGAACCCGATCCGGGCGATCCGCGAGGTCAGCCACGACATCACCGGCCGGCGCAAGGTGCGCCTGGCCAGCGGCCGCGAGGCCTCCGCCCTCGAGGTGCAGCGCGAGTACTACGAGAAGGCCGTGGACTTCTGCGAGCGCCGCGGCATCCGCACCGGCACCGTCGAGCAGGTCCTGGAGCTGTGGGGCCGCACGCTGGACGCGATCGAGGCCGAGGACCTCGACCGGATCGGCACCGAGATCGACTGGGTCATGAAGTACAAGCTCATCGAGCGCTACCGGGCCAAGCACAACATGACCATGTCCCACCCGCGGGTCGCGCAGATAGACCTCGCCTACCACGACATCCACCGCCGTCGTGGCCTGTACTACCTGCTCGAGAAGAAGGGGCAAGCGGCCCGGATCTGCAACGACTTGAAGATCTTCGAGGGCAAGTCCGTTCCCCCGCAGACCACTAGGGCCCGGCTGCGCGGCGACTTCATCCGCAGGGCCCAGGAACAGCGCCGGGACTTCACCGTCGACTGGGTCCACCTCAAGCTCAACGACCAGGCGCAGCGCACGGTGTTGTGCAAGGACCCGTTCCGATCGGTCGACGACCGGGTGGAGAAGCTCATCGCCGGAATGTGAGCAAGGCGTTCCGGTGAAAGGCCGGAACGCAACACGGGCGCCGTACGTTTCCAGTGCGGCGCCCTTCTCACGCCGTAGAGTTGCGCGCACGCCATCCACAAGATCGACCGATACGAGGCCCCAACCGTGCGCCGACGCTCCCTACTCATCGCCGTACCCGCAGGACTGGTCACGCTCGCCGGCTGCGGCGACGACAACAAGTCCGACTCGAGCAAGGCGAGCGACAGCGCGTCGCCCTCCGCGTCGGCCACCTCCGCCGCGCCGCCGCCGAAGATCGTCGACGGCCCGCTGCCGGCCATCACGGCGGGCACGACGTTCGGCACCAAGCCGACCGTCGCCAAGGGCACGGGGGACCCGTCCAAGCAGGTCGCGGTGAAGACGGTGATCGCCGGCAGCGGTAAGACCGTCGCGGAGAACGACTACATCCAGGCCCACTACCTCGGCCAGATCTGGGACACCGCGAAGGTCTTCGACAACTCCTACGACCGCAAGACCCCGCTGCTGATCCAGCTCGCCCAGGGCAGCATCATCGACGGCTGGCGCTACGCCCTGCAGGGCAAGAAGGTCGGCAGCCGTGTCATGTTCTCCGTCCCGCCCACCTGGGCGTACGGCACGTCGGGCAACTCGCAGGCGGGCATCAAGGGCACCGACACGCTGGTGTTCGTCGCCGACATCCAGGGCACGTTCAACGCGACGAGCTCCGCCAAGGGCACCGACGCCGCGCAGAGCGACGCGAGCCTGCCCAAGGTCGGCACCAACACCGACGGCAAGGCGCCCTCCATCGACATCCCCAAGACGGACGCGCCCACCAAGCTGGTCGCGGAGTACGTCATCGAGGGCGACGGCGACGAGGTGACCGCCGACAGCACCGTGCTCGTCCAGTACAAGGGCGTGCTCTGGGACGGCGGCAAGGAGTTCGACTCGACGTACGGCCGCAAGGCGCTCACGTCCTTCTCGCTCCAGCAGGTCGTCAAGGGCTGGGCGCAGGGCCTGACCGGCAAGAAGGTCGGCAGCCGCGTCCTCATCGTCATCCCGCCCAAGCTGGGCTACGGCGACAACCCGCCGAGCGGCAGCGGCATCAAGAAGGACTCCGTGCTGGTCTTCTCCGTGGACATCCTCGCGAAGATGTAAGGCCCACAGGGTGTAAGACTGTGTTGTTGCCTTTCCGCAGACAAGCAGGAGCTAGAGACGTGAGCATCGAGAAGCCCGAGATCGACTTCCCGGGCGGCGAGCCCCCGGCGGACCTCGAGATCAAGGACATCTGGGAGGGCGACGGCGCGGTTGCGCAGGCGGGCCAGACCGTCACCGTCCACTACGTGGGCGTTGCCTTCAGCACCGGCGAGGAGTTCGACGCCAGCTGGAACCGCGGGACGCCGTTCCGCTTCCCGCTCGGTGGCGGCCGCGTCATCAAGGGCTGGGACCAGGGCGTGCAGGGCATGAAGGTCGGCGGCCGCCGCCAGCTGACCATCCCGGCGCACCTCGCCTACGGCAACCAGAGCCCGACCCCCGCGATCAAGCCGGGCGAGACCCTGATCTTCGTGGTCGACCTGGTCGCCGTCTGACCGTCGGTTGTGACCGGACCCGATCACCTGGGGCCCATGCCTGTCCGGGCATGGGCCCTCGGCTTTTGCCACGCCACTTCGGGGCGGTACGGTCATCGTCGTAAAGGACCATAGGGAGGCGAAGGGCGTCGATGGCCATTGCCAAGGCCGAGCGGCTGATGAACCTGGCGCTGTGTCTGCTCGGGACGCGGCGGCCGCTCAGCAAGCGCGAGCTGCGTGAGTCCATCGAGGCCTATCTGGAAGCGAGCTCCGAGGACGCCTTCAGCCGGATGTTCGAGCGCGACAAGGACGATCTGCGCGAACTCGGCCTGGTCATCGAGACCGTTGAGAACCTCGACGGCGAAATGGGCTACCTGGCGCGGCGCGACAGCAACCGGCTGCCGCCCATCACCCTCGACGCCGAGGAGGCCGCCGCCCTCGGTCTCGCCGCCAAGGTGTGGCAGCAGGCCCGGCTCGCCGGCGCGGCCAGCGGAGCCCTGCAGAAGCTGCGCGCGGCCGGCCTGCCCGAGGACGTCGACCCGTACGAGGCCCACAGCGCCCTGGAACCCCGGATCCCCGTGCACGAGGCCGCGTTCGAGCCGCTGATGCTGGCCTGCCGCGACCGCCGCCCGGTCGTCTTCGACTACCGCAAGGCCACCGCCGCCCACCCCGAGACCCGGCACATCGAGCCCTGGGCCCTGGAGTGCTGGCGCGGGCACTGGTACCTGGCCGGCTGGGACCGCGACCGGGGCGCAGAGCGGGTCTTCCGGCTGTCCCGGATCACCGGCAAGGTGCGCAGCCGCAACGGCGCCTTCACCGTCGAGGTGCCCGACGTCGTCACCGTCCGCGAGACCGTCGCGAGCTGGGCCGGCGAGACCGCCGACCGCTCCGCGCTGATCCGGCTGCGCTCCGAGGCGGGGTACCCCCTTCGGGCGAAGGCCACCTCGGTACGGGAACTCGGCGACGGCTGGGACGAGTTGGAGATTCCGTACGGGCACGGGCTCGATGCCTGGCTGGTGGAGTTCGGGCCGGACGCGGTGGTGCTGGAGCCGGCCGAGCTGCGCGCGGACGTGGTGGACCGGCTGCGTGCCGTGGCCAAGGGCTGAGGGGGAGCGAGCAGGACAGTGGCAGGCAAACCGGTCAGGCCCGTGAACGCCATCGACCAGACCCGGCGGATGCTCTCCCTGGTGACGTATCTCAAGGAGCGGCCCGGAGCCCGGGTCGAGGACGTCGCGCGCGCCTTCGGCATCACCGAGGACGAGCTGGTCTCGGACCTCGATGTGCTGCCCATGTGCGGCACCAGCTTCCGCGGCGGGGATCTGCTCGACATCGACACCGACGGCGAGCGCATCTGGTGGCACAACCCCGCCGCCCTCGGCGAGGAGACCGCCGAGCCGCTGCGGCTGGCCGCCGACGAGGCGACCGCCCTGCTCGTGGCCGCCCGTGCCGTCGCCACGCTGCCCGGCCTGCGCGAGGGCGACCGGCAGGCGCTGCTGCGGGCCACCGCCAAGGTGGAGACGGCGGCCGGCGAGGCGGCCGGGGCCAGCTCCCGGCTGTCGGTGACCTTCGAGGCCGAGGGCGGTGTCTTCGCCGACGTCGACCGGGCCATCTCCGAGCGCCGCCGGCTGTGGATCCGCTACTACTCGCCGGCCCGCGACGAGGTCACCGAGCGCGAGATCGACCCCATCCGCCTGGTCAGCGTGGGGCACACCTACGTGGAGGCCTGGTGCCGCCGCTCCGAGGCGCGCCGCACCTTCCGGCTCGACCGGGTCGCCGAGATCAAGATCCTGGACGAGCCCTCCGCGCCGCCCGAGATCGAGCTCAGGGACCTCTCCGAGGCGCTGGTGCAGCCCGCCGCCGAGGACCCGGAGGTCGTCGTCGAGGTCGGTCCCGGCGGCCGCTGGGTCGCCGAGTACTACCCGCACGACAGTGCGGATGAGCTTCCGGACGGCGGGCTGCGTATTACCCTGCGCACCCCCGACCCGACCTCGCTGCGCCGCCTCGCGCTGCGGCTCGGACGGGACGGCCGCATCGTCTCGCCGCACGACCTCGCCGACAGCGCCCGCCGGGCGGCCCGCGAGGCGCTGGCGGCGTACGACGGTGTCGAGGCGTCGGATCAGGGTGTGCACACGGTTCACGACAGCCGGGAGTGAGCCGAAGGGGTGCGCCGGTGCCGAGGAGACGACCGCGCGGAGGCCCGAAGGG
>NZ_JBEYUY010000039.1:0-85560 GCF_040643775.1 Streptomyces sp. NPDC047081 | reverse complement strand
GCGGGCGTACAGGGTGTGTACGGCGAACAGGCCGCCGGGGCCGATCGCCAGGTGGTGGACGCGGTCGCCCCCGGGGGTGCGATCCCGCCGCCCCGCGAGGCCGTCACCGCCCCGCGAGCGTCACCGCCTGGTCCAACGCCTGCAGAAACCCGTTCACCGTCACCCGATCCCGCACCGCGAGCCGTAGCCACTCCTCGCCCAGCCCCGGAAACGTGTCCCCGCGCCGCACCGCGAACCCCAGGTCGCGCAGATGCCGTCGTACGGCGGCCGCCTTCGGCAGTCGTACGAGGACGAAGGGGCCCTCCGCGGGCTCGACCACCGTGAGTCCGTCCGGGGCGAACTCCCGCAGCCCGGCGACGAGATGGGCCCGGTCCTGGGCGACACGGTGGGCCGCGTGGGCCGCCTCCGCCAGCGCCCGGGGCTCCACGCAGGCCCGGGCCGCGGCGAGCGCCGGGGTGGACACCGGCCACAGCGGCTGCGCGCGCTCCAGGTCCGCGATCGTCTCCGGGGCCGCCAGGACGTAGCCGATGCGCAGGCCCGCCAGGCCCCAGGTCTTGGTCAGGCTGCGCAGCACCACAAGGCCGGGCACGTCGGTGCGGCCGGCCAGCGCCTCCCGTTCGCCCGGCACCGCGTCCAGGAACGCCTCGTCGACCACCAACGTCCGCCCGGGGCGGGCGAGTCGGGCGATGTCGTCCGCCGGGTGCAGGACCGACGTCGGGTTCGTGGGGTTGCCGATCACCACCAGGTCGGCGTCCTCCGGCACCGCCGACACATCCAGCTGGAAGCCGTCCGCCGCCCGCAGCAGCACCCGGTCGACCGCGTGCCCGGCGTCCCGCAGAGCCGCCTCCGGCTCGGTGAACTGCGGATGCACCACGACCGGTCTGACCACCTTCAGGGCGCGCGCGAGCAGCACGAACGCCTCGGCGGCACCGGCGGTCAGCAGCACCCGCTCGGGCGGCAGCCCGTGCCGGGCCGCCACCGCCGCCCGGGTCTCGCGGCCGTCCGGGTAGGCGGCGAGCCCGGTCAGCGACTCGGCGATCCGCTCCCGCAGCCACGAAGGGGGCGTGTCGGCACGGACGTTGACCGCGAGGTCGACCAACGCGGCGCCCTCGTCCCGGACTTCGGCGTCCCCGTGGTGGCGCAGGTCGTGGCCGTCAGTGCGCATGGGAGTGGCTGCCGTGGTGGTGCCCGTGGTGATGGTGGCCGTCGTCGTCCGGATGGAAGTGCGGCTGCTGCGGCAGCCCGACCTTGTCCTCGAACCCGGGCAGCGCGATCCGGTACACGCACGAGTCGCAGTTCATCCGCAGATCACCGCGCACCGCCTCCTCGTACCGCTCCATCACCAGTTCCAGCAGCTCCGGCTCCGGCCCGATGACCTCCGCCGACCGCACCTCGGCCTCCGGATGCGCGGCCGCCCACCCCTCGGTCTGCTGCTTCACCCGGTCCGGCAGGATGCCGGTGAAGAGGAAGTAGGGGAGTACGACGATCCGCCGCGCCCCCAGCTTCACGCACCGGTCGAGCCCGCTCGGCACGTCCGGCGCCGCGAGCGACACGAACGCCGTCTCGACGCCCGCGTACCCGCGCCCCTCCCACAGCAGCCGCGCGGCCTTGTGCACCTCGGCGTTCGCGTCGGGGTCGGTCGACCCGCGCCCCACCAGCAGCACGGTCACATCGGCCCGGTCCTCGGGCGTACGGGCCGTACCGCCCAGCGCCTCGTCCAGCCGCCGCTCAAGGACCGCGAGCAGCGACGGGTGCGGGCCCAGCGGACGCCCGTAGGTGTACGTGATCCCCGGGTGCCGTTCCTTCTCGCGGGCCAGCGCCGCCGGGATGTCGCCCTTGGCGTGCCCGGCGGACACCAGCATCAGCGGTACGGCCGCGAACCGTCGTACCCCCTGCTCCACCAGCTCGGTGACCGCGTCGCCCAGCGGCGGCGGCGACAGCTCGATGAAGCCGCCCGCGACGGGCAGTTCGGGGTGGCGGCGGCCCAACTCCCGTACGAAGTCGCGGAACGCCTCGGCTCCGGCCTCGTCCCGGGTGCCGTGGCCGGCGATGAGCAGGGCGGGCGGGGTGGTCACGATGTCTCCTCGGACGGTGAAGTGGGGTGGTACAGCAGGGCGTTGAGCGCGGCCGCGGCGACCGCAGAGCCGCCCTTCTCGGACACGTTGCTCACGGCGGGCAGCCCGCTCTCGCGCAACGCGGCCTTGGACTCGACCGCGCCGACGAAGCCGACGGGCAGGCCGATGACGAGCGCGGGGGAGGCGTCCAGGGTCAGCAACTCCTCCAGTGCGGTGGGGGCGTTGCCGATCACCCAGAGCGCGCCGGGCCCGACCTGCTCGTAGGCGAGCCGTATCGCGTGCGCCGAACGGGTCAGCCCGGCCTCGGCCCTGGCGTCCCGCAGCCGGCAGACGGTCTCGCGCCGGGTGATCCCGGCCCCGACCATCTCCACGTCGACCACGACGGGCGCCCCGGCGTGCAGCGCGGCATGCGCCTTCGCCAACTCGCCCTCGTCCATGACGAGATCGCTCGCGTACTCCAGGTCGGCGGCGGAGTGGATGACCCGCTCCACCACCGCGCGGGTCAGCGGCGGGAAGTGCGAGGTGTCGAGCCGGGCGCGCAGCCGCCGGTACGACTCCTGCTCGATCGGGTGGACCACACGGTTCACTTGGCGTCCTCCTGCCAGCGATAGCCGCGCGGCGTCACCATGCGACCCGCGATCTCGCGGGTCGCCGTGTTGCCCACGGTCACGACCGTCATCATGTCGACCGTCGCCGGATCCAGCGAGGCCAGATCCGTCACCTGGCTGGATTCGTCCGGTCGCGACGCGTTCCGCACGACTCCGACCGGCGTGCCCGCCTCCCGGTGTCCGGCCAGGATCGCGAGGGCCTTCGGCAACTGCCAGTCGCGGCCCCGGGAGCGGGGGTTGTAGAAGGTGACCACGAGGTCCGCCTCGGCCGCCGCGCGTACCCGCCGCTCGATGACCTCCCACGGTGTGTGCAGGTCGGAGAGGCTGATGGAGACGTGGTCGTGCCCGAGCGGCGCACCGAGGATCGCCCCGGCCGCGAGCGCGGCGGTCACCCCGGGCACCCCGATCACGTCGATGTCGTCCGAGGCCTCGGCGAGCGCGGGGGAGGCCATGGCGTACACCCCGGCGTCCCCGCTCCCGATGAGCGCGACGGCCTGCCCCTTGCGGGCCTCGGCGACGGCGGTCCGCGCGCGCTCCTCCTCGGCCCCGAGCCCGGACTCCAGGATCAGGGTGCCGGGGCGCAGCAGGTCACGGATCTGGTCGACGTACTGGTCGAGCCCGACGAGCACGGAGGCGCGCCGGAGTTCGGCGGTGGCCCGCGGAGTCACGAGGTCCCGCGCGCCGGGCCCGAGCCCGACGACCGCGAGCCGCCCGCGCCCGGGCCGCCGTACGACGGCGCAGGTCGCCATCGAGGCGTGCCCGTCCGCCCGCGCCGACTTCCGCTTGGGGACCAGGAGTTCACCGCCGCGCACGAGGGCTGCGGCCTCGGCGACGGAGGGGGTGCCGACGGCGGCGAGCGGCGCGTCGGAGGGGTTGGGCACCTCGACCTTCGCCAACTCCTCGGCGGAGTACGTGACAAGAGGAACAACGAGCCGTGCGGCGGCCTCGACGATGCCGGGTTCGCCGGCCTTGGCGTCGACGGTGGCGAGCTCGGCGAGCGACTTCGCCGACAGTCCGGCGTCGCGCAGGGCGCCCTCGACCAACTCCAGCACCTCGTCGACGGGCGCACCCTTGGAGGCACCCACGCCGACGACGAGGGACGGGGGCCGCAGGACGACCTCGTGTTCGGCCGGATCCGTGAGGCGGTCCGACAGGCGGATCGTGTACGAGCCTTCGGCGGACACCGGGAGCGGCGGAAGCGGCCAGGCCAACTCCGCGTGGAGGGCGACCGGTTCACCGTCGAGCAGCGCCCGTGAGACCCCGGCGACATCTCCCTCCACCGGCATCCCGAGCGTGTCCAGCCCCGGCACCCCCACCGCGTCCGTGGCCGTGGTCACCACCGGGGTCGCTCCCAGCAACTCCCCGACCTCACCGGCGAGTTCATTGGCCCCGCCTCCGTGCCCGCCGACCAGCGACACGGCGAACCGCCCGCCCTCGTCGACGCACACCACACCGGGGTCGGTCGCCTTGTCCTCCAGCAGCGGTGCCACGAGCCGTACGACCGCTCCCGCGGCGAGAAAGCACACGAGCTGCTCGCACTCCGCGAACGCGGCCCGTACGGCGTCCCGCACGGGACCCTCGTACACACGCGTCCGCTCCGGCCATGCCGCGGCCAGCCGGTCGCGCGCAGCCGCCCCCGCCGCGGTGGCGGAAATGAGGCCGATCACTGAGCAACTCCTTCATCGGATACGGGGGTTCGGTTCCCCCACAGCAGGAAAACGGGATTGGTCGCGGCCAGTCGTGTCACGTCCCCCGGCAGGGGTGCGAGCCGCGAGGACTGCAACAGCACGCCGTCGCAGGTGAATCCGGCCTCGACGAGTGCCGCACGGGCCGCCGGTACGCGGTCCAGCGCGGCCATGGCGACGACGACCGCCCGCCGGGACCGCCGGGCGCACGCGGCGACGATCCCGGGCAGCTCGCGCCCACCGCCACCGATGAACACGGCGTCGGGGTCGGGGAGTCGGTCCAGCGCGTCGGGCGCCGAACCGTGCACGGCGTCCACGTACACCCCGTGCGCCCGGGCGTTGGCGGCGATCCGCGCCACCCCGTCGGCGGCCTTCTCCACGGCGACGACGGCGGCCCCGAAGCGCGCGCACTCCACGGCCACGGAACCGGACCCGGCACCGACGTCCCACACCAACTCACCGAGCCGCGGCCCGAGTTTGGCCAGCGCGAGCGCCCGCACCTCGGACTTGGTGATCATCGAGTCGCGATGCTCGAACGCACCCTCGTCCAACGCCCACCCGTCAGGCCCGACGGCGGCCCCGGCGACGGTACGCACACCGCCGAGCCCCCGGCTCTCGTCCAGGCACAGCACCACACTGACATCGCTGCCCCAGTCCCGAGCGGCGGCCTCGACGGGCGTGACCCGCTCCACCCGCTCGTCGGCGGACCCGAGCGCCGAGGCGACGACGAGGACCCGCGCGCTCGACCCGAGCGCCGCCCCCAGCTCCGCGGGCCCCGCACCCGGCCCCGTCAGCACCGCCACCTTCGGCCGAGCGCGGCACACATTCACGGCCGTCCGCAGCTCCCGCCCATGCGCGCTCGCCACCACCGCGTCGTCCCACGGCAGCCCGACCCGAGCGAAGGCCGCCGCCACCGACGACACGCCCGCCCGCACGTCCAGCCGTTCCGCCCCGAACCGTTCGGCCAGCACCCGCACGATCCCGAAGAACCCGGGGTCGCCCGAAGCCAGCACCACCACCCGGCCGTCCTTCTCCAGATACCGCTCGATGACGTCCAGCGCCGGCGCCAGCGGCCCGAGTACGACCTGCTCGGCCTCGTCCGGCACCGGTGCGGCCGCCAGATGCCGCCGGCCGCCCACGACGAGGCGGGCACCGGCCAGCACCCCGGTGGGAAGCGGCGCCCCCGTCCCCGTACCGACGACTGTGATCAAGCCACTCACGTGCTGGCCCCTCGCTCGCGCAGCGCCCGACGGGCCTCCGGGTCGGCCTTGCGGTACCCGTGGAAGTGCCCGGGGTGGTAGAGGTGCGAGCGCGTGCCCTCGGCGTCGAGCGCCGGGCCGACCAGGAAGAGGGTGTGCTTCCAGAGCTTGTGCTCCTTGACCGTCTCCTCCAGCGTCCCGACCGTGCATCGCACGACCAGCTCCTCCGGCCAGGTCGCCTGGTAGGCGACCACGACCGGCGTGGACGTCGGATAGCCGCCCTCCAGCAGCTCCCGCACCAGCTGCCCGCTGCGCGCGGCGGACAGGAAGATCGCCATGGTCGTGCCGTGCTTGGCGAACTCCCGCACCTCCTCGCCCGGCGGCATCGGCGTCTTGCCGCCGCCGAGCCGGGTGAGCACCACGGACTGCGCGACCTCGGGGATCGTCAGCTCGCGCTGCGCGAGCGCGGCGACGGCCGAGAAGGCGGAGACACCGGGCACGACCTCCGTGGCGATCCCGATCCCCGCGCACCGGTCCAGCTGCTCCTGCGTACCGCCCCAGAGGGCCGGGTCGCCCGAGTGGATGCGGGCGACCCGCAGGCCCTCCGCCCGCGCCCGCTCGTACACGGCCACCACGTCCTCCAGCGACATCGTCGCCGAGTCGAGGATCTCCGCCCCCTCGCGCGCGTGTTCGAGGACCTCCTCCTGGACCAGGCTCGCGGCCCAGATCACCACGTCGGCCTCGGCGATGGCGCGCGCGGCACGGAACGTCAGCAGGTCGGCGGCGCCGGGGCCGGCACCGACGAAGGTCACCTTGCTGGTGGGGGCACCGGTCGAGATGGCGGCGTCGGCCATGGAATTCGGTCCTCTCGTGAACAAGTAGTACAAAAGCTCTTACGGGTGCTGCCGCCGCGGCCGCCCGATGTGCGCGAACGACGGTCGATCGGATAACAAGACCCCATGGCGGTCTTCGTCGCGCTCGGCGCGTTCCTGATGACGCTGGCCGGCGGCTGGACGGCACAGCGCGTGACCGACCGTCGCCATCTGGTCCTGGGACTGGCCGGTGGCCTGATGCTGGGCGTGGTCGGCCTGGATCTGCTGCCGGAGGCGCTGGACGCGGCCGGCGAGGAGGTCTTCGGCGTACCCGCGGCCCTGCTCCTGTTCGTGGCCGGCTTCCTCCTCGCCCACCTGGTCGAACGCCTGCTCGCCGCCCGCCGGGCCGCGCACGGCGGCGAGGAGACCGACGCCGACAGCCGGGCGCCCGAGGTGGGCCTGACGGCAGCCGCCGCGATGGTCGGCCACAGCGCGATGGACGGCGTGGCGATCGGCGCGGCCTTCCAGGTCGGCGGCGGCATGGGCACGGCGGTCGCGCTGGCCGTGGTCGCCCACGACTTCGCGGACGGCTTCAACACGTACACGATCACGAGCCTGTACGGAAACGCCCGTCGCAAGGCGCTGATCATGCTGTTCGCGGACGCGGCGGCCCCGGTGGTCGGCGCCGCCTCGACGGCCTTCGTCACCATCCCGGAGGGCCTGCTCGGCGGCTATCTCGGCCTCTTCGGCGGTGTACTCCTCTACCTGGCCGCGGCCGAGATCCTCCCCGAGGCCCACCACGAACACCCCGCCCGCTCGACCCTGCTGTGCACGGTCGCCGGGGCGGCGTTCATCTGGCTGGTCGTCGGCCTGGCCGGCTGAGCTGCGGCCGGTCACAACTTGCCGCCCCGTCCGCCGTCGCGCCGCGCGGGCGCGATGAGCGTGGAGAGGTACGGCAGCGGGGTGCCGTCGAGCTCGGCGGCGGGCCGGATGGACTCCGCGTCGAGGCCGAGCGCCGACCCCCACACCGCGTCGCCGATCCGCCCGGTCTCCCGCAGCGCCTCGGCGACCTCACCGGCCTGCCGACCGAACTTGTACGCGACGACCGTGCCGGGCCCGGCGAGCGCGTCCTTGAGTACGGCGGCCCCCGCGGTGACGGGCACGAGCGTGAGCGGCTCGGTGCCCTCCGTCAGCACGGCCCCCGACCTGGCGGCGAGGTCCTGCATGGCGGTGATCCCGGGCACGGTCTCGACCACCGTCCCCGGCACGAGCTCGGCGATGGTCTGCGCGAGATAGGTGAAGGTGGAGTACACGTTCGGATCGCCGATGGTCGCGAAGGCGACGGCGGAGTGGGCCCGCAGCAACGCGGCGACCCGCTCCCCGGCCGCGTCCCAGGCGGCCTCCCGCCGCCCGCGGTCACTGCGCTCGTTGAGCGCGAACACGACCCGGACGACCTTCTCGGCGGGCACATAGTGCAGCACGGTGGCCTCGGCCCGCCCCCGCTCACCGCCATCTTTTCCATCAAACGCAGCCATCACGGGTACGACGACGACGTCGGCGGCGCGCAGGGCGTTGACGCCCTTGACGGTCACCAGCTCCGGATCGCCGGGCCCGACCCCGACCCCGATCAGCCTGCTGCTGTTGCTGCTCATGACGTCCGGCACCTCTCCACGAACCGACGGGCCACACCGGGCTCGGCCGCCCAGTGCGTGTGCAGATAACTCGCGTGCACACCCTTTTCCACGAAACCTTCGACCCGCCGGTCAGGGGCGCGTACCCCCCAGGCGGGAGCCGCCCCCGCGCCGGGCTCGACGACGGTCCGATGAAACTCGTGCCCCCGCATCCGCGTCCCGGCGACGGCCAGCGCACTGTCACTGACGGCGACGGCGTCCCGATAGCCGAGGGTGAGCCGCTCACTCATCCGTGCGGTGGCGTCCAGTACCCCGCACATGGGCCGCCCGTCGAGCTCACGGCACAGATACAGCAGCCCGGCACACTCGGCGGCGACGGGAGCACCGCTCTCGGCGAGCGCGGCAACGGCCTTGCGCAGCGGCTCGTTGGCGGACAGCTCGGCGGCGTAGACCTCGGGGAAACCGCCGCCGACGACCAACCCCTGGGTTCCGTCGGGCAGTTGCTCATCACGGAGGGGGTCGAAGGTGACGACTTCGGCGCCGGCGGCGGTGAGCAGCTCGGCGTGCTCCGCATAGGAGAACGTGAAGGCCTGACCACCGGCAACAGCGACGACGGCTAGCTGTCCTGCTGGTGTTGCGGGCGGTTCCCACGCGGCACAGGACAGCGCCCCCGCACTCCGCGCCAGCTCCAACAGCCCTTCCAGATCGCACCCTTGCCCGACCTGCGCCGCCATCGCCGCCACCGCGTCCACGGCCTCGGCCCGCCGCTCGGCGACCGGAACCAGCCCCAGGTGCCGCGAGGGCGTGTCCACCTGCGCCACCCGCCGCAGCACCCCCAGAACAGGCACCCCCACCTGCTCCAACGCCTCCCGCAGAAGCTCCTCGTGCCGATCGGACGCGACCTTGTTCAGAATCACGCCCCCGACCCGCACCTCCGGATCCCAGGACACGAACCCGTGCACCAGCGCGGCCACGGACCGCGACTGCGACGAAGCGTCGACGACCAGCACGACCGGCGCCCGCAGCAACTTCGCCACATGAGCGGTGGACGCCAGTTCACCCTCCCCCGCGGCCCCGTCGTACAGCCCCATCACACCCTCGACGACGGCGATGTCACACCCACGAGCCCCGTGCGCGAACAGCGGCCCGATCAACTCCGGCCCGCACATGTACGCGTCGAGGTTCCGCCCCACACGCCCGGTGGCGAGCGCGTGATACCCGGGATCGATGTAGTCCGGCCCCACCTTGTGCGGGGACACGGCGAGCCCCCGCGCGGCGAACGCGGCCATCAGCCCCGTGGCAACGGTGGTCTTGCCGCTGCCGGAAGCCGGCGCGGCAATCACCAACCGGGGTACGGCAGTCACCACTCGATGCCCCTCTGGCCCTTCTGGCCCGCGTCCATCGGGTGCTTGACCTTGGACATGTCGGTCACGAGGTCGGCGAAGTCGACAAGCTTCTCGGGAGCGTTCCGCCCGGTGATGACCACATGCTGGGTGCCGGGCCGGTTCCGCAGCACGTCGATCACCTCATCGGTGTCGACCCAACCCCAGTGCATCGGGTAGGCGAACTCGTCCAGCACGTACAGCTGGTACGTCTCCGCCGCCAGGTCCCGCTTGACCTGCTCCCAGCCCTCCCGGGCCTTCTCCTCGTTGTCCATCTGGGCGTCCCGCTGAACCCAGGACCACCCCTCGCCCATCTTGTGCCAGTCGACGGACCCGCCCTCACCGGAGTCCCCGAGCACGCGCAGCGCCCGCTCCTCGCCGACCTTCCACTTCGCCGACTTCACGAACTGGAACACCCCGATCGGCCACCCCTGATTCCAGGCCCGCAGCGCGAGCCCGAAGGCGGCGGTGGACTTGCCCTTGCCGATGCCCGTGTGCACAACCACCAACGGCCGGTTACGCCGTTGACGGGTCGTCAGCCCGTCGTCCGGCACCACACTCGGCTGCCCCTGAGGCATTACGCGGCCCTCCTCTGTACGTCCTTGACCAGCCCGGCGATCGAGTCGGCCCGCAACTCGTCCAAGGTGACCGCCGTGCCCCCGAGTTCACCCGCGAGCTGCCCGGCCAGCCCCAGCCGCACGGGCCCCGACTCGCAGTCGACGACCACGGACGCGACGCCTTCGGCGGCGAAGAGCCGGGCAGCCCGCGAAGCCAGCGCCACCGGCTCGGGCCCACCCGTGGCCCGCCCGTCGGTCACCACGACCACCAGCGCCCGCCGCGCCGGATCCCGCAACCGCTCCACCCGTAGCACGTCGTGCGCCTTGAGCAGCCCGGCCGCGAGCGGCGTACGCCCGCCGGTCGGCAACGACTCCAGCCGTACGGCCGCCGCGTCCACGGACGAGGTCGGCGGCAGCGCCACATCGGCCGCCGACCCCCGGAAGGTCACGAGCCCCACCTTGTCCCGCCGCTGATACGCATCCAGCAGCAGCGACAGCACAGCCCCCTTCACGGCGCTCATCCGCTGCCGGGCCGCCATCGACCCGGAGGCGTCGACCACGAACAGCACGAGGTTGCCCTCGCGCCCCTCCCGGGTCGCCTGCCGCAGATCGTCCCGCCGCACCACCAGCCCCGGCCCCGACCGGCCGCGCGCCCGCTGATGGGGTGCCGCGGCCTGCACGGTCGCCGCCAGGTGCAGCTTGGTCAGCGCCCCGCGGGGCCGCCGGGCCCCGGTGGTCCGCCCGTGCTCGGTCCGCGCCCGCGAACGCCGCCCGGCCGCACCCTCCCCGATCCCGGGCACGCTCAGCACCTTGGTGCGGAACGGCTCGGAGGCCCGTACGGCGGACTGCTCGCCGGCCCCCGAGGCCTGCGGCTGCCCGTTCTCGCCGGCCTCGGGCCGCGCGTCCGTGTCGCCGTCCTGCGGCCCGGCGTCGGGCGACGGCTGCCCGCCGCCGCCGTCCGGTCCGCCGCCGTCGGGATCCGGATCGTCGTCGTCCTCCGGCTCGGCGAACTCCTCCAGCGTCTCGTCGAGCTTGTCCTCGTCGAGCCCCGGCGCGTCGAAGGGGTTACGACGCCGCCTGTGCGGCAGCGCGAGCAGCGCCGCCTGCCGTACGTCCTCGGCGAGCACGTCGGTCCGCCCGGCCCAGGCCGCCAGCGCCGTCGCCGTACGCGCCATCACGATGTCGGCCCGCATGCCGTCCACCTCGAAGGCGGCACAGGTCGCCGCGATCTGCCGCAGCGCCCCGTCACCCAGCCGCACCGACGGCAGCAACTCCCGTGCGGCGACGATCCGTTGACGTACCGAAGCCTCCTCGTCCGCCCAACGCGCGGCGAAACCAGCCGGATCGTCGTCGTAGGCGAGCCGCCGCCGTACGACCTCCACCCGCTGGTCGGGCTCCCGGGAGGCCGCGACCTCGACCGTCAGGCCGAAGCGGTCGAGCAACTGCGGTCGCAGCTCGCCCTCTTCGGGGTTCATCGTGCCGACGAGCAGGAAGCGGGCGGCATGCCGTACCGACACACCCTCGCGCTCCACGTACGAGGCGCCCATCGCCGCCGCGTCCAGCAGCAGGTCGACCAGGTGGTCGTGGAGGAGGTTGACCTCGTCGACGTAGAGGATCCCGCGGTGCGCGTCGGCGAGCAGTCCGGGCTCGAAGGCCTTCACGCCCTCGGCCAGCGCCCGCTCGATGTCCAGGGCGCCGACGAGCCGGTCCTCGGAGGCGCCGACCGGCAACTCGACCATGCGGGCCGGGCGTTTGGCCCCCGGCCCCTGCTCGTGCGGCCCGTCCGGGCAGGCCGGGTCGGGTGCCCCCGGGTCGCAGGAGAAGCGGCAGCCGGGGACGACCCGGACCTCCGGGAGCAGCGCCGAAAGGGCGCGCACGGCCGTCGACTTGGCGGTGCCCTTCTCGCCGCGCACCAGCACCCCGCCGACCGCCGGGGAGACGGCGTTCAGCAGCAGCGCGAGCCGCAGGTCGTCCTGGCCGACGACGGCCGTGAAGGGAAAGGGGGTGGTCACTGGTCGTCGCCCTCCAAGTCGCCTTCCAACTCCAGGTAGGTGGCCCGAAGTTGCTCCAGCGTGTCCGCGTCCGGCTCGGCCCACAGCCCGCGCTCGGCGGCCTCGAGGAGCCGCTCCGTGATCCCGCGCAGCGCCCACGGGTTGGACTTCTTCATGAACTCCCGGTTCTCCGGGGCGAAGACGTACTCGGCGCTGAGCTTCTCGTACATCCAGTCGTCCACGACCCCGGCCGTGGCGTCGTACCCGAAGAGGTAGTCGACGGTCGCCGCCATCTCGAAGGCGCCCTTGTAGCCGTGCCGCCGCATCGCCGCCATCCAGCGCGGGTTGACCACCCGCGCGCGGAAGACGCGGTGCGTCTCCTCGCCGAGCGTGCGCGTCTTCACCTGGTCGGGGGTCGCCGAGTCACCGACGTACGCCTCCGGGCTCGCGCCCGTCAGGTGCCGGACCATGGCGACCATGCCGCCGTGGTACTGGAAGTAGTCGTCGGCGTCGACGAGATCGTGCTCGCGGGTGTCGACGTTCTTCGCCGCCACGGCGATCCGCCGGAACGCCGTCTCCATGTCCCCGCGTGCGGCCCGCCCGTCGAGCCCGCGCCCGTACGCGTAGCCGCCCCACACCGCGTACACCTCGGCGAGGTCGGCATCGGAGCGCCAGTTGCGGGCGTCGATCAGCGGCAGCAGCCCGGCGCCGTACGCGCCCGGCTTCGAGCCGAAGACACGGGCGGTCGCGCGCCGCCGGTCGCCGTGCTCGGCGGTGTCCTCGTCGGCGTGCGCCTTCACGAAGTTGCGGTCTACGGGCTCGTCCAGCTCGGCGACCTCGCGCACGGCGTCGTCGATCAGCCCGACCACGTGCGGGAACGCGTCCCGGAAGAACCCGGAGATCCGGACGGTGACGTCGATGCGCGGCCGCCCGAGCTCCGCCAGCGGTACGACCTCGAAGCCGGTCACCCGCCGCGAGGCGTCGTCCCACACCGGCCGGCAGCCAAGCAGCGCCAGGATCTCGGCGATGTCGTCGCCCTGCGTCCGCATGGCCGAGGTGCCCCAGACCGTGAGCCCGACGGACTTCGGGTACTCGCCGGTGTCCTGGAGGTACCGCTGCACCAGCGAGTCCGCGAGGGACTGGCCGACCTCCCAACTCAGCCTGGACGGGATCGCCTTGGGGTCGACGGAGTAGAAGTTCCGTCCGGTCGGCAGGACGTTGACCAGCCCGCGCGTCGGTGAGCCGGACGGGCCCGCCGGGACGTAACCGCCGTCAAGTGCCTTGAGGATGTGGCCGATCTCGTCGGTGGTCCGCGCCAGCCGCGGCACCACCTCGTCGCACGCGAACTCCAACACCGCGACGGCGTCCGGGAGTTCGGTGCCGAGGACCTCGGAGACGAGGGCACGGCTCTCGGCCGTGACCCACCCCCGCTCCTCCATCCCCTCCGCGATCCGCCGGCACAGCTGCTCCAGCAGGTCGATCGCGTCGGCGGCCGTACGGGACGGCCCCTCGACGAGATCCGTCAGCTCGACCGGGACCTTCACCCCGGCACCCGGCTCGGCGAGCAACTCCTTCTCGACCAGCCCGAAGTGAGCGGCCAGCGCGGACCGCAGCCCCGGCAGCGCGTTCGCCTGCCCGCCCCACACCTGCGAGGCCCGCAGCACGGCGAGCACGAGGTTGACCCGAGGCTCACCCTCCGGCCCGCCGCCCAGGATGTGCAGCCCGTCCCGGATCTGCACGTCCTTGATCTCGCACAGATAGCCGTCGATGTGCATGACGAACTCGTCGAAGTCACCGTCGTCCGGCTGCTCGTCCACATGTAGGTCGTGGTGCAGCTCGGCCGCCTTGACCAGCGTCCAGATCTGCGCCCGCACGGCAGGCGCCTTCGTCGGGTCCAGGTCGGAGACGAGCGCGTACTCGTCGAGCAGCTGCTCCAGCTTGGCCAGGTCGCCGTACGTGTCGGCCCGCGCCATCGGCGGTACGAGGTGGTCGACGACGGTGGCGTGCCCGCGCCGCTTGGCCTGGGTGCCCTCGCCGGGGTCGTTGACGATGAACGGGTAGATCAGCGGCAGTTCCCCGAGGACGGCGTCCGGCGCGCAGCCGCCACTGAGCCCAAGTCCCTTGCCCGGCAGCCATTCCATCGTGCCGTGCTTGCCCATGTGGACGACGGCGTCGGCTCCGAAGCTGTTCTCCAGCCACCGGTAGGCCGCCATGTAGTGGTGCGACGGCGGCATGTCGGGGTCGTGGTAGATCGCGATCGGGTTCTCGCCGAAGCCGCGCGGCGGCTGGATCATCACGACGACGTTCCCGAACTGCAGGGACGCGAGCACGATGTCGTCCCCGTCGACGTACAGGGAGCCCGGCGGCTCGCCCCACGCCTCCAGCATCCCGTCCCGCAGCTCGGGGTCGAGCTTGTCGAACCACGCCCGGTAGTCGGCGAGCGGTACCCGCGCGGGCGCGGCGGCCAGCTGCTCCTCGGTGAGCCACTCGACGTCGTGCCCACCGGCGTTGATCAGCCGGTGGATCAGCTCGTCACCGTTGTCGGGGACGGTCACATGAGCGACTCCGTCGCGTGGCTCGACGACGTACCCGGCATCCCGGAGCGCGTCCAGCACCCGTACCGCCGAAGCGGGCGTGTCCAGCCCGACCGCGTTGCCGACCCGCGAGTGCTTCGTCGGGTACGCCGTGAAGACGAGCGCCAGCTTCTTGTCGGCGTTCGGCTTGTGCTTCAACCGAGCGTGCCGTACGGCGATTCCGGCGACCCGCGCGGCCCGCTCGGGGTCGGCGACGTACACCGGAACGTCGTCCGGACCCTGCTCCTTGAAGGAGAACGGCACGGTGATGAGCCGCCCGTCGAACTCCGGGATCGCGACCTGCATCGCCGCGTCCATGGGGGAGAGGGCGGCGTCCGACTCGTCCCAGGCCGCCCGGGACGACGTAAGGCAAAGCCCTTGCAGCACAGGGACGTTGAGGTCGGCGAGCGCCCCGATGTCCCAGGCCTCCTCGTCACCGCCGGCCGAGGCCTGCGAGGCGTGCGTGCCGCCGGCGGCTAGGACGGTGGCGACCAGGGAGTCGGCCTTGGCGAGGAGCTCGTACAGCCCCGCGTCCGCACCGCGCAGTGAACCGCAGTACACGGGAAGGGCGTTGACGCCCCGCGCCTCGATCGCGTCGCACAGGGTGTCTACGAAGGCGGTGTTGCCGCTCAGTTCATGGGCCCGGTAGAAGAGCACGCCCACGGTCGGCCGGCCCGCCACGAACTCCCGCTCGCCGTGGACGCCGTACTCCGGCATCTTCTGCGGTTCGACGAACCCCTCGCCCGTCAGCAGCACGGTGTCGGAGAGGAACCGCGCGAGTTCCACGAGGTTCCCGGGCCCGCCCTCGACGAGGTACTTCAGGGCCTCCGCGACCACACCCGCCGGCACCGACGACTCGGCCATCAACTCCGCGTCCGGGACGGCCTCCCCGCCGAGCAGCACGGTCGGTACGCCGGACACCTTCAGTGCGGCCAGCCCGTCCTCCCAGGCGCGCTTGCCGCCGAGCAGCCGTACGACGGCGATGTCCGCGCCGTCGAGCAGCGCGGGCAGTTCGCCCTCGACGTCCACGCGCGTCGGGTTGCCGATCCGGTAGTCGGCACCGGAGGCGGCCCGGGCCGCCAGCAGATCCGTGTCGGCGGTCGACAACAACAAGACTGTGCTCATGCGGGCGCTCCCGGTGGAATGAAAGGCAGTCCTTGCGGCGCGCCGGACTCGATGAGCCGCCACAGCGCGTCCGTGTCCGCGTGCTGTTCGATGAGATCGCCGAGCCGGTCGAGCTGCTCCTCGCGCAGCGCGGCGAACGAGGTGTCGGGGGCCGGTACGAAACGGCGGCCCGCGGCGGCCGCCATCTCCCGCAGGAACGCCCGCCGGAACCCGTCCGACTCCAGCGAGCCGTGCCAGTGGGTGCCCCAGGTCTGCCCGACCCGGCACCCGTCCAAGAAGGTTTCGCCACCGGTCACTTCGGCGACCCCGTGATGGATCTCGTACCCCTCGACCCGTTCCCCGAGTGCCTCCCCCTCCGGCCGGGTAAGGATCTTGTCGGGGGCGAACCGCACCCTCAGGGGCAGCACCCCGAGCCCCTCCACCCGCCCCCGCCGGCTCTCGACCTCGTCCTCGATGTGCTCACCCAGGATCTGGAAGCCGCCGCAGATGCCGAGCACGGGCCGCTGCTCGGCGGCCCTGCGGACCAGGGCGTCGGCAAGTCCCCGTTCCCGCAGCCACTCAAGGGCCCTCACCGTCCCCCGGGTCCCCGGGATGACGACGAGATCGGCGTCGGCGAGTTCCTCGGGCCGGTCGACGAACCGCACGACCACACCCGGCTCGGCGGCCAGGGCGTCGACGTCGGTGAAGTTGGACATGAGGGGGATCGCGCAGACGGCGACCCGCAGCACGTCTTCCCCGACGGGCGGGGCGGTGTTGGACTCCCGGACGGTCCCGCGCAACGACACCCGCAGTCCGTCCTCCTCGTCGATGCCGAGCCCGTGCCGGAAGGGCAGTACCCCGTACGTCCGCCGCCCGGTGAGCCCGTGCAGCATGTCGAGCCCGGGCTCCAGCAGGGAGACGTCCCCCCGGAACTTGTTGACGAGGAACCCGGTGACAAGCCGCTGGTCCTCCTGCGACAGCAGCGCGACGGTCCCGAAGAAGGAGGCGAAGACGCCGCCACGGTCGATGTCGCCGACGACGAGCACGGGCAGCCCGGCGCTCCGGGCGATCCCCATGTTCACGATGTCGGTCCGGCGCAGATTGATCTCGGCCGGACTGCCCGCCCCCTCACAGATCACCGCGTCATACGTGCCCCGCAGCTCGGCGAGGCACTCCAGCACGGTCCCGAGCAACTGCTGCTGCCGCCCCCCGTGATAGCCGCGCGCACTCAGCTCGCCCACGGGCTTCCCCATGAGCACGACCTGACTGCTCTGCTCGCTCCCCGGCTTGAGCAGCACGGGGTTCATCAGCGCGGTCGGCTCGATCCGGCAGGCCTGCGCCTGCATGGCCTGCGCCCGCCCGATCTCGGCACCTTCCCTGGTCACGAACGAATTCAGGGACATGTTCTGCGCCTTGAAGGGCGCGACCTTGACCCCCTGCCGTACCAGCCACCGGCAGATCCCCGCGGTGACGACACTCTTGCCCGCGTCGGAGGTGGTCCCGGCGACGAGCAGCCCCCCGCTCATTTCGTACGTCCCTTCACCAGCAGCCGCGCGGCGACACTGACGCCGAGCGCGAGCAGACCGACGCGCCGGGAGAGCCGTACCGCCCGCTCGATGTCCTGTACGGCGACGGCGCGCCCCTCGGTGTTCAGCACGGGCCGGTGCTCGACGCGCCCGCCGTACGACAGCGTCCCGCCCAGCCGCACGCCGAGCGCGCCCGCGAAGGAGGCCTCCACGGGCCCGGCGTTGGGGCTCGGATGCTTGGCGGCGTCGGTGCGCCAGGCCCGTACCGCGCCCCGGGGGTCGTCGCCCGCGACCGTGGCGAGCGAGGCGGTGAGCCGTGCCCCCGGCCAGCCGGCGACGTCGTCCAGCCGGGCCGAAGCCCACCCATACCGCCGGTACTTGGCCGACCGGTGCCCGACCATGGCGTCGAGCGTGTTCACGGCACGGAAGCCGAGCAGCCCCGGCACCCCGCCGACGGCCCCCCACACCAGTGCCCCGACGACGGCGTCCGAGGTGTTCTCGGCGACGGACTCGACGACGGCCCGCGCGATCCCGTCGGCGTCCAGCGCCTGCGGATCCCGCCCGCACAGATGCGGCAGCCGCGCCCGCGCCCCCTCGACGTCCCCGGCCTCCAGGGCCCGCCCGACGGCCCGGGCCTCACGCGCGAGCGAAGTCCCGCCGACAACGGCCCAGGTGGCGGCGGCGGTCAGCGCGACGGAAGCGGTACGGGACGGCCGTACGACTCTCTCCGCGACGGCACCGAGCCCCACCGCCCCGCCGACGCACACGGCGGTGTGCAGCGCGCCCCACCCGCGGTGGTCGCGCCACAACACCCTCTCCACGGCGCCCGCGGCCCGCCCGAAGACGGCGACGGGATGCCCCCGGCGCGGATCACCGAGCAGCAGATCCCCGACGAGCCCGGCGGCGGCGCCGTACGCGAAGACGCGATCGGCACGCATCGGCTCAGCCGGCCGTGGGATCGGGCAGCGCTCGGGCGTTGACGCTCAACAGGCAGCCGCGCATGGCGATATGTCCTCACTCAGGGTGTCCACGCCCTGGTTCGACGAGACCGGCGGTGGGAGTTCCTGGCTCCCGGGGCTACCTACCCCGGTGACAGTGGCGGGACCGCGCCGGACTCGCACCGGCTTCCTCCCTTGCCGCCGTACATGGCCCCGGCAGTCCACCACGCCCCCGAACGGCAGTCAACTTGCCGTTGACCTGCGACGGGGGAGTGTGCTGAGGCCCACACGGGGGCCGGTTCGGTCACTGGCCGACCCGGTCAGGTCTCTCTAGACTGAAGTGGAGAATCCGGCGAGCGGTAGGGCGAGTGGCGGAGGGCGTTTACGGCCCGTTCCGCGGGGGGCCTGTGCGGCTGTGTGTGGCGACGCTACGTTTGCCGGCATCCGCAGACACCTTCGAGGCGCTGACTCGCGAGTCGAGGAGGTCGGTGTGGTCGACGGGGGACCGTCCGAGAGTGCGTGGCGGATCAGCACCCATTCGTTGAACGGTGACACCTGCGTAGGGGTTGCCGTCGTCTCGGGAGGAGTACTGGTCCGCGACACGAAGGATCCGACGGGCTCCGCACTCATCCGTCTCCGGCAGGGCCCCTGGCAGTTGTTTCTCGTGGGGCTCAGATCCCGCCCCCTCGGCAACGGCGAGCGGATGTGACCGACTTGGGAGGGGAGCGAGATGTGGAGCGACAGCGGACGCCGGAGGACACACCGTACTGACGGGCTTGTCCTCGCGAGGTACTGCGTGATGTGCGGTCTGGTGGCGAGCGTGGCGGGAGCGGCCAGTTCGCTTCTGGCGGACGGCACCAGGAACAAGTTGATCGTCTGGGGAGTGGTGGCGCTGACTGTTGCCCTGGCCGGTGGTGTGGGCTGGGGATACGGCCTTGATCCGGTCCGCCGCCTCGTGCACTTCACTCCTGCCCGCCCCGGCCCGGGCGCCGCAGGAAGCGGCCGAGAGCGACACCGACCGCGCTGAGGGCACTTGTGGCGGCCAGTCCGAGAGCGATTGCCACCGGCCTCGGTATCGACAGGTGGATGCCGCGAGCCGCATAGCAGAGAAAGCTCAGCGAGAGTATGACCGCGACCATGCACAGTGTCGCAGCGGAGAAGCGCTGGATCGCGGTTCTGGAGAACGCCTGGTCCTCCGCGATGCGCTGACTGCTCTCGGCATCACGGATGGCCTTGAAGTTCTCGGTCTTCGGATCGTGGTCGGTGACGCGGTCGAGTAACTCGTTGTCCGACAGCGAATCGATGCGCTGTGGCTCCTCAAGAGGCACATCGGCCTCTGCCGTCGGTTCGAAGCGTTCACGTCCCCGGGACCGCATTGATGCAGTAAGTCGTTCGGTAAGCCGCCCCATCGCCCCTCCCGTAGGGCTCATGGCCTAACTGGTGCCGAAGTCCCGAGCCGCGTCGTCGATCAGGGCGACGGCGTCGTCCCCCTTGAGTGCCATGTCGGTGAGCAGGGCGAAGCACTCCTGGTACCGGGCGATGAGTTCGTGGTCGTCCCGGACGGCGATCTGCCCCGTCGCGTGCTCCAGCCACAGCAGGTCGTCGTCGTCCTTGAAGCCGAGCAGGATGAAGCTGCCGAGCGTCGAGTAGTGGGCGCCCGCGCTGAAGGGCAGCACCTGGATGGTCACCCGAGGGTGCTCCGTCATCTTCTTGATGTGCTGCAGCTGACGGCGCATCACGGCGGGTGTGCCGATCCGGCGGCGCAGGGCCGCCTCGTCGACCACGAACGTCAGCTCGGGGGAGTCGTCGCCCTCGAAGAGCCGGTCCTGGCGGGCCGTGCGCAGTTCCACCACGCGGCGCACGCGTTCCTGCGGGGCCTGCGGGGCGAGCAGCGCCTCCGCGTAGTCCTCGGTGTGAAGGAAGCCCGGGACGACGATGGCGTGATACGTGCGTACGGTGTCCGCGGCGCTCTCGTACCCCAGGTACTGAGTGAACGCCGGGTTCAGTACGTCGGCGAAGGGCGTCCACCAACTCTGCCCCTTGGAGCCACGGGCCGCCGCTTCCAGTTCGGCGATGAGCTGAGCGTCCGTCACCCCGTACCCGGTGAGCAGGGCCCGCAGGTCGGTGACCGAGAGACTGACCGTGCCGGCCTCGATACGGATGATCTTGGAGAGCGACCACTCCAGAGCGTCGGCTGCCTCACGTTGAGTCAACTCGGCCTTCTCCCGCGCTCTGCGCAGCTCGATGCGCAGTTTGCGGCGGTTCAGGCTCGGATCCAATGAGCGGGGCATCCTGCTCTCGTTTCTTCGCGTCTAGGCCGATGTGTGGGCTGGCGGAACGCTGGGATCGATTCGACGATACCAGGTGGATGTGCTCGATTCGACACATGTCACTTCGACATTTTTCACCGATGCGGCGATCCGATCGTGGCGGTCGGCCATGTCTGATCCGGACATGCGAAAGGGGCGGGGAAGCGTCGATGTGTGCTTCCCCGCCCCGCGGAACGGTGTGGAGTGGTGGTACGGCCGAGGGCTCAGCCCTTCGCCATGATCAGGTTGATGCCGTACGCCACCGCCGCCGCGCACCCCGCGAAGCAGACGTACGCGCCGGTGGCCGCGAGGGTCGCGGAGTTGCCCTGGGCCGCCGCGCGCTCGCGGTGGGAGAGGCCCATGACGCCGAGGGTGAACAGGGCGACGAGACCCACGGTGACCGCGAGGCTGACGCCGAAGACGGAGGCCAGGGCCGACCAGTCGATGCTCATGCTGGTGATTCCTTCGTTACCGGTGCGCGGGGCTCAGACGGCGGCCGGCGGGGTGGCCGGGGCCGCGGTGGGGGCGGGGATCGTGGCCGTCAGGTCCTCGGCGACCGTGCCCGCGGGCGGCGGCGTCACGGCCGCGATCGCCGTGGTGACCACGCCGGCCGGCTCCTCCGTGTCGACGACGTTCGACGCGTCGACGACCTCGCGGCGGGAGATCTTCCAGATCGCGGCGCTGGAGGCGATGAGGAAGACGGCGACGACCGCAGTGCCCCAGTCGCCGAGGTCGGTGACCGACTCGGCCAGCGCGCCCACCAGGGCGGCCGCCGGGAGCGTCAGGCCCCACGCCACGAACATCCGGGTCGCCGTGGACCAGCGGACCACACCGCCCTTGCGGCCCAGGCCCGCGCCCATCACCGAACCGGAGACGGAGTGCGTGGTGGAGAGGGAGAAGCCGAGGTGCGAGGAGGCCAGGATGACCGTCGCCGCGCTGGTCTGGGCGGCGAAGCCCTGCTGCGGCTGGAGGTCGGTCAGGCCCTTGCCCATGGTGCGGATGATGCGCCAGCCGCCGAGGTAGGTGCCGAGCGCGATGGCCAGGCCCGCGGAGAGGATGACCCAGGTGGGCGGGTCGGAGTCGGGGGCGACGGCGCCGCCGGCGACCAGGGCGAGGGTGATGATGCCCATCGTCTTCTGCGCGTCGTTGGTGCCGTGCGCGAGGGAGACCAGGCCCGCCGAGGCGATCTGGCCCGCGCGGTAGCCCTTCGCCGCTGCCTTGCCGTCGGCCTTCCTGCCGAGGGTGTAGGAGAGGCGGGTCGCCAGCATCGCGGCGACGCCCGCCACGATCGGGGCGGCGAGCGCCGGGATCAGGACCTTGGTGACCAGTACGTCACCGTGGACCGCGCCCATGCCCGCCGAGGCGATGGTGGCGCCGATCAGACCGCCCATCAGGGCGTGCGAGGAGCTGGAGGGCAGGCCCACCAGCCAGGTCACCAGGTTCCAGAGGATCGCGCCCACCAGGGCGGCGAATATGACCTCGGGACGTATGCCGGTCTCGTCGACGAGACCCTTGGAGATCGTGTTGGCGACCTCCACGGAGAGGAAGGCACCCACAAGGTTGAGCACGGCGGACATGGCCACCGCGACCTTGGGCTTGAGCGCACCGGTCGAGATGGTCGTGGCCATCGCGTTGGCGGTGTCGTGGAAACCGTTCGTGAAATCAAACGCGAGTGCGGTCACCACCACAATCGCGAGGATCAGCGAGAAGTTTTCCATTTACCCAGGCAATCGTTCGAGGTCATTGGCCGGATGAACGTACGTAACCTGGGTAAACGGAAGGTGAACTGGGGTGGGCTTCGTGGTGTCCGAAGTGGGCCGGAAGGCTCAGTAGCCCCGTGCGAACTTCCTCAGCTGGCTCAGGGACCCGTTGAAGAGATTCTGGTCACCCGGCAGGCTCCCGCTGTTGTCGTACTGCCAGAAGGTCCAGAACGACCAGCCGGCCGGCAGTGCCCCCGCGTCCGCCGAGTCGTGCCGCGCGATCCACAGCGCGTGGTTGGCGGCGAAGGCGCGGCTGCCGCCGGTGCACGTGTTCCACCAGTGGGCGGTCGTGTAGATCACCGGGCGGCGGCCGGTGAGCCGCTTCACCTCGTTGCTGAACGAGGTGATCCAGTTGACCATGCCGGCCTTGCTGACCCCGTAGCACTTGTGTTTCTTGTCGTACGGGTTGTACTCGATGTCGAGCGCGGGCGGCAGCGTCCAGCCGTCCGCGGTCCAGGCCCCGCCGTTGTGCACGAAGTACGCCGCCTGCGTCCGGCCCGACGACTTGTTCGGCAGGGCGAAGTGGTAGGCGCCGCGGACGATGCCGGCGTTGCGGGCGCCGTTGTACTGCTGGCCGAAGTAGGGGTTCTTGTAGTTCGTGGACTCGGTCGCCTTGATGTAGACGAACTTCGCGCCCTTGGCCTTCGCCTTGGACCAGTCGACGTTCTTCTGGTGCGAGGAGACGTCGTGTCCCTTCGGCAGGCTCGCCGCCGAGGCCGGCAGCTCGGCGAGGACGGTCCCCCCGGCGGTGAGCGCCGCGACGGCGACGGCGATCACGCGCGTGCGGCGGCGTAACGGTTTGCGATCACGGGCCATGTTTCCCCCCGGAATGGCGACGTGCACGAGAAATCACGGGGAGATTACTGGAAGATCGCCGAATGCTCGCTGATCTCCGGCCAAGCATGAGAAGAGGGTGATATGTCAGCTGATGTCCTCTGCCGGAAGTGTGCCCTCCGCCCTAAAGTGCGCCCGCCCCACGGCGACTTGGGGGCGCCCCTGGCAGGATCGCGGCATGGCTGAGCAGCGGCGGGACCAGCGGGACGGGCGGGATGCCGGGGAGGGCGCACAGGATGTGCCCGAGGGGTGGGGGAGGGGTGCGCTCCCCGAGGAGGCGCGCGCCTGGGAGGTGCTCGTCGCGACCGCCCGCCGCACCGTGTCCGACGGGCTGGTCGTCGGCACCTCCGGCAACGTCTCCGTGCGCGTCGGCGACACCGTGCTGGTCACGCCCTCGGGCGTGCCGTACGACCGGCTCGCGCCGGACGACATCACGGGCGTCGGCCTCGACGGACGGCAGCTGCTCGGCACGCTGACCCCGACCAGCGAGCTGCCCATGCATCTCGCCGTGTACCGCACGACCGACGCCCGCGCGGTCGTCCACACCCACGCCGTGCACGCGACGGCCGTCTCGACCCTCGTCCCCGAGCTCCCGGCGATCCACTACATGGCCGGCGCCCTCGGCGGACCCGTCCGAGTCGCCCCTTATGCGACTTACGGCACCGACGAGTTGGCCGAGAACATGCTCCGCGCCCTCACCGACCGCACGGCCTGCCTCCTCCAGAACCACGGCACGATGGCGTATGGCACGACCCTCGACCAGGCCTACGACCGCACGGCCCAGCTGGAGTGGATGTGCCACCTGTGGCTGACGGCGACATCGGTACCGGGAATGTCCCCGCACCTGCTGTCGAGGGACCAGGTGGAGGAGGCGGGGGAGAAGCTACGGGGGTACGGGCAGCGCCGCTGAACTGCCGCCCCGGCATCCGTCGCCCGCGTCTTTGTCGTCGCCCCATCAACCATCGGCCCCGTCTTCCCGCCGCAACGGCGCTCAGCCATGACGCTCCTGCCCGGCGGTGCCCACCTTCCCCGCACCCCCGAACCCGGCCGCTTCACCCGACCCCTCCCTCCCGCTGGCCGGTCGCGCCCTCGGCCAGGACACTGGACGGGTGCGCACTGTCAAAGCGACGGCCGCCGCCGTCACCGTAGCCCTGGCCGCCGGCGCAGCCTCCGTGGCGGCCGGCCGGTTCGCGAGCGACGCCGCACTCAAGGCGCCCCCGGGCCGGCCCCTGCCCACCGAACCCCGGCTCACCGTGCACGCCACGGCCGCCGGCCAGATCGCCCTCACCCGCGACCTGGCCGCCCTGCGCCCCGGCGTGTACGGCCTCACCGGCGCCGGCACCCACGCGGTCGTCGGCCCCGTCCTCGGCGCCGCCAGCCACTCCGCCGACACCGTCGTACGCCGTCTGGAACGCGTCACGACCGGCGCCCTCGAACCCGGCGACAAGGTGTGGCTCACCCCGAACACCCACGTCGGCACCCCGCGCACCGCCCTCGGCCTCGGCCACCGGGACGTCGAGATCCTCGGCGAACTCGGCGCCCTGCCCGCCTGGTTCGTGCCCGGCCTGCGCGACACCTGGGTGATCACCGTGCACGGCCTCGGCGCGACCCGCGAACACCCCATGAACGTCATGGAGTTCCTGCACGAGCAGCGCTTCCCGGTGCTCGACCTCGCCTACCGCGGCGACCCCGGCGCCCCCCGCTCCCCGGACGGCCTGAACCACCTCGGCGAGACCGAGTGGCGCGACCTGGACGCGGCGATCCGCCACGCCGTCCAGCACGGCGCCGACGAGGTCGTCCTGTACGGCTGGTCCACCGGCGCCACCATGGCGCTGCGCGCCGCCGCCCACTCCGGGCTGCGCGAGCGCGTCTCCGGGCTGATCCTCGACTCCCCGGTGCTCAGCTGGCCCACCACCCTGCGCGCCCTGGCCTCGGCCCGCCGCACCCCGGGCGCCCTGCTGCCGCTCGCCGTAAGGGCCGCGCAGGGGAGGACGGGCCTGGAGGGAGACCGCATCTCCGAGGCGACCCATGTGACGGTCCCGACCCTGATCTTCCACGGGCCCGACGACCACCTCGCCCCCTGGGCGTACTCCCGCCGCCTTGCCGAAGCCCGCCCGAACCTCGTCGCCCTCCACACCGTCCGTGACGCCCCGCACGGCGCCATGTGGAACGCCGACCCGAAGGCGTACGAAGAGGCCCTGCGACGCTTCCTGACCCCCCTGATGTGAGCGCCCGCGGCGACGCCGGACTGGACGGTCGCCCTGATTCCGTTTAATGCCGAACCGCTGGCCTGAACCCGTCCCCGAGGCCCCCTCAAGGGCCCGGCGTTGGCCAGTCCCGTCGCCCCCCGTGACATTCCGTTTGGGTTTTCGGACCGTCAACCGGAAGACTGCACCCGTGACGTCCCGTATCCCGCGCGACTCCAGGCTTCGACTCGTCCGCCCGCGACCCCTGGCCGCCGCCCCCTCAGCTGTGAACCAGCGGCGCCCGCGCCGCGCCGCACCCCGCCCTCCGGAGGGCACACCGGCACCCGCGGAGCTGGCCAGAATGGCGCGCTCCGTACTGGCCGCCGCCGCCCGCGTCGCCCACTGGGCCGACGCCTCGCTCGGCCCGGGCCGGGACGGCGCCACCGCCGACGGCAAGGCCACCCTCTCCGACGCGACCGCCGAACGGGCCGCCGCCGACCTGGGCCTGACCGCCGCTCAGGTCCGCGCCGACTGGGACACCGCCCGGCTCGCCGGCCTCGTCGAGGTGCACGGCGACAGCGCCCGCCCCGGCTGGCGGCTGCGCGCCTGGGACCGCGACGACAGCGCCGTACTGCGCGGCTGGGTCGCCCTCTTCGACGCCTGGTCGCTCGCTCACCCCGAGCCCGCGGACCACGAGCCCGCCGCCGTCGCCGAGGTCGTCTCGGCCATGCCGCAGGTGCTCTCCTTCCTCCAGCTGTCCGCCGGGCCGGTCCCGGTCGAACAGCTCCTGGACCTCCTGGAGCAGCGGGTCACCGAACTGCGCACGGAGCGCTGCGAGATCCCGTACGGCCCCCAGCCCGAGCCCGTCGAGCAGCCCGATCCCAGCGACGTGCCGCTCGCCCCCCTCGCGCCCCTCCTCGAATGGGCCCTGCACGCCCTCGCCTCCGTCGGCGCCCTCACCTACGACGCGGCGCAGGCCACCCTCACCCCGCTCGGCAGCTGGGCGGTGTGGGTCAAGCTGGAGCAGATCTGCGTGGCCGCGCAGAGCCCGGCCGGCAACATCGAGGTCGCCGCCGAGGAGATGCTCCGCGGCTGCGCCCAGCTGCGCCCGAACGCGGCCCGCGCCGAGTACCGCGCCTGGCTCGCCGCCCGCACCGTCTCCAGCGCCGTCAGCGAGCTCATCGACGCCGCCCGCGGCGACGACGCCCTGCTGCGCGGCCTCGCCTTCGAGGCGCTCCGCGTGGTCGGCGCCCCCGCCGAGCCGGACGTCCGCGCGGTCGCCGACGAGCCCACCCTGCGGCCGTACGCCCTGCTCTGGCTGGCGGAGCACGACGGCATCGACCCGGAGGACGCCCACGAGGTGCTCACCCGGGAAGAGGCCACCTGGCTGTGGGTCGACACGGCGGCCGCGGTCACTGACCACGGCGAGGCCCCGATGCTCGTACGGCACCTGGAGTCCGCGGTGCAGCCCACCGTGCCGATGCTCCTGGACGAGGTGCGTGCCGTCGGCCACCCCCGCACCGTCCAGGTCCTGGTCGCCCTCGCCGCGGCCCACCCCGACCCCGCCCTGGCGAAGGCGGTCCGCAGGGCGGCCTTCCAGGTGCACACGGGCGGCAGCTGAGGAGTCAGCGGAAGGTGTCGCAGCGGGCCATGTCCCCGGTCCGGTACCCGGTGTAAAACCACTGCTGCCGCTGCTTCGCCGAGCCGTGCGTCCAGGTCTCCGGCGTCACCCGGCCCTGGAACCGCTCCTGGATGCGGTCGTCGCCCACGGCCGCCGCCGCGTCCAGGCCGTCGGTGATGTCGGCGGTGGTGAGGCTGGTGATGAGGGGCCGCCCGGTCGACTCGTCTTTCGTCGTGGTCGCGTGGTGCGCCCACACCCCGGCGTAGCAGTCCGCCTGCAGCTCGACCCTGACCGCGTTGCTGTTCGCGCCCGTGCGCCCGTCCTGGGAGCGGCTCAGCGTGCCCATCAGGTCCTGCACGTGATGTCCGTACTCGTGCGCGACGACATAGGCCTGCGCGAAGGCGCCGCCGCTCGCGCCGAACTTCGACCGCAGCTCGTCGAAGAAGCCGAGGTCCAGATAGACCTTGCGGTCGCCGGGGCAGTAGAAGGGCCCCACCGCGCTGGTCGCCGCACCGCACGCCGTACCGACCTGCCGGCTGAAGAAGACCGTGGGCGAGCGCGAGTAGCTGCCGCTGCGGCGCGCGAACTCCTGGTCCCAGTAGTCCTGCACGCTGTTGACCACCGCCACCATCCGGCAGTCGTCCTTCGTGTTCGCGTCCTGTCCGGTACGGCAGGCCTGCTGGACCTGCGCCGGCGAGGAGGCCGTCGCCGCGGACTCGTCCGAGCCGGAGGAGAGGCCCAGCTGGTCCGGCCCAACGCCGAAGAGCAGCCCCAGGACCAGCGCGATCAGCGCGGCGACCCCACCGCCGACGGTCGCCCTCCCGCCGGGGACCCGGCTGCCGCGCACGTCCTGGACCTCGGAGGTGTCCAGTTTGGCGTCGTCGTCGAACTGCATGCCGTCATCGTGATCCACGGCCCCGGCACCCGCACCCCGGAAAAGTCCTTGCACGCCCCCGTTAGACTTGGCCCATGGCCATTCTCCTCGCGCATTAGACGGCGGGAACGTCCTCAGCCGCCCACAACCGTCATACACACGCCCTGGAGTCTGTCCGTGATCTCCGCCACCGGTATCGAGCTGCGCGCCGGCGCCCGAGTCCTCATCGAGTCCGCCAACTTCCGTGTCGCCAAGGGCGACCGCATCGGCCTGGTCGGCCGTAACGGCGCGGGCAAGACCACGCTCACCAAGTGCCTCGCCGGCGAGGGCATCCCCGCCGCCGGCACCATCACCCGCTCCGGCGAGGTCGGCTACCTCCCCCAGGACCCCCGCACCGGCGACCTCGACGTCCTCGCCCGCGACCGCATCCTCTCCGCCCGCGGCCTCGACGTACTGATCCGCAAGATGCGCGAGAACGAACAGCGGATCGCCAACGGCCAGGGCGCGACCCGGGAGAAGGCCCTCAGGCAGTACGAGCGCCAGGAGACGGAGTTCCTCACCAAGGGCGGTTACTCCGCCGAGGCCGAGGCCGCCACCATCGCCGCCGCGCTGAACCTGCCCGACCGGGTGCTCGGCCAGCCGCTGCACACGCTCTCCGGCGGTCAGCGCCGCCGTATCGAACTGGCCCGGATCCTGTTCTCGGACGCGGACACCCTGCTCCTCGACGAGCCGACGAACCACCTCGACGCCGACTCGATCATCTGGCTGCGGGACTACCTGAAGACGTACCGCGGCGGCTTCATCGTGATCTCCCACGACGTCGACCTCGTCGAGACGGTCGTCAACAAGGTGTTCTACCTGGACGCCAACCGCGCCCAGATCGACATCTACAACATGGGCTGGAAGCTCTACCAGCAGCAGCGCGAGGCCGACGAGAAGCGCCGCAAGCGCGAGCGGCAGAACGCCGAGAAGAAGGCCGCCGCCCTGCATTCCCAGGCCGACAAGATGCGCGCCAAGGCCACCAAGACGGTCGCCGCGCAGAACATGGCCAAGCGCGCCGACAAGCTCCTCGCGGGCCTTGAGGCGGTGCGGATGCAGGACAAGGTCGCCAAGCTGCGCTTCCCCGAGCCCGCGCCCTGCGGCAAGACCCCGCTCACCGCGGAGGGCCTGTCGAAGTCGTACGGCTCGCTGGAGATCTTCACCGACGTCGACCTGGCCATCGACAAGGGCTCGCGGGTCGTCATCCTCGGTCTCAACGGTGCTGGAAAAACGACTCTGTTGAGGCTTCTCGCGGGCGTCGAGACCCCGGACACCGGCGCCGTCGTCCCCGGCCACGGCCTCAAGCTCGGCTACTACGCCCAGGAGCACGAGACCCTCGGCGCCGACCGCACCGTCCTGGAGAACATGCGCTCGGCCGCCCCCGACATGGACCTCGTCGAGGTCCGCAAGGTGCTCGGCTCCTTCCTGTTCTCCGGCGACGACGTCGACAAGCCGGCCGGCGTCCTCTCCGGCGGCGAGAAGACCCGGCTCGCCCTGGCCACCCTGGTCGTCTCCTCGGCGAACGTCCTGCTCCTCGACGAGCCGACGAACAACCTCGACCCGGCCTCCCGCGAGGAGATCCTCGGCGCGCTGCGCACCTACAAGGGCGCCGTCGTCCTGGTCACCCACGACGAGGGCGCCGTCGAGGCGCTCCAGCCGGAGCGGATCATCCTGCTCCCGGACGGCGTCGAGGACCTGTGGGGCGCCGACTACGCGGATCTCGTCGCCCTGGCTTGATCAACGGCGTATGGATCATTCGGCTTATCGGTGATCCATCATCTGTGTGAGATCTCCTCGTACCGAGGTGTGTCCTACATCCATTTCACGGCCGAGCCCTTTATCGACAAGGGCTCGGCCGTCTCGCATCCCTGACCTGGTACTTCGCGAAAGAACCCGTTCGGCGGTACGAACGCCGCATGGTGGAATTACAGGTTCCGCTTGTGGGGGCGCGCTCCTGTCGTCAAAACCCTGTCTCACGGACCTTGCCGAATGGGTGGCCATGAAGCCCGGGAGGGGTGATCATGAGGAGACCAGAGCGCACTTCCCATGAGGAGGCACGGGTGGCCGAGACTCTGAAGAAGGGCAGCCGGGTAACCGGCGCCGCGCGCGACAAGCTCGCGGCAGACCTGAAGAAGAAGTACGACTCCGGTGCGAGCATTCGGGCGCTGGCCGAGGAAACCGGCCGCTCGTATGGCTTCGTACACCGGATGCTCAGCGAGTCCGGCGTCACGCTGCGTGGGCGTGGCGGGGCGACGCGGGGCAAGAAGGCCGCAGGCTGATCGCGGGCGGCCATCGGCTTCGATGGTGGCCACCCGGTCGGTTGTCCAATCGGCCGGGTGGTTACTGTGCAGTCGCTTAGCTAGTAGTTTTGCTCTGCTGACCGCACTCATCGGAGGCTTCCATGGCCACGCCCGCGAAGGACCTCGGTCCGGTACTCGACAAGGACGGCGTACGGCTCACCGTCGACGACGCGATCGCCACGGTGACCCTGACCAACCCGGCCAAGCGCAACGCGCAGAGCCCCGCCCTGTGGCGTGCGCTCGCCGAGGCCGGGCGGGTTCTGCCGGGGTCCGTCCGCGTCGTCGTGCTGCGTGCCGAGGGGCAGTCCTTCTCGGCCGGGCTCGACCGGCAGATGTTCACGCCCGAGGGAATCGAGGGCGAGCCGACCTTCATCGACCTCGCTCGCAGCAGCGACGGTGAACTCGACGCGAGCATCGCCGGATTCCAGGAAGGCTTCACCTGGTGGCGCCGGAGCGACCTCGTGTCCATCGCCGCCGTCCAGGGGCATGCCATCGGCGCCGGCTTCCAGCTGGCGCTCTCCTGTGACCTGCGCGTCGTCGCCGACGACGTGCGGTTCGCCATGCGCGAGACCAGCCTCGGCCTGGTGCCGGACCTGACGGGCACGCACCCGCTCGTCGGGCTGCTCGGCTATGCCCGCGCGCTGGAGATCTGCATCACCGGCCGCTTCGTCCAGGCCGAGGAGGCGGTGAACACCGGCCTCGCCAACATCGCCGTCCCGGCCGACCAGCTCGACGCGGCCGTGAAGGACCTGACCGCGGCGATCCTCGCGGCGCCTCGGGACGCCGTGATCGAGACCAAGGCGCTGATCCGCGGGGCGCAGGGGCGTTCGTACGACGACCAGCGCGCCGCCGAGCGGGCCGCGCAGGCCCGGCGGCTGCGGGACCTCGCCGGTCTCGGCGAGTGACCCTTCAGCCGACGGACGTCACCAGGACCGCCACCGTCGGCTGACCCGGCAGCGCCTCCGCGACCGCGGTACGGACCCGCCGGGCCACCTCCACGGCCCGGTGGTCCGCCTCGACCGCCACCTCGACGCGCGCGTGGCGGTGCGGCAGGGCGCCCTCCTCCTGCCGTTCCTCGATCTGCACCGCGCGGCCGAGGCCACGGGTCAGCTGGGCGACCCCCGGGACCATCAGGGCCGCGGACGCCGCCCGGCGCTCGTCCTCGTCGCCCGGCTCCGCGGCGCGCGGCGGCTCGGGCGGCCGTACCGGAACCGGCTCCGGTTCCTCGTCCAGCAGAGCCGTCGCCCGCAGGTCGATCTCCGTCACCGTCAGGCCGAGCTCTTCCGCCGCGGCCGCCAGCGTCGCGCGCAGCACAGCCGCCGTCTCCGGCAGCGGTTCGGCCGCCGTGGCCGCGAACTCCGCCGCGATCCGCAGCGGCCCCGGCGGCAGAGCGCTCGGCGGTGGTGGTACGACGGGGTCGTGCGCGTCCTCCGGGTCGGCCAGGGAGATGCGGAGCGCGTCGAGGCGCGGCCCGCGCAGCTCCTCGCAGGCGCGCCGGAGCACCGTCTCGGCCGCCTCCTCCGTGATCCACGCGCCGTCGTGCGCGCCGCCCAGCGGCAGCAGTCTGCCGAGCCCCAGCCGATGCCGCACCGCCGCGTAGGTCCATTGCTCAGCCGTCATTCCTCCAGCCTGCCGCATCCCCGGCGCGCCGGAGGGCAACCCCACTTACGGTGGTTCAAGGACGACGAACCGGAAGGGACGTACGGCGATGACCGATATGACGGAACAGAACCGGACGAGGGCCCCCGGAGGCGAGAAGGAGGTTCCCGACGCACCCGCCACCCGCAAGGCACAGGTGACCCGGCGCGGCGGAGGCGACCCCGGCACCCGGGGCCGCACGACCATCGCCGACGGGGTCGTGGAGAAGATCGCCGGGCTGGCCGCACGGGACGTGCTCGGCGTGCACGCCCTCGGCAGCGGACTCAGCCGCACCTTCGGAGCGGTGCGCGACCGCGTGCCCGGCGGATCGAAGTCCGTGACGCGCGGTGTGAAGGCCGAGGTCGGCGAGGTGCAGACGGCGCTCGACCTGGAGGTCGTGGTCGACTACGGCGTCTCGATCGCCGACGTGGCCCGGGCCGTGCGCGAGAACGTGATCGCGGCCGTGGAGCGCATGACCGGCCTCGAGGTCGTCGAGGTCAACATCGCCGTGAGCGATGTGAAGCTGCCGGAGGAAGAGGACGAGGAGCCGGAGCCCCGGATCCAGTGACCGGCCGGCGAGCGGACAACCGTGAGGGGAGCGCACGATGAACATGGCCGTGGTCGGCATGATCGCCGGAATGGCCCTGGGCTTCGCCGGCTACTTCGGCGGCTTCGGGGCCTTCCTGCTGGTGGCCGCCCTGGGCGCCATCGGCTTCGTCGTCGGCCGGTTCCTGGAGGGGGACCTGGACCTCGGCGACTTCTTCCGTACGCGTGACGACCGTCGGCGGTGACATCGGTGAGCGAGGGGGTCGGTGAGCTGCGCAGACCCCTGGCCGGCGTCGCGCCCGGCGAGCGCGGCGCCACCAGGATCGCCGACCGGGTCGTCGCGAAGATCGCCGGCCAGGCGGCCCGCGAGCGGCTCGCCGACCAGTCCGCGGACACCGCACGCCCCCAGGCCACCGTGGTCGTCCACCACGACACCGTGCACGTCCGCCTCCATCTCGAACTCGACTACCCCTGCGACATCGGCGCCCGCTGCGCCGATGTGCGTCGACATGTCGCTTTGCGGGTACGCGCGTTGGTGGGCATGGAGGTGCCGGAGGTCGCCGTCCACGTGGAGCGGCTGCATCTGATCCCGGCGCACGGCGCGGCACACCGGAGGACGCGATGAGCGAGTCCCAGGGCTCCGAGGGCACCACACAGCGGCTGCCGGTCGTCGAACGGCAGGCACCCGCAGAGGAACCACCCGTACGGGAACCCACGTACGAACCGGCCTACGGGCCGCCGCCGGCCGGGCAGGACGGCGACCAGGGCCGCTTCTGGTCCGCGCGCCGCGTCCCCGCGGCCGTCGTGGCGGTCCTGCTGCTCGCCGTCGCGGGCACCTTCCTGTACGACATCGCGGCCGTACGGGCGAACCGGCCCGCGATGAAGTGGCGCCGTGAACTCGCCCACCAGCTCGCCGAACGGCCCCTGGACGACACCTGGGTGCTGGTCGGCGCGGGCGTCGCCGTCGTCCTCGGCGTCTGGCTGATCGTCCTCGCCACGACGCCCGGACTGCGCTCCGTCCTGCCGATGCGCCGCACCCAGATCGACGTACGCGCCGGTCTGTACCGGGAAGCCGCCGCGCTGGTACTGCGCGACCGCGCCATGGAGGTCGCCGGCGTCCAGTCGGTACGGGTCCGGATGCGCCGCTCCCGCGCCGACGTGTACGCCGCCTCGCACTTCCGCGAGGTGGACGACGTACGCGCCGACCTGAACGCCACCCTGACCGACGCGATCAGGGGACTGGGGCTGGCCCGGGAGCCCGCGCTGACGGTCCATGTACGGCGTCCCGGACGGAAGGGGTGACGGCGATGCTGAGGATCGTCAACCGCGTACTGATCGGCTTCGTGGGCCTCGTACTCCTGCTCCTGGGCGGTGCCGTCCTCGCCGTCGGCCTCGGCGCGAACCCGCCGTCCTGGTGGATCCACGACGGCCGTCACGACGTCCTGCTCAGCGACGCCGAGCGCACGCGCTGGCAGGACCACGGCTGGTGGTGGCCGGCGGTCATCGCCGCGCTGGCGGTCCTGGTCCTCGTCGCCCTGTGGTGGCTGACGGCCAACCTGCGCCGGCGCCGGCTGGCCGAGGTGCTGGTCGACACCGGCGACGGCGAGGGCGCGCTGCTGCGCGGCCGGGCCCTGGAGGGCGTACTGGCAAGCGAGGCAGGCGACTTGGACGGCGTGGCCCAGGCGAGCGTCCACCTGACCGGCCGCCGCACGGCCCCCGAGACCCGCGTGCAGCTGCTGCTGGAACCGCACGTGGACCCGGGGACGGCCCTGCAACACCTCACGTCCGAGGCTTTGATGCACGCCAGGAATTCGGCGGGCCTCGCGGCGCTCCCGGCGGAGGTCCGCATGAAGGCCGTCAAACACCGTGCGGAAAGGGTCAGTTGAACTTCAGAATCCGTGCCGCATTCCGCCGTCCACGGGGAGCATGATCCCGGTCAGGTAGGAGGCGGCCGGAGACATGAGAAAGGCCGCCGCACGCCCGAACTCCTCCGGAGTCCCGTAACGCCTCAGCGGAATACGGGACTCGTGCGCGGCACGCGTCGCCTCCGGGTCGGCGGACATTCCGTCCAGCTCCCGCACGCGGTCCGTGTCGATGCGCGAGGGAAGCAGGCCCACGACCCGGATTCCCCGCGGCCCCAGCTCGTCCGCAAGGGACTTGGCGAATCCGGCGAGCCCCGGCCGCAGCCCGTTCGAGATCGTCAGCCCCGGAATCGGCTCGTGCACCGAAGCCGACAGCACGAACCCGATGACACCCCCGGCCTCCAACTCGGCGGCAGCCGCGCGCGCGAGCCGGACGGCCCCCAGGAACACCGAGTCGAACGCGGCCTGCCACTGCTCGTCCGTGTTGTCGGCGACGAACCCCGGCGCGGGCCCGCCCACGCTCACGAGAATCCCGTCGAACCCGCCGAACCGCTCACGCGCCGCCGCGATCAGCCGTGCCGGCGCGTCCGCGTCCGCGTTGTCGACGGCCACCCCCGCCGCGTTCGGCCCCAACTCCGCCGCCGCGTCGGCGACCCGCTTCTCGTCCCGCCCGGTGACGACCACCTTCGCGCCGTCGGCGACCAGCTCACGCGCGGCGGCGTTGCCGAGGCCACGGGTGGCCCCGGTGACGACGTACACCCGGTCCTTCAGTCCAAGATCCATGGTCTCTATCCTGCCCCCTCGTCCCCGAACAGGGCGAGAGCGGTGTTCACCAGTCCGATGTGGCTGAACGCCTGCGGGAAGTTGCCGAGCTGGCGGCCCTGCACGGGGTCGTACTCCTCGGAGAGCAGCCCCACGTCGTTGGCTAGCCCCAGCAGCCGTTCGAACAGCTCCCGGGCCTCCTTGCGCCGGCCCGTCATGTGCAGGGCGTCCGCGAGCCAGAACGAGCAGACCAGGAAGGTGCCCTCCTCGCCGGGCAGTCCGTCGACCGTGGTGCCGTCGGTGCTGTAGCGGCGCAGGAAGCCGCCGTGGTCCAGCTCCGCGCGGATCGCGTCGACCGTGCCGACGACCCGCGGATCGTCCGGCGGCAGGAAGCCGACGCGCGGGATGAGCAGCAGCGCGGCGTCGAGTTCCCGGGAGCCGTAGGACTGCACGAAGGTGTTCCGCCCGGCGTCGAAGCCCTTGTCGCACACCTCGCGGTGCACCTCGTCCCGCAGCTCCCGCCAGCCGTCGAGGTCGCCCGGCAGCTTCGGGTGCTGCTCCAGCGTGCGCACGGCCCGGTCGGCGGCCACCCACACCATCACCTTCGAGTGCACGAAGTGCCGCCGCCCGCCCCGCACCTCCCACAGCCCCTCGTCCGGCTGCCGCCACTGCGACCGCAGCCACTCGACCAGCGAGCACTGGATCGCCCACATGTGCGGCTTCGTGGACAGGCCAGAACTGCGGGCCAGGAACAGCGAGTCCATCACCTCGCCGTACACGTCCAGCTGCAGCTGGTCCACGGCCCCGTTCCCGATCCGTACGGGCGCCGACTCGGCGAACCCCCTCAGCCACGGCAGCTCCACCTCGGGCAGCCGCCGCTCGCCCGCGAGGCCGTACATGATCTGCAGGTCGGCCGGGTCGCCCGCGACCGCGCGCAGCAGCCAGTTCCGCCAGGCCTCGGCCTCCTCCCGGTAGCCCGCCGAGAGGCCCGCGTTCAGGGTGAGGGTGGAGTCGCGCAGCCAGCAGTAGCGGTAGTCCCAGTTGCGGACGCCGCCCAGCTCCTCGGGGAGCGAGGTGGTGGGAGCGGCGACGATGCCGCCGGTGGGCCGGTAGGTGAGGGCCTTGAGGGTGATCAGGGAGCGCACGACGGCGTCGCGGTACGGGCCGTCGTAGCGGCAGCGCTTCGACCACTTCTCCCAGTCGCGGACGCTGGTGCGCAGCGCCTTGTACGGGTCCAGGAGCTTCGGGCGCGGCTCGTGCGAGGGGTGCCAGGTGAGGACGAACGCGACCTTCTCGCCCTCCTCGACCGTGAACTCCGAGTGCGTGCCGAAGTCCTTGCCCCAGGTGTGCACCTCGGGCTCGCTGCGCAGCCAGACCGAGTCGGGCCCGGCGACGGCCACCCGGTGCCCGCCGGACCTGCGCACCCAGGGCACGATCGAGCCGTAGTCGAAGCGCAGCCGCAGCGTGCTGCGGACGGTCACCCGGCCCGCCAGGCACTCGACGATGCGCACGACGTCGGGGGCGCGCTCACGCTGCGGCATCAGGTCGGTGACCCGCACGGTGCCCTCGGCGGTCTCCCACTCGGTGTCCAGGACCAGGGTGCCGGGGCGGTAGGCGCGGCGCGTGCAGGGGCCGTCGGCGTCCTTGGGGGCGATCCGCCAGTGGCCGTTCTCCTCGTCGCCGAGCAGCCGCGCGAAGCAGGCCGCCGAGTCGAACCGGGGCAGGCACAGCCAGTCGACGGACCCGTCCCTGCCGACCAGGGCGGCCGTCTGCTCGTCGCCGATGAGCGCGTAGTCCTCGATACGGGGGTGCACGGAGTTGCGGGTTCCCGGCGGGGCCACGGGGCAATCCGGCGGTGGGCCGGGTGAGTGAGGCGCCGGGGCGGCCGCGGTGGGCGGGGGCTCAGACCGCCGCGGGTTCCCCGGTCTCGGCCGCCTGCTCCTCGGCCGCCTTCTCCGCCCGGTCCCGGCGCTCGCGCCGCACCAGCACCCACCAGCCGTACGGGACGCCCGCGGCGAACAGCCACCACTGGATCATGTAGGCGTAGTTGAGCGGCGCGTCCTCCTTGCCCGGGTCGGAGATCTGCTCCGGGGTGTCGCCCTTGGGCTCGGGTGCCGTCTGCTGGAGGTAGCCGCCGAGCACCTCGGCGTGCAGCCGCCGGGCCTGCTCCTCGCTGTTGATCAGCATGATCTGCCGGTCGGGCAGGCCCTTGAGGTCCTTGATGCCGCTCGCCGCGGTCGTCTCGTCCGGCATCAGCCGGCCCTGGATGGTGACCTGGCCGCTCGGCGGCGCGGGGACCTTCGGGAACGTGGTCTGGCTCGGGCCGTCGGACGGGATCCAGCCGCGGTTGACCAGCACCACCTTGCCGTCCGTCAGCACGAACGGGGTCAGGACGTGGTAGCCGACCTCGTCGTCGGAGTTGGTGCGGCGGCGGACGACGACCTCGTCGTCGGTGTCGAAGTGACCTTTCGCCGTCACCGTGCGGTACCGGTCGTGGGTGGTCACCGTGTGGCCCGCCGAGGTCAGCTCCTCCACGGGCACCGGCTTGGCGTGCAGCGCGTCGGAGACCAGCTGGTTGCGGGCGCTGCGCTCCTCGTAGCGGTGCATCTGCCAGATGCCCAGCCTGATCATCGTGGGGATGAGGAGGAGGGCGACCAGCGTGAGGATCACCCACTGCCGGGTCAACAGGAAGCGGTACACCCCACGACCGTACAACTCGGGTCGCGGGGTGCTCTCGCCAGGGGTGCTCCGGGAGGGTGCTCAGACCTTGTCGACGATGCCGGCCTTCCCGGCCGCGCGGGCGCAGTGGGCACCGCAGTACCACTGGCCCTCGGCCTCGACGCCCTGTCCGATGATCTGCACCCGGCAGTGCTCGCAGATGGGTGCCATGCGATGGATCGCACAGGAGAAGCAGTCGAAGACATGAATCGCGCCCTGCGCGTGCACCTCGAAGGTCATTCCGTAGTCATTGCCGCAAACTTCGCATCTCGCCATGCGCCACAGGGTGAGCCGTCGGCGCCGCGCGGGCGAGCGGGCGGCGGGCGAGTCGCGTCGCAATCACCCGTCCGTACGGGTCACTCGTCCGCCGGCGCGACGTCCCTCAGCAGCTGTCCGAACGCCGCCTCGTCCACCACCGGCGTCCCGAACTGGCGCGCCTTGACCACCTTCGACGTGCCCGAGTCCGGGTCGTTCGTGACGAGCAGACTGGTCAGCCGGGAGATGCTGGTGGCGACATGCAGCCCCGCCTCCACCGCGCGGTCCTCCAGCAGGTCCCGCTCGACGGAGGTGTCGCCGGAGAACGCGACCCGCATGCCCTGCTTGAGCGGCCTGCCGTCCTCGTAACGCCCGGGGTTGGGGTGCGGACAGGCGGGCCGCTTGCGGGCCGGGCGCCAACTGGTCGGCCGATAGCTCCCGTAGCCGCCGGACTGGCGCGGCACCGCCCGGTCGGTCCACTCCGTCAGCGGCCGGCACTCCAGCAGCGGCAGCCGTACGTCCCTTGCCGCCGCGGCCATGAGGCTCGGCCGGAACGCCTCCGCGAGCACGCGCGCGTCGTCCAGCGCGTGGTGCGCGCGCTGCTGCACGACGCCGAAGTGGGCGGCCAGCGACTCCAGCTTGTGGTTGGGCAGCGGCAGGCCCAGCTCCTTGGAGAGCGCGATGGTGCACAGTCGCTGCCGCACCGGCGCCTCGCTCTCCGCGCGCGCGTACTCCCGCGCGATCATCTGCCAGTCGAAGACCGCGTTGTGCGCGACCAGCACCCGGCCCTCGAGCCGGGTGGCGAACTCCTCGGCGATGTCCGTGAAGAGGGGCGCGCCCTCCAGCATCTCGCTCGTCAGACCGTGGATCCACACCGGCCCCGGGTCCCGCTCCGGGTTGACCATCGTGTACCAGTGGTCCTCGACCTCGCCGCGCGCGTCCAGGCGGTAGACGGCCGCGGAGATTATCCGGTCGTCCCGGGCCAGGCCCGTGGTCTCCACGTCAACGACCGCGTACCCCTGGGGATACGCGGCCGGCCACACCATGGGGGAGGACGCTGCGGTCGTACGGTCTTCGAGCATGGTTCCTGAGGATACGGGCCGGGACTGACAGTCCCGGCCAACAGGGGCCGCGCGCACGGAATGTCCGGGCTCGCGGCTATGGACCTTTCGCGCACCTGGTGCAAGCGTGCTCCCCGCCCGACGGTTGACGGTCTGTGAGGGGCGGGACGACGGATGACACGCGTACGGTACGGCCCACGCACCGAGGCGGAGATCGGCGCCGCCCGCACGGCGAGCGCACAGCTCCCGGACATCTGGTCCACCGGGGTCGTGGCCGTGTGGGAGACCGACCCGGACGCGCTCGCCGCGGTCCTGCCGCCCCCGCTGAAACCGGCCGACCGGCCGCTCGCCCGCGTCAACATCAGCAAGGTCGACCTGCCCGGATACCCGCTGGGCGCGGGCTCGTTCGCGGTCGCCGCCCGGCACGACGACATCGACGGCTGGTATCCGCTCGTCATGCCGATGACCCATGAGCGGGCCCTCACGGGCGGCCGTGAGGTCTTCGGGGAGCCGAAGAAGCTGGGCGAGGTGACGGTGGAGCGGGACGGGCTCCTGGTCCGTGCCTCGCTGGCCCGGCACGGCATCGCCTTCGTCGAGGTGCGCGGCGCGGTGAGCGGTCAGCTGCCGCTGCCGGAGCCCGGCCGGAAGACCGACTTCTACTTCAAGTTCCTTCCCGCGGTGGACGGTTCGGGCTTCGACGCCGACCCGGTCCTCGTGCACTGCGTGCGCAACGAGAAGGTGCGCCGGCTGGAGCGCGTCACCGGGGACGTCGTCCTGCGCGAGTCCATGTACGACCCGGTGGCCGACCTCCCGGTCCTCCGGCTCCTCGACATCACCATCGGTGAGAAGACCAGCGACCAGCGCGGCAGGGTCGTCGAACGGGTCAGCGCGGAGGCCCTGCTGCCGTACATCCACCAGCGTTACGACGATCCCCTGCACGTCCACGACGGCCCTCCCGAGGGGAGCGCCTGATGGAGCTTCAGGCGGGGCAGGTCGCCGTCGTCACCGGGGCGGCGAGCGGGGTCGGGCTCGCGATGGCCCGGCGGTTCGCGGCCGAGGGGCTGAAGGTGGTCCTCGCCGACGTCGAGGAGACCGCGCTCGACAAGGCCGCCGCGGATCTGCGGGCCGAGGGCGCCGAGGTGCACGCGCGCGTGGTCGACGTCGGGGAGCGCCGGCAGGTGCTCGAACTCGCCGAGTCGGCGTACGAGACGTACGGCGCCGTCAATGTGCTCTGCAACAACGCCGGGGTCGGCTCGGGCGCCGAGGGCCGGATGTGGGAGCACGAACCGAACGACTGGAAGTGGGCCTTCTCCGTCAATGTGTGGGGCGTCTTCCACGGCATACAGGCGTTCCTTCCACACATGATCAAGTCGGGTCAACCCGGTCATGTGGTCAATACATCCTCCGGCGACGGTGGCATCGCCCCCCTGCCCACCGCCTCCGTGTACGCCGTCACCAAGGCGGCCGTCGTCACCATGACCGAGTCCCTGTACGCCCACCTCAGGGCGGAGCACGCGCGCGTGGGCGCGTCGGTGCTCTTCCCGGGCCCGCACATGCTCCGCACCGGCCTGTGGGAGTCGCACCGCAACCGGCCCGAGCGGTACGCGAAGGAGCGGCCGCGGAAGACGCCGTACCGCACCCTCGACCAGTGGGAGAGAGCGATGCGCGCGGCCGGCAAGGAGGTCGACTTCACGCCCGTCGAGGAGGTCGCGGAGCTGGTGGTGGAGGGCATCCGCGCCGACCGCTTCTGGCTGCTGCCGCCCAGTGAGCGCAGCGACGCCCAGATCCGCGCGCGGGCCCAGTCGATGCTGGACCGCACGAACCCGTCGTACCTGGAGAGTTTCATCCTCGACTGACCGCATCCTGGACCGACTTGGGGGTCGATGTGACCGACCGGGAGCCGTACCTGATCATCTCCTCCGACTGCCACGCCGGACTGCCCACCGAGGAGTACCGGCCCTATCTGGACGCGCGGTTCCACCGGGACTTCGACGAGTTCCTCGCCGGACGCGAACGGCGTCGCGAGGACATGACCCGGCTCGGCATCCGCAACGAGGCGTTCGCGACCAAGTGGTTCCACGACAACGAGGAAGGCCTGCGCGGGGGTTGGGAGACCGCGCAGCGGCTGAAGGAGCTCGACGGCGACGGGGTCGCGGCCGAGGTGGTCTTCCCGGACGCCGACGCCGTGGACAGCCAGACGGCGGCGCCCTTCGGCGTGGGCCTCGGCCTGTCCGGCGACCACGACCCGGAACTCGGCATGGCGGGCGCGCAGGCGCACAACCGCTGGCTCGCCGAGTTCGTGTCGGAGAACCCCGAACGGCACTGCGGAGTCGCCCTGCTGCCGATCACGGCCGAGGTGCCGAAGGTGGTCGCCGAGATCCACAGGGCCCGGGAATCCGGGCTCCGCGCGATCATGATCCCGTCTCTCTGGGGTGCCAAGGAGCCCTACCACGACCGGCGTTACGACCCCGTGTGGGCCGCCGCGGCCGACTGCGGGATGCCGGTGATCACGCACTCCGGATCGGCGCCGCGCCACGAGTACGGTGACCATCTGGGCATCTTCGTCAGCGAGGTGACCTGGTGGCCGGCCCGCCCGCTCTGGTTCCTCCTCTGGTCCGGCGTCTTCGAACGCCACCCCGGTCTCCGGTTCGGGGTGGCGGAGTCGGGCTGCTGGTGGCTGCCGAACCTGTTGTGGTTCATGGACCGCCTCTACCTGGGCGCGCACGGCGGCAAGAAGCTGTCGCCCTTCGCGGAGCTGAAGCGTCCGCCCAGCGAGTACCTCGACCGCCAGGTCTTCATCTGCGCGACCAACACCAAGCGCCGCGAACTCGCCCAGCGTTACGAGATCGGCGTCGACAACATCCTCTGGGGCAGCGACTTCCCGCACCCCGAGGGCACCTGGCCCGACACGCGCGCGTGGCTGCGCCGCACCTTCCACGACATCCCGGTCGCGGAGACGCGCCGCATGCTGGGCCTGGCGGCGGCCGAGGTCTTCGGCTTCGACGTCGAGAAGCTGACCCCGCTGGCCCGCCGCATCGGCCCCACCCCGGCCGACCTCGGCCAGGACGACGACCAGGAGGCGGTGGAGGCGTCCTGGGCGCGCTCGCGCGAGGTGGGCCGGCACTGGCTGACGGACCATGACTTCCCTGTGCTGGGCAACGACTCTCCTGTGTCGGGGGTGGACCGATGAGTGCTCAGGACCGCTACACGGTGATCTCGGCCGACTGCCACGCGGGAGCCGATCTCCTCGACTACAAGCCGTACTTGGAGAAGCGCTACCACGACGAGTTCGACGACTGGGCCGCCACGTACGTCAACCCGTACGAGGACCTGCTTGCCGACACGGCCGACAAGAACTGGAACTCCGAGCGCCGCCTTGCGGAGCTGGAGCAGGACGGCATCGTCGCGGAGGTCGTGTTCCCGAACACCATCCCGCCGTTCTTCCCGTCCGGCTCCCTGATGGCGCACGCCCCGGCGCCGGAGGAGTTCGAGCGGCGCTGGGCCGGGCTGCGCGCCCACAACCGCTGGCTCGCGGACTTCTGCGCCGCCGCGCCGGGCCGGCGCGCGGGCGTCTTCCAGATCCTCCTGAACGACGTCGAGGAGGCCGTCAAGGAGATCCGCCGGGCCGCCTCCGCGGGCCTCAAAGGCGGCCTGATGCTGCCCGGCACCCCGCCGGGCTCGGGCCTGCCGGAGCTCTACTCGCAGGCGTACGACCCCATCTGGGCGGTCTGCGAGGAACTCGGCGTCCCCGTCAACCACCACGCGGGCTCCGCGTCCCCGCCGCTCGGCGACGAACCGGCGGCCCGCGCGGTCTTCATGGTCGAGACGACCTGGTTCTCCCACCGCGCCCTGTGGCACCTGGTGTTCGGCGGCGCCTTCCGCCGCCACCCCGGCCTGAAGCTGGTCCTGACCGAGCAGGGCTCGGGCTGGATACCCGGGGTGCTCGACATGCTGGACTACTACCACGGCCGCCTGGTCGCCGCCGCGACGAAGGCGAGCACCGCCGAGTCCAAGTTCGGCGCGGGCCTCGCCGCGCGCATGGGCAAGCCCCCGTCCGAGGTGTGGCAGGACAACTGCTTCGTCGGCGCGAGCTTCATGCGGCCCCACGAGGTGCCGCTGCGCGACCGCATCGGCGTCGACAAGATCATGTGGGGCAGCGACTACCCGCACGACGAGGGCACGTACCCGTACACCCGCGAGGGCCTGCGCTTCGCCTACGCGGGCGTCCCGCGCGAGGAACTCACGGCGATGCTGGGCGGCAACGCGGCCCGCGTCTACGGCTTCGACCTCGACCTCCTGGACCCGATCGCGGCGAAGGTGGGCCCGACGGTGGCGGAACTCGCGGAGCCCCTGGAGGAGCCGCCGGCGGACGCGACGAGTCCGTTGTTCGCGCGGGGGGCGAGGGTGCGGGTGTGGTGACGGCGGGGGCGTCCGTGCGCGGCCGAGGTCGTCGGGGGAGCGTCGGTGCCCCTGCGGCCGCGGCCGGGGTGGCATTCTCCCCGTGTGACGGAACCAACGCACAGCGGTGAGGCCCACGGCGGTGCCTTGGCCGAGCGGCTGAACTGGCTGCGTGCCGGGGTGCTCGGCGCGAACGACGGCATCGTCTCCACCGCCGGCCTCGTCGTCGGCGTGGCCGGTGCGACGGACGACCGCTCGGCCCTGCTCACCGCCGGCCTCGCGGGGCTGCTCGCCGGGTCGATGTCCATGGCCGCCGGCGAGTACGTGTCCGTCTCCACCCAGCGCGACTCGGAGATGGCCGCCCTCGCCCTGGAGCGCCGGGAACTGCGCGAGCAGCCGGAGGCCGAACTGGAGGAGCTGACCCAGCTGCTGCAGGAGCGGGGCATGTCCCGCGAGGTGGCCCGGGAGGCGGCCGAGCAGCTGACCGAACGGGACGCGCTCAGGGCACACGCGCGCGTGGAGCTCGGAATCGACCCCGACTCGCTGACGAACCCCTGGCACGCGGCGTGGGCGAGCTTCCTGGCGTTCACCGTGGGCGCGCTGCTGCCCCTGCTCGCGATCGTCCTCCCACCCGCGGGCTGGCGCCTGTGGGTCACCGTGGTGTCGGTGCTGGCCGCCCTGGTCCTCACCGGATGGGTGAGCGCCCGCCTGGGCGCGGCGGACCCCGCCCGGGCGGTGCTCCGCAACGTCGTGGGCGGCGCCCTGGCGATGGGCGTCACCTATGCGGCCGGAACGCTGCTGGGAGTGGCCGGCGTGTAGCCATGGGCCCCGAGCCCCTCGATGCGCGCCCCGCGCAGCTCACGGCGTACGGTGAAGTGCGCCCGACCACCCCCGGGGCGCGCTCTACACCCCGCACGAGAAGGACCCTCGACATGCGCGCCACCACCATCCACGCCCCGTACGACATGCGCGTGGAGGACGTGCCCGAGCCCGTGGTGCAGCTGCCCACCGACGCTGTCGTGCGGGTGCTGCGCGCCTGCATCTGCGGCAGCGACCTGTGGGCCTACCGCGGCGAGGCGGCCCGGCAGCCCGGCCAGCGGATCGGCCACGAGTTCCTCGGTTTCGTCGAGGAGACCGGCTCCGAGGTGAGCACCGTCAGGCGCGGTGACCTCGTGGTCGCCCCCTTCATGTGGTCCGACGGCGTCTGCGACTACTGCCGAGAGGGCCTTACGACGTCCTGCGAGCACGGCGGCTTCTGGGGCTCCGTCGGCCACGACGGCGGCCAGGGCGAGGCCGTGCGCGTCCCCTTCGCCGACGGCACGCTCGTACAGCTCCCCAAGGACGCCGCGTCCGACGACCACCTCCTGACCGCCCTGCTGACCCTCTCCGACGTGCTCGGCACCGGCCACCACGCGGCCCTCGGTGCCGGAGCCCGCCCCGGCGCCACGGTCGCCGTCGTCGGCGACGGAGCCGTCGGCCTGTGCGCGGTGCTCGCCGCCAAGCGGCTCGGCGCGGAGCGGATCATCGCCCTCGGCCGCCATCAGGTCCGCACGGACATCGCTCGCCGCTTCGGCGCCACCGACGTCGTCGCCGAGCGAGGCGACGCGGCCGTCGAGGCCGTCCGCGAACTCACCCGCGGCCAGGGCGCCCACGCCGTCGTCGAGGCTGTCGGTACCGAACAGTCAATGCGTACGGCCGTCAACATCACCCGCGACGGCGGCGCGATCGGTTTCGTCGGTGTCCCGCACGGCAGCGGCACCGGCCTCGACCTCGGCGTCATGTTCGACCGCAACATCGCGCTGCGCGGCGGAGTCGCCCCGGTCCGCGCGTACATCCCGGACCTGCTGCCCGACGTGCTCGCCGGCACGATCGACCCCTCGCCGGTCTTCGACATGACGGTCGACGTCGAGGGCGTGCCCGACGGCTACAAGGCGATGGACGAGCGGGTCGCGCTGAAGGTGCTGGTCACCAACGGTTGAGTCTGCCGGTCAACACTTGATCGGTACTTGATCGGTGTCATGACCAACGGATCGGCAGCGGCAAGGCCGTCAACAGCCCCGACACCACGACCACCACACCCAGCGCGACGACTTCCGCACGCGCGGGCGAGCAGGCGGTCAGCGGGTCGGCGGCGCGGCGCAGCCGGAACCGCGCCCACAGGGCGAGCACGGCGACGGCGGCCACGAGGAACACCTTGGCGAGCAGGGTGCGCCCGTACGCCGTCGTCGTCAGCTGGTCCAGGATCGTCCCCGACGGCATGCGGCGCAGCGAACTCCACACCCCGGTCGCGGTGATGAGGGCGAGGAGCACGGCGGCCACGCGCGCGTAGAGCCCCAGCAGGGCCGCACCCGCCGTACTGCCGTGCCACCGCCGCAGGGTCCGCAGCGCGTGCAGCAGACCGCCCGCCCACAGGGTCGCGCACGTCAGGTGCACCAGTGTCAGTCCGGACCCGAGCAGCGGGTTGTGCTCGGTGGTGGGATGCGCGCGCAGGGCCTCCGCGACGATCACCGCGCCCACCGGCCACAGTTGGGTGGCGGGGCGGCGCGAACGGGCGCACACCGCGGCCACCAGGAAGGCGTTGACCTCGATCAGCGCGAGCTTGCCGTCCCGTGAGGCGTAGAGGCCGCCGACGTCGATCTGGGCGAGGCTGTGCGGCACCAGGTTGCCCGTCGACACCACCGAGGCCAGCCCCAGCGCGGCGACGAGACCGGCGACGGCCGTGTACGGAGCCCAACTGCGGGGCACCTCCTCGGAGGCGCCGGGCAGCGAACGGGCCAGACGGTTGACGAAGAACTCGCCCACCGGGACGCACAGCGCGGCGATCAGCACCGCCCGCAGCAGCGCGATGCCACCGACGCCGGGGGCCGAGGCCTCCCCGGTGCCGTGCAGCGCGGCGGAGGGCCCGAGCAGCGGTATCAGCGCGCCCACCGCCACCAGGACGAGGACGGCGACGGCCCGGCCCACACCGGGACGCCGTACGGGCCCGCTCGCGTCGGCCACCCCGGCCGTGGGTCTTATCAAGGTCACCTCAAGATCTTCACCAGCCGTCGCAGAACCGGGCAACTGCAGTAAAACAACTGGCGGTACGGCAATCCGGCCGTAGGTACGTTTTTGGGCACCCCATGACTCACATCCACCGGGCCGGCTGGGATCCCCAGGGCACCGGCGGGCATGCCCAGTCCGCCGGACCGCCCTCGAAGGAAACCGGTGGCAGCGCGTACCGCAGCCGCCCCAGCGCGCTGTCCGTCTCGCCGAGCCAGGCTTCCGGCCCGTCGTACGAGAGCTCCCCGACGTCGCCCGTCCCCGTGCCGTCCACGAGCCAGTGGGCCGTACGGGCCAGCGCCAGCCGCACGAACCGGCTGCCGCCCTCGTACGACTGCTCGGTCAGCGCCCGCAGGACGGCCGCCGCCAGCAGGTATCCCGTGCCGTGGTCGAGGGCCTGCGCGGGCAGCGCACCGGGCTGCGCCGCGGAACCCTCGATCGCCGCGATCCCGGTGGCGACCTGCACCAGACTGTCGAAGCCCCGCCGCTCGCCCCACGGCCCGTACGCGCCCCACGCCGACACCTGCGCCACGACGAGCCCCGGCCGCCGCTCGGCCAGCGCCCGCGGGGACAGCCCGAACCGGTCCAGTGCCCCCGGCCGGTACCCGGTGACGACCACGTCCGCCGCGGCCAGCAGCTCCTCGAAGGCGCGCCGGTCCCGTGCCAGGTCGAGCACCGCCGAACGCTTCCCGAAGCCGGTGTCGGCGTGCTGGTCGGGGAGTTCGGGCAGCTGAGGGGAGTCCACGCGCAGGACGTCGGCGCCGAGGAGCGCGAGCGTGCGGGTGGCTACCGGACCCGCGAGGACCCGGGTCAGGTCCAGGACGCGCAGCCCGGCGGCGGGCAGCAGCGGAGTCCCGTCGACCTGCGCGAGCACGCGCGCGGGTGCGGAGTCGAGCCGGTCACGCTCGACGAGCGGCCGGGCCGCCACCGCGACGGCCTGCTCGTGCGCGGCCCACTCCTCGGGCGTCCGGAGCGCCACGGCCAGTCCACCGGCCGCGTAGACGGCCTCCTCGACCTCTGCCGCGGACCGCTCGGCCAGGGCCGCCTCGACGGCTCCCACGTCCTCCGGCACCCCCAACACGCCCAGCAGCCGCGCCCGGTGATGCGGATAGTTGGCGTGGGTCCGGATCCAGCCGTCGGCCGTCCGCCAGAACCGTGACATCGGCGCGAAGGCGACCGGTGCCCGCCCGTCGATCCGCAGCCGACGCTCGCTGTGGAACGCCGTCGCGACCGCCCCGTCGTCCACCCGCACACCGGGCACCTCGGCGAGCCCGGCCCGCCGCGCCCCGAGCTCGGCTGCAGCCAGCGCGCAGGCCCCGACACAGGCCCGCGCCAGCTCCCGTACGGGAAGGCGCCCTTCGAGAGCGCCCTCCCGCACGATGGTCGAAACCCGCGGGAGAAGGGCGGGATCGCCGCCCACCGCGGACCATGCCAACTTGATTCCAGTCATTACTTCACTATGCAGTATTGACTGAATCAATATATGGACGAGCCAGTGCTGGAATCAGCCCTACTTCGTCACCGCGTCCAGTGCGTCCACAGTGCCCCAGCCGTAGAAGCCGTTGCGGTTCTTGGAGCCCTCGCACACCGCGTCGACCTTGCCGTCGCCGTTGATGTCGTAGGGGTCCGTGCACGGCGTGGCGTCGGCCTCCGCGTACAGCAGCGCCTTGACGAGGGCCGCGGAGGCATGCGGATGGGTTGACTTGATCAATGCGGCGACCGCCGCGACATGCGGGGAGGCCATCGACGTACCGGCCATGTAGCCCCACTTGCCGCCGGGCAGCGTGCCCAGGATCAGGCCGCTGGTGGCCGGCGGAGCGGGGGTCTGGTAGGCGGTCGCGTCGCCGCCCGGCGCGGCCACGTCGATGACGCCCAGGCCGTAGTTGGAGAAGGACGACTTGAGGCCCTTCGCGCCGGTCGCCGCGACCGTCACCACACCCGGCAGCTGGGTCGGTATGTCGAAGCACTCGGACGGGTCGATCACCCGGTCCGAGGGCGTGCCGTCGTTCGGCGAGACCGGGTCGGTGATCTCGTCGGCGTTCAGGTCGTAGTTCTCGTTCCCGGCCGCCGCGACGTTGACCGTGCCCTTCTTCTCCGCGTACTGCGAGGCCCGGGTGATGGCGTCGACGAGCGCCTTCTGGTTCGGGTCGTCGGTGCAGTTGAAGTACCAGGGGTCGGTGTAATAGCTGTTGTTCGTCACGTCGACGCCGTGCTCGGCCGCCCACACGAAGCCGCACACCACGGCCTCCGTGTAGAAGTAGCCGGCGGTCGTGGCCACCTTGATGCCGGCCACCTTCACCCCGGGCGCCACGCCGGTCATGCCGACGCCGTTCTTCGCGGCGGCGATCTCGCCCGCCACGTGCGTGCCGTGCGGGCTCTCCGCGGCGGTCGGCCGCCAGGCGCCGTCCGTCGTGTCCGGCTTGCCCGAGACGCAGTTGACCGACGCCTGGCGGTCGAAGTTCGGGGCGATGTCGGGGTGGGTGTCGTCGACGCCGGTGTCGATCACGCCGACGGTGACCTTCGGGCTGCCCAGCGCCACCTCGTGCGCCTTGTCCGCCTTGATGGCCGGCAGGTCCCACTGCAGGGGCTCCAACGGGTCCTGGCCGTCGGCGGCCTGAACGTCCGTCAGCTCGTCCGCGGTGAGCGCCTTCGGCGTGCCCACGTCGGTCGTCGACTGCGCGGGCAGCGGCGCGTTGCGCGTGTTGCCGGCCGACTGCACGCCCGGCACCTTGCGGATGATCAGCCCGAAGTCGGGGTTGGCCGAGTGGACGACGATCACGCCGATCTGGTCGTACGACGTCAGGATCGTGCCGCCGGCCTCGGCGATCGCCTTCTTGATGTGCGCCGAAGGGCCGTGCCCGGGGCGGACGTTGACGACATAGCTGAGCGAGGTCGCGTCCGCCGAGGCCGCGGTCGTAGCCGTGGTCGCGGTTTCGGCGGCCGAGGCCGTGACGTTCGGCAGGAACGTGAGGGCCGTCGCCATGGCCATCCCCAGCGGGAGGGCGAGGACGCGACGGTGGCGCTGGTGAGGCGCGGTCATGTGTCTGTGTCTCCCTACTTCACCGCGCGCAGCGCGTTGACGATGCCGAAGCCGTAGAAGCCGTTGACGCGCTTGCCGCCCACGCAGGTGGCGTCCACGACGCCGTCGCCGTCCCCGTCGTACGGGTCGGTCGGGCAGCCCGGGTTGTCCGCCTCGGCCTTCAGCAGCCCCTGCAGCTGGGCCGGAGTCGCCCACGGGTGCGTGGACTTCAGCAGCGCGGCGACGGCCGCGACGTGCGGCGAGGCCATCGAGGTGCCCTGCAGGAAGCCGTACTCGTTGTTCGGCAGGGTGGACAGGATGCGGCCGTTCTTCGACGGCGTGTCCGGGATCTTGTACTTGTCGCCGCCCGGCGCCGCGACGTCGATGACGCCGTCGCCGTAGCTGGAGTAGTACGACTTGGCGCCCGTCACGCCGACCGCGCTGACCGTGACGACGCCCGGCAGCTGGGTCGGCACGTCGAAGCACTCGTGCGGGTCGACCGTCCGCGTCACCGGCGTCGAGTCGTCCGGGCTGGAGTCGTCGACCAGGGCGTCGGAGTCGAGGTCGTCGTTGGAGTTGCCGGCCGCGGCGACATTGAGCGTGCCCTTGCGCTGGGCGTACAGCTGGGCCCTGTTGACCGAATCAACGATGGCACGTTGATCGGGGTCGTCCATGCAGTTGTACAGCCACGGATCAACGTAGTAGCTGTTGTTGGTCACCTCGACGCCGTGGTCGGCGGCGAACACGAAGGCGCACACCACGCTCTCCGGGAAGAACAGCACGCTCTCGTCCGGCTGTGCCACGGTGATGCTCGCGACCTTCACGCCGGGCGCGACACCGGCGACGCCGATGCCGTTGCGGGCCGCGGCGATCTCGCCCGCCACATGCGTGCCGTGGTAGTGCTCGCCGTCGTCCACCGGCCGCCACGAGCCGTACGTGGTGTCCGCCTTGCCGCTCACACAGTTCGCGGACTGCGAGGCGGAGAAGTTGGGCGCGATGTCCGGGTGGGTGTCGTCGACGCCGGTGTCGATCACGGCGACGGTCACCTTCTTGCTGCCCGGGTCGATCCGCGCGGCCTTGTCGGCGCCGATCGCCCTGAGGTCCCACTGGTCGGCCTCCAGCGGCTCCTCCCCGGCCGCCGAACTGTTCGCGAGCTGCGCGGCCTGAGCCTTCGAGAGGTACTGCACCCCGCCCTCGTCGGTCGTCCCCGCGGCCGTCACGGGCGCGGTCCGCGAGGCACCCGCAGACTGAACCCCGCGCACCTTCCGTATCTTCGCGGCGAATCCGAGGTCCGTGGAGTGGACGACGATCACGCCGATCTGGTCGTACGACACCACGACGGAACCACCGGCCGCGTTGATCGCCTTCTTGACCGACTCGATCGTGCGGTGGTCCGTCTTCGTGTTGACGAGATACGCGAAGGTGTCCGCGTCGGCCGCCAGGGTGGCGGACTCCGCGCGGGGAGCGGCCTGCGCCGCCGCCGGCAGGAAGCCGAGCGAGGCCGTCAGGGAGAGAACGACCGGCACGGCGAGGGCGAGCCGGCGTCTGGAACGCAGATGAGCCATGGGGTCTCCACATCATCCGGAAACGAGAACCGCCCGAGACACAGGTGGTGCTCGGGCAGGTACATGACGGGTGGTGCAGGCCCGAAGCTATCCCCCGAAGTCGCTGGTCAGCAATGAGTTCCCCATGGCGAGTTCGGAAAAGGGTCAAGGGCGTTGAACCTGCCCTCGCGTGGCGCCGTGACCTTGGACAGGGAGCACGAGGACACTCGCCCCCGATCCCCGTCACAACCGCACCCGCAACGCGAGGAGACTCCGTGGCCACCGAGACACCGCCACCCTCGAAATCCCCAGTCCAACTCCCCTCCACCGAGGAGTTCGAAGCGGTGCAGGAGAGCGCGGAGTTCGGTGAACTGCGCCGCTCCTACCGCTCCTTCGCCTTCCCGCTCACGGTCGGCTTCATCGCCTGGTACCTGCTGTACGTCCTGCTCTCCAACTACGCGGACGACTTCATGGGCACCAAGCTCTTCGGCAACATCAACGTCGCCCTGGTCCTGGGCCTCGCCCAGTTCCTGACCACCTTCCTCATCGCCTGGTGGTACTCGCGGCACGCCGCCGCGCAGCTCGACCCCAAGGCCGAGGCCATCAAGTCCCGGATGGAGGGCGGCGAATGAGCCCCGCGATCACCCTGGCGGCCGGCGAGGCCAGCGAGCACCGGACGCTGATCATCACCCTGTTCGCGGTGTTCGTCGCCGCGACCCTGGTCATCACCGTCTGGGCGGGCCGCCAGACCAAGGACGCCGCCGACTTCTACGCGGGCGGCCGTCAGTTCACCGCCTTCCAGAACGGCCTCGCCGTCTCCGGCGACTACATGTCCGCCGCGTCCTTCCTCGGCATCGCGGGAGCCATCGCCCTCTTCGGCTACGACGGCTTCCTGTACTCCATCGGCTTCCTGGTCGCCTGGCTGGTCGCCCTGCTCCTGGTCGCCGAGCCGCTGCGCAACTCCGGCCGCTACACCATGGGCGATGTGCTCGCCTACCGGATGCGCCAGCGCCCGGTCCGCACGGCGGCCGGCACCTCGACCATCGTCGTCTCGATCTTCTATCTGCTGGCCCAGATGGCGGGCGCGGGCGTGCTGGTCTCGCTGCTGCTCGGCATCACCAGCGACGCGGGCAAGATCGGCATCGTCGCCCTGGTCGGCGTACTGATGATCGTGTACGTCACCATCGGCGGCATGAAGGGCACCACCTGGGTCCAGATGGTCAAGGCGGTCCTGCTGATCGCCGGCGCCCTGCTGCTGACCTTCATGGTCCTGCTGAAGTTCGACTTCAACGTCTCCGACCTGCTCGGCTCGGCCGCCGACAACAGCGGCAAGGGCTCGGCCTTCCTGGAGCCCGGCCTGAAGTACGGCGCCACCGGCACCACCAAGCTGGACTTCATCTCCCTCGGCATCGCCCTGGTCCTGGGCACCGCGGGCCTGCCGCACATCCTGATCCGCTTCTACACGGTGCCGACCGCCAAGGCCGCCCGTAAGTCGGTCATCTGGGCCATCGGCCTGATCGGCGCCTTCTACCTGATGACCCTCGCCCTCGGCTTCGGCGCCGCCGCGCTGATCAAGCCGGACGAGATCATCGCCTCCAACAAGGCGGGCAACACGGCCGCGCCACTCCTCGCCCTCCATCTGGGCGGCGTGGACTCCAACTGGGGCGCGATCCTGCTGGCCACCATCTCGGCGGTCGCCTTCGCCACGATCCTCGCGGTCGTCGCGGGCCTCACCCTGGCCTCGTCCTCGTCCTTCGCGCACGACATCTACGCGAACGTCATCAAGCGCGGCCAGGCCACCGAGAAGCAGGAACTCGGCGCGGCCCGCTGGGCCACCGTCGGCATCGGCGCGGTCTCCATCGTGCTCGGCGCCCTCGCCCGCGACCTGAACGTCGCCGGCCTGGTCGCCCTCGCCTTCGCGGTCGCCGCCTCCGCCAACCTCCCGACCATCCTCTACAGCCTCTTCTGGAAGCGGTTCACCACCGGCGGGGCCCTGTGGTCGATCTACGGCGGCCTGGTCACCGCGGTCGGCCTGGTGCTGTTCTCGCCGGTGGTCTCCGGCAAGGAGACGTCGATGTTCCCGGACGTCGACTTCCACTGGTTCCCGCTGGAGAACCCGGGCATCATCTCGATCCCGGTCGGCTTCCTGCTGGGCGTCCTCGGCACCTACCTGTCCAAGGAAGAGCCCGACAAGGGCAAGTACGCGGAGCTGGAGGTCCGGTCCCTGACCGGCACCGGCGCCCACTGACGACCCCCCCGGTACGCCCCCTGAGCGGCCGCGTCGTAGATCCCTACGACGCGGCCGCGCCGTACCTCGTGGGATCGGGCCGCTGTCGATGTCAGTCGGGTCACGTAGGCTCGCAAGTGACGGAAGACGATGGATCCACGCTGATTCGCTACGAGGGAGGGGGCCCACGTGCTCATCGACACATACGGCCGAGTGGCCACCGACCTGAGGGTCTCGCTGACCGACCGGTGCAACCTCCGGTGTACGTACTGCATGCCCGAGGAGGGCCTGCAGTGGCTGGCCAAGCCGGACCTGCTCACGGACGACGAGATCGTCCGCCTGATCGACATCGCGGTCACCTCCCTGGGCATCGAGGAGGTCCGCTTCACGGGCGGCGAGCCGCTGCTGCGCCCGGGCCTGGTCGGCATCGTCGAGCGGGTCGCGGCCCTGGACCCCCGCCCCCAGATGTCCCTCACCACCAACGGCATCGGCCTCAAGCGCACGGCGACGGCCCTGAAGGCCGCGGGCCTGGACCGGGTGAACGTCTCCCTCGACACCCTCCGCCCGGACGTCTTCAAGACCCTCACCCGCCGCGACCGCCACCACGACGTCCTCGACGGCCTCCGGGCCGCCCGCGACGCGGGCCTGACCCCCGTCAAGGTCAACTCGGTCCTGATGCCGGGCCTGAACGACGACGAGGCCCCGGACCTCCTGGCCTGGGCGCTGGAGCACGAGTACGAACTGCGCTTCATCGAGCAGATGCCCCTGGACGCCCAGCACGGCTGGAAGCGCGAGGGCATGGTGACGGCGGGCGACATCCTCGCGTCCCTGCGCACCCGCTTCGACCTCACCCCCGAGGGCGCGGCGGAGCGCGGCTCGGCGCCGGCGGAGCGCTGGCTGGTGGACGGCGGCCCGCAGCGCGTGGGTGTCATCGCCTCGGTGACCCGCCCGTTCTGCGCGGCCTGCGACCGCACCCGCCTCACCGCGGACGGCCAGATACGCACCTGCCTGTTCGCCCAGGAGGAGACGGACCTGCGAGCCGCCCTCCGCTCGGACGCCCCGGACGAGGAGATCGCCCGCATCTGGCGCCTGGCGATGTGGGGCAAGAAGGCGGGCGCGGGCCTGGACGACCCGTCCTTCGTGCAGCCGGACCGCCCGATGTCCGCGATCGGCGGCTAGGACCCCTCCGGCGCTTCCCAGTCCTCGAACCTCACGACGTCCTTGAGGAAGCCCCGTACGCCGAGGAACTGCGACAGATGCTCCCGGTGCTCCTCACAGGCGAGCCACGTCTTGCGCCGCTCCGGCGTGTGCAGTTTGGGATTGTTCCAAGCCAGAACCCACACGGCACCGGCACGACAGCCCTTGGCCGAACAGATCGGGGCGACAGGCTCGGAGCCGGAGAGATCGAGATTCACGCTCCTGACCCTACAAGCCCCACAAAAGGCGACGCCGAGCAGCCACGGGGGGAGCTGCCCGGCGTCGGTCTGTCGCTCCGACGGGGGATGCGGAGCGCTTAGGAAGTATGTCACGGGTAGCACGCCCCATGGCACTGGATCGGCATGATCAGTTCTGAGCTTTTCTTGAGCTTGGTGCGTAGCGCGAATTCCGTTTGTCGCCCGTCCGCGCCGGTCACACCTGGTCGCGAGGCTCGCTTCGTACGCCCTGCGCGGACTCGCCCGGGACATCTTCCGGGACCGGTTCCGTGAAACCGTCGTTCGTCCGCGGCGGCGCGATCATCGGACGCATCGGGACCGTCACGAAGGTCGACGGAAGCGACGGAGCGTTCTCCCGCCCCGCGTTCGCGATCACGACCGCGATGTACGGCAGGACCAGTCCGAGAACCAACGCCACGATCGCGACGTGCCGTTCGACGTTCCACAGCGACGCCGCGAGGATCACCGACACCGTACGGATCGACATCGAGATGACGTACCGCCGCTGCCGCCCGCGCACGTCCTCGTCGAGACCCGTGCGCGCACCGGTGATCCGGAACACCTGGCCGTTGCCGCCGCCGTGCTGCTTCCGCATCACATTCCACCATCCGCCCGCATCGGCCCCGTCCCGCCCCGTGCACGGTCCGTACCCGGTCGGGGAACGAGGTCCGGACACCTCCAACGTTACGCCGCGCCTGCGTCGCCTACGAGACCGGGTCGCCTCCTGCCTGGGCGGACGCTCTCAGCCGTAACACGTACGGCGGCACCCGACATGCGCCGTACGGCGTACGGCCCAACACTGGGCGTAATGCTCACGTCGAGCCGTACAAGGAGGCAGCCATGGGCTGGTTGTGGGCGATCATCGTCGGATTCGTGCTGGGCCTGATCGCCAAGGCGATCATCCCGGGCAAGCAGCACAGTCCCCTCTGGCTGACCACCATCTGCGGCATCCTCGGTGCCATCGCCGGCAACGCCATCGCGCGGGCGTTCGGCGTGGACGCGACCCGCGGCATCGACTGGAGCCGCCACGCCTTCCAGCTCGTCGCCGCGGTCGTCATCGTGTTCGTGGTCGACATGCTGTACATGGCGACGCTCGGCAAGCGGAAACAGACGACCTGAAAGCAGAAGGGTGGGCCTCCCGCAGAGGAGACCCACCCTTTTCCGCTTCATTCAGGCGGACGTGACCTCGACCGCCGCCAGGTTCTTCTTGCCTCGCCGCAGCACCAGCCACCGCCCGTGCAGCAGGTCCTCCTTCGCGGGGACCGCGTCCTCGGTCGCGACCTTCACGTTGTTCACGTAGGCCCCGCCCTCCTTCACGGTCCGCCGCGCGGCCGACTTGCTGGCCACGAGACCCACCTCGGCGAACAGGTCCACGACCTGACCGAGCTCGGCGACCTGGATGTGCGGCAGCTCGGAGAGCGACGCGGCGAGGGTCTTCTCGTCCAGCTCCGCCAGCTCACCCTGCCCGAACAGCGCCTTGGACGCGGCGATCACGGCGGCCGTCTGATCGGCCCCGTGCACCAGCGTCGTCAGCTCCTCCGCCAGCGCCCGCTGGGCGGCCCGCGCCTGCGGCCGCTCCTCGGTCTGCCGCTCCAGCTCCTCGATCTCCGCGCGGGACTTGAAGCTGAAGATCCGCAGGAACTTGGAGACGTCCCGGTCGTCCGCGTTCAGCCAGAACTGGTAGAAGGCGTACGGCGTGGTCATCTCGGGGTCCAGCCACACCGTGCCGGACTCGGTCTTGCCGAACTTCGTGCCGTCGGCCTTGGTGATCAGCGGCGTGCCCAGCGCGTGCACCACCGCGTCGGGCTCGACCTTGTGGATCAGGTCGGTGCCCGAGGTGAGGTTGCCCCACTGGTCGCTGCCACCGGTCTGCAACGTGCAGCCGTACCGCCGGTACAGCTCCAGGAAGTCCATGCCCTGCAGGATCTGGTAGCTGAACTCGGTGTAGCTGATGCCCTCCTGGGACTCCAGCCGCCGGGCGACCGCCTCCTTGGCGATCATCTTGTTCACGCGGAAGTGCTTGCCGACGTCCCGCAGGAACTCGATGGCCGACAGGCCCGAGGTCCAGTCCAGGTTGTTCACCATGACCGCGGCGTGCGGCCCCTCGAAGTCCAGCAGCGGAGCGATCTGCGCGCGCAGCCGCTCGACCCACTGGGCGACGATCTCGGGCGCGTTGAGCGTGCGCTCGGAGTTCGGCTTCGGGTCACCGATGAGACCGGTGGCACCCCCGACCAGGCCCAGCGGACGGTTGCCCGCGTCCTGGATCCGGCGCATCGTCAGGATCTGCACGAGGTTGCCGAGGTGCAGGCTGGGCGCGGTCGGGTCGAAGCCGCAATAGAACGTGACGGGACCGTCCGCGAACGCCTTGCGCAATGCGTCCTCGTCAGTGGAGAGGGCGATCAGCCCGCGCCACTTCAGCTCCTCGACGATGTCCGTCACGGTTCTCGTATCTCCTAGAAAGTGCCTCGGGCAGTCGAGTGACTACCGGCTACGAGGTTATACGCCCTGACTGACAGAACTCATATTGAAATCCGGCACCCGCAGCGGCGGCATCGCGGCCCTGGTGAAGTAGTCGCTCCACTCCCTCGGCAGCGTCTTCTCCGTGCGCCCCGCCTCCGTCGCCCGCCCCAGCAGGTCGACCGGCGACTCGTTGAACCGGAAGTTGTTGACCTCGCCGGTCACCTCGCCGTTCTCGACGAGGTACACGCCGTCCCTGGTCAGACCGGTGAGCAGCAGCGTGGCCGGGTCGACCTCGCGGATGTACCAGAGGCAGGTCAGCAGCAGCCCGCGCCCGGTGCCGGCGACCATCTCCTCCAGCGACCGGTCCTCACCCCCCGAAAGGATCAGGTTGTCGACCGCGGGGGCCACCGGCAGCCCGGTCAGACCCGCGCTGTGCCGGCTGGTGATCAGGCGCTTCAGCTCGCCCTCGCGGACCCAGTCCGTCGCCGTGAGCGGCAGGCCGTTGTCGAACACCGACTGGTCGCCGCCCGAGGAGTGCGCGATCACGAAGGGCGCCGACTCCAGACCCGGCTCGTTCGGGTCGCTGCGCAGGGTGAGCGGCAGCTCGGCGAGCCGGTCGCCCACGCGCGTGCCGCCGCCCGGCTTCGAGAACACCGTGCGCCCCTCGACCGCGTCCCGGCCCGACGCCGACCACAGCTGGTAGATCAGCAGATCCGCGACGGCGGTCGGCGGCAGCAGCGTCTCGTACCGCCCGGCGGGCAGCTCGATCCGCCGCTGTGCCCACCCCAGACGTACGGCGAGCTCGGCGTCCAGCGCGCCCGGGTCGACGTCCTTGAAGTCCCGCGTCGACCGCCCCGCCCACGCCGAGCGCGTACGGTCGGGCGACTTGGCGTTCAGCTCCAGCGTGCCGTTGGGCTGGTCGTGACGCAGGCGCACCCCCGTCGACGTACCCACATAGCTCGACACCAGCTCGTGGTTGGCGAAGCCGTACAGCTCACGTCCGCCCGCACGCGCGCGTGCGAAGGCCTCGCCGAGCGCGGGCGCGAAGTCGGCGAACACGGCGGAGGAGGTCTCCGCGGGCGCGTCCGTGAAGTCCGGAGACGCCGGTACGTCCGTCACGAGCGGCTGCGCGTCCTCGGCGGGCCCGGCACCGCGCGCGGCGGCCTCGGCGGCCCGCACCAGGGACTCCAGCTCGTCCACGGTCACGGCGGAGCGCGAGACGACACCGGAGGCCGTGCCCTCCTTGCCGTCGACGGTCGCGACGACCGTGAGGGTACGACCCCTGGTCACGCCGTTGGTGGTGAGCGCGTTGCCCGCCCACCGCAGGTTGGCGGTCGAGTGCTCGTCGGCGATGACGACACAGCCGTCGGCGGTGGACAGCTCCAGCGCCCGCTCGACGATCTCGTGCGGCTTGTTGCTGCGGGCGCTCATCGACCGGCCTCCTGCGTGGTGTTGAGGATGTTGACGCCCTTGAACAGCGCCGAAGGACAACCGTGCGACACGGCCGCGACCTGCCCCGGCTGGGCCTTCCCACAGTTGAAGGCACCCCCGAGCACATACGTCTGCGGCCCGCCGACGGCCGCCATGGACCCCCAGAAGTCGGTCGTCGTCGCCTGATAGGCCACGTCCCGCAGCTGCCCGGTGATCCGCCCGTTCTCGACCCTGAAGAACCGCTGACCCGTGAACTGGAAGTTGTACCGCTGCATGTCGATCGACCACGACCGGTCCCCGACCACATAGATCCCGCGGTCCACGCTGCCGATCAGGTCCTCGGTCGACATCCCCGCCGGGTCCGGCTGCAGGGACACGTTGGCCATGCGCTGCACCGGCACATGCCCGGGGGAGTCGGCGAAGGCGCAGCCGTTCGACCGTTCGAAGCCGGTCAGCTTCGCGATGCGGCGGTCCAGCTGGTAGCCGACGAGTGTGCCGTCCTTGACCAGGTTCCAGGACTGGCCGGCGACGCCCTCGTCGTCGTAACCGATGGTCGCGAGGCCGTGTTCGGCGGTGCGGTCGCCGGTGACGTTCATCAGTTCCGAGCCGTACTTCAGCTTGCCGAGCTGGTCGAAGGTGGCGAAGGAGGTGCCGGCGTAGGCGGCCTCGTAGCCGAGGGCGCGGTCCAGCTCGGTGGCGTGGCCGATGGACTCGTGGATGGTCAGCCAGAGGTTGGACGGGTCGACGACCAGGTCGTACAGGCCCGCCTCCACGCTCGGGGCGCGCATCTTCTCGGCGAGCAGCTCCGGGATCTGTTCGAGCTCGGAGTCCCAGTCCCAGCCGGTGCCCGTGAGGTACTCCCAGCCGCGCCCGACCGGCGGCGCGATCGTCCGCATCGAGTCGAACTCGCCGCTCGACTCGTCGACCGACACGGCCGTCAGCTGCGGGTGCAGCCGGACGCGCTGCTGTGTCGTCACGGTCCCGGCCGTGTCGGCGTAGAACTTGTTCTCGTGGACGGTGAGGAGGGAGGCGTCGACGTGGTTGACGCCGTTCGCGGCCAGCAGGCGTGCGCTCCAGTCCGCCAGCAGCGCGGTCTTCTCCTCGTCGGGCACCGAGAAGGGATCGATCTCGTACGACGAGATCCACGTCCGGTCCGCGTGTACGGGCTCGTCGGCGAGCTCGACGCGCTCGTCGGAGCCGGCCGCCTTGATGACCTGGGCGGACAGCTTCGCCATGGCGACCGCCTGGGAGGCGACCTTGGCCGCCGCGTCCAGGCTCAGGTCCACGCCGGACGCGAAGCCCCACGTCCCGCCGTGCACGACCCGCACCGCGTACCCGAGGTCGGTGGTGTCCGACGACCCGGCGAGCTTGGCGTCCCTGAGGCGCCAGGACGCGCTGCGCACCCGCTCGAACCGGAAGTCCGCGTGCTCGGCGCCCAGGGCACGCGCGCGTGCGAGTGCCGCGTCGGCGAGGGCGCGCAGAGGTAGAGCCGTGAAGGCTTCGTCGATGGTATGAGGCACCGAGGTCTCTCCTTGTTGTCGTGACCTGTGGTCGGACCGGCGGTACCCCGATCATTTCGCGCGGGCGGGCCCGCGGGCCACAGGTTTCGGGCCGGTGCCGGGAACTTTCTGTAGGGACCCGACAGTGAGTCCCGTAAGCCACTGTCGGTGCCCGAATGTCCGTGAGCGCGAGCGGCCCGATAGGTTTTCGGGGAAGCCGCCTGTCATCCAGCTGTTCGGGCGGGTGTGTCAGACACCTATCGAAAGGGTGATCCGTTGAGCCGCTCGGTTCTCGTCACCGGAGGCAACCGGGGCATCGGCCTCGCCATCGCCCGCGCTTTCGCCGACGCCGGCGACAAGGTCGCGATCACGTACCGCTCGGGTGAGCCGCCGGCCGGCTTCCTGGCCGTCAAGTGCGACATCACCGACACCGAGCAGGTGGAGCAGGCCTACAAGGAGATCGAGGCCGAGCACGGCCCGGTCGAGGTCCTGATCGCCAACGCCGGCATCACCAAGGACCAGCTCCTGATGCGCATGTCCGAGGAGGACTTCACGTCCGTCCTCGACACCAACCTCACCGGCACCTTCCGCGTGGTCAAGCGCGCCAACCGCGGCATGCTGCGCGCCAAGAAGGGCCGCGTCGTCCTCATCTCGTCGGTCGTCGGCCTGTACGGCGGTCCCGGCCAGGCCAACTACGCCGCCTCCAAGGCCGCGCTGGTCGGCTTCGCGCGCTCCCTCGCCCGCGAGCTGGGCTCGCGCAACATCACCTTCAACGTCGTCGCGCCCGGCTTCGTGGACACCGACATGACCAAGGTGCTCACCGACGAGCAGCGCGCGGGCATCGTGGCCCAGGTGCCGCTCGGCCGCTACGCGCAGCCCGAGGAGGTCGCCGCGACGGTGCGGTTCCTCGCCTCGGACGACGCCTCGTACATCACTGGAGCCGTCATCCCCGTTGACGGCGGACTGGGAATGGGTCACTGATCACCATGAGCGGAATTCTCGAGGGCAAGCGCATCCTGATCACGGGTGTGCTGACGGAGTCCTCCATCGCCTTCCACACCGCCCGGCTGGCCCAGGAGCAGGGTGCCGAGATCATCCTGACCGCGTTCCCGCGGCCCACGCTGACCGAGCGCATCGCCAAGAAGCTGCCGAAGCCCACCAAGGTCATCGAGCTCGACGTCACCAACGACGAGCACCTGGGCCGGCTGGCCGACGTCGTCGGCGAGGAGCTCGGCGGCCTGGACGGCGTCGTGCACTCCATCGGCTTCGCGCCGCAGGACGCGCTCGGCGGCAACTTCCTCAACACGCCGTTCGAGTCGGTCGCCACCGCCATGCACGTCTCGGCGTACTCCCTGAAGTCGCTGACCATGGCCTGCCTGCCGCTGATGCAGAACGGCGGCTCGGTCGTCGGCCTCACCTTCGACGCGCAGTACGCCTGGCCGCAGTACGACTGGATGGGCCCCGCCAAGGCCGCCCTGGAGGCCACCAGCCGCTACATGGCGCGTGACCTGGGCAAGCAGAACATCCGCTGCAACCTCGTCTCCGCGGGCCCGCTCGGCTCCATGGCCGCCAAGTCCATCCCGGGCTTCAGCGACCTCGCCGCGGTGTGGGACGAGCGCTCCCCGCTGGAGTGGGACCTCAAGGACCCGGAGCCGGCCGGCAAGGGCGTCGTCGCCCTGCTGAGCGACTGGTTCCCGAAGACCACGGGCGAGATCATCCACGTGGACGGCGGCCTGCACGCCATCGGCGCCTGATCTCCGCTACGTCGTCGACGCCCCGTTCCCGCGAGGAGCGGGGCGTCCCCCGTTCGGCCTAGCCGACCAGGCGCCGACGGCCCACAACTGCGCACTCTGGATTACGCGTTCACCACACGCTCCCCTCCCCAGCACGGCCGAGGAGGTCCCCTTGTGCGCCTGTCCCGCAGCCTGGCCTCAGTGACCGTCGCCGTCGCTCTCGTGATGTCCCTGCCGTACGAGGCGGTCCCGCACGCGCGCGTGAAGAGACCCCTCGCGGCGCAGCCCTTCGGCGCCGAGTGCCGCACCAGGGTCACCGGATCCCATGTGACCGCGTACTGCCACAACCCCTATCCGCAGACCGACGGCGTCAGCCTGCACGTCGAGTGCGCCAAGTGGTGGGACCTCGACACCGACGGCGCCCCGGTCGACACCGGTCCGGCGATGACCGTACGGCTGACCGGGCGCTGCTGGGAGGACGTGCGCTCGGTGTGGGTCAGCCACCAGCGGCGGTGAACCGGCCCGGGCGGCACAGGAAGGGATAGCTCGCCGCCTCCCGGCCCGCCGCCTCCGTGTCACCCGCGCGGATCGCGTCCACCAGCCGTGTGTGGTCCATGTACGTCTCCGGGGTCAGCTCCCGGCCGACGTCCTCGCGCAGCCAGTCCCGCAGCACCTCGCCGAGGTCGGCGTACATCTCGCTCATCACGTCGTTGTGGGACGCGGCCACCACAGCCAGGTGGAAGGTGGCGTCCGCCGTCACGAAAGCCTCCGCGTCGCCCGACTCCCATGCCTCCTCGCGCCGCACCAGCAGCGCGTCGAGCTGCTTGAGGTCCTTCTCCGTGCGCCGCTCGGCGGCCAGCCTGGCCGCGGCCGACTCCAGGGTGGAACGCAGCTCTGCGACGTGTTTCGGGTCCGCGTCGGCGAAGCGGCGGTGCATCACGCCCGCCAGCTCGCTCGTTGCCACGACATAGGTGCCCGAGCCCTGGCGGATGTCCAGCAGACCGTTGTGCGCGAGCGCGCGGACGGCCTCGCGGACCGTGTTGCGCGCGACCCCGAGCTGCTCGACGAGCTCCGGCTCCGTGGGGATGCGTGAGCCGACCGGCCACTCGCCCGAGGTGATCTGGTTGCGCAGCGCGGCGATGACCTGCTCGGAGAGCGCAGAACGACGGGGATGACTCAGGGGCATGGCACACCTTCGCACGAGGTGGCCGGGTACGGCCGACCAAGGGGTGGACAACCAATCATCCCATGATTCTATGATGGACGCATGGCAAGCCAGGAAACCAGGACGACGACGTCCACGGCAGTACGGAGTTCGGCCGCGGACGAGCCCCAGCGACCCGCCACGCGCGCGTGGACGACGCGCCTCCTGGTCGTCGGCATCGTGCTGTCGGCCCTCAACCTCCGTCCCGCCATCACCAGCCTCGGCGCGCTCCTCGAAGAGGTCCGCGACGGGCTCGGCATGAGCGGCAGCGTCGCCGGACTGCTCACCTCCGTGCCGCCGCTCTGCTTCGCCGTCTTCGGCGTCACGGCCCCGCGCCTCGCCCGCCGCTTCGGCGCGGGCGCGGTGGTCTGCGCGGGCATGGTGGCCATCACCGCGGGCCTGCTCATACGGCCGTACGCGGGTGGTACGGCCGGATTCCTGGCCGCCAGCGCACTCGCCCTCATGGGCATCGCCGTCAGCAACGTCCTGATGCCGGTCATCGTCAAGCGCTGGTTCCCGGACCGGGTGGGCTCCATGACCGGCCTCTACTCCATGGCGCTGGCCCTGGGCACCGCGGCCGCGGCGGCGATCACGGTGCCCATGACCGACGCGCTGGGCGGCAGCTGGCAGACCGGGCTCGCGGTGTGGGCGGGGCTCGCGGCGGCGGCCGTACTGCCGTGGATTCCGTTCGTACGACGCCCGGGCGGGGCCGGGAGGCGGGAGCACGCGCGCGTGGCGGGCCCCGAGGCCTCCGCCGACGCGCACGCACGCGTGGAGGGCGCCGAGGGCTCCACTGATGCCCACGCGCGCGTGGAGGGGCCTGCGCTGCGGATCACCAGGAGCCGTACCGCCTGGGCGCTCGCCGTCTTCTTCGGACTCCAGGCCACCGCCGCCTACATCACCATGGGCTGGATGGCGCAGATCTTCCGGGACGCGGGCGTGGCCGCGAGCACGGCCGGACTGCTGCTCGCCGTCACGATGGTGATGGGCGTGCCGCTCGCCTTCGTCATCCCGCGCGTCGCCGCCAGGCTGCCCCACCAGGGTCCGATCGTGCTCGCGCTCGGTGCCTGCGGCCTCGCCGGTTACGCCGGCCTGTACTTCGCGCCGGCCGGCGGCGCCTGGGCCTGGGCGCTGCTGCTCGGCGTCGCCAACTGCGCCTTCCCGCTGGCCCTCACCATGGTCGGCATGCGGGCCCGCAGCGGCGCGGGCGTGGCCCAGCTGTCCGCCTTCGCGCAGAGCACCGGCTATCTGATCTCCATCCCCGGACCGCTCCTGGTGGGCGTGCTCTACCAGCACAGCGGCGGCTGGGGCCTGCCGATCGCGCTCATGGCCGCGCTGATGGTGCCGCAGATGGTGGTCGGCGTGCTGGCCGGGCGCGACCGCACGGTGGAGGACGAGGCGGCCCGCTGACCCCGGGGGAACCGCCCCGCGCGCGGGGTGCGAGACTTGCCGTATGCCAGTGCTCGACCCGAACCCCAAGAACGGCCAGAAGAAGATGCTGCTCGTCTTCGGCTCCTTCTTCGCCATCTTCGTGATCATCGCCGTCATCGCGACGATCGCCTCGCCCTGACGCCCGCACCGCCCCGGTCGGCGGTCGATGGTGGGGCTAGCCCCACCATCCCCTAGGGGGTGAGTGTCAGGGTCAACTGGGTGGACCTCCGGATGGGTTGGGGGCCGAGGAATCCGTAACTTCGAATCGTGACCGCGAGGCGCGGACCACGGACCACTCGAAGACCAGCGGAGGCACCCATGTCGGCCCCTACGTACACCCGGCCCCGCCCGGCGACCACGGGCGGCGTCGACATACGGCTCCCCTGGTGGGCCCTCGCCCTGCCGGCGCTCGCCTTCATCGTGCTCCTGGCCCTGATGCTGAACCCCACGGACGCGCACGCGGCGAGCGACCCCGCGATCACCCACCTCTTCGAGCGCGCCCAGCAGCTCCTGGCCCGCTGAGCACCGGCCGAGCCGCCGGTCAACTCCCTGCGCCCCATGGCCTGTTTCATGCGAAGCTGGGACCCATGAGCGTCGCAGAACCCCGCAGGATCGTCCTCTTCCGCCATGCGAAAGCCGACTGGCCACAGGTGACCGACCACGAGCGCCCCCTCGCCGAGCGGGGCCGTATGGACGCCGCAGTCGCCGGACGCAAGCTGACCGACACCGCCATCCCCTTCGACCTGGCCCTGTGCTCCACCGCGATCCGGACCCGCGAGACCTGGAAGCTCGCGGTCCACGAGTTCCCGCAGCGGCCGAAAACCGTCTACGAGGAGCGGATCTACGAGGCCTCGCCCGGCGAGCTGATCGCTCTGCTGAACGAGACGCCCGACGACGCGCAGAACGTCATCCTGATCGGCCACAACCCGGGCGTTCAGGGACTCGCCGACATCCTGGCCGGCGCCACCGAGGGCGACGCCCGCGAGCGGATGAACCGCCGCGGCTTCCCGGCCGCCGCCTTCGCCGTCCTCTCCTTCGACGGCTCCTGGAAGAGCCTGGAGCCGGGCGTGGCCACGCTGCGCGACTACTGGGCGCCGGAGGACTGAACCCGAGAGATGTGGAAGGGCCCGGCACCATCGCGGTGCCGGGCCCTTCACTGTCTGCGCCGTGGCCGGGTCACTGTTCGTCGTGCGTGTCCGCGGCTTCGACCTCTTCGCGGGTGACGCCGAGCAGGTACAGGACGGTGTCGAGGAAGGGCACGTTCACCGCGGTGTGCGCGGCCTCCCGGACGACCGGCTTGGCGTTGAAGGCGACTCCGAGGCCGGCCGCGTTCAGCATGTCCAGGTCGTTGGCACCGTCGCCGATCGCCACGGTCTGGGCGAGCGGTACGCCCGCCTCGGCGGCGAACCTGCGCAGCAGCCGTGCCTTGCCCGCGCGGTCGACGATCTCGCCGGTGACCCTGCCCGTCAGCTTGCCGTCGACGATCTCCAGGGTGTTGGCCTGGGCGAAGTCCAGCCCGAGCCGCTCCTTCAGATCGTCGGTGACCTGGGTGAACCCGCCGGAGACCACGCCGACCTGGTAGCCGAGCCGCTTCAGCGTCCGGATCAGGGTCCGGGCACCCGGTGTCAGCCGCACCTCGCTGCGCACCTTGTCCACGACCGAGGCGTCGAGCCCCTCCAGCAGCGCCACGCGCGCGTGCAGCGACTGCTCGAAGTCCAGTTCCCCGCGCATCGCGGCGGCGGTGACCTCGGCGACCTTGTCCTCGCAGCCGGCGTGCGCGGCGAAGAGCTCGATGACCTCGTCCTGGATGAGCGTGGAGTCGACGTCCATGACGACGAGTCGCTGGGCCCGCCGGTGCAGCCCCGCGGCGACGACGGCGACGTCGACACCCAGTGCCGCGGCGTCGGTCACCAGGGCGGTGCGCAGGGGTTCGGTCTCGACGCCGGACACCGCGAACTCGACCGCCGTCACCGGGTACTTGGCGAGGCGGAAGATACGGTCGATGTTGCCGCCGGCCTTGGTGATCCGCGCGGCGATCTGGGCGGTGGCCTCCGAGGTGAGGGGGTGGCCGAGGACGGTGACCAGTGAGCGCCCGAGTCCGCGTGGCCGGTTGTCGCCGCGGCCGGAGATGATCTCCGCCTGCATCTTCATGGACTCCGCCCAGCTGTGGACGGTGGCGCGCAGGTCGCCCTCCAGGCCGGCGGGCGGCTGGGTCACGAGCGCGCACAGCACGATCCGGCCACGGGTGACGACCTGCTCGATGTCGACCACGTCGACGGAGTAGGCGGCGAGGGTGTCGAAGAGGCCCGCCGTGATGCCCGGCCTGTCCTTGCCGAAGATCTTGACGAGGAGGGTGGGAACGTCAACGGGCACGTCGGGAACGTCGGGGGTCTGCGAAGCGCTCATGGTGCACCCACCGTATCCGGCACGCAGTGCCGACCGCCGCCGTGGTCCGCCTAGCGGACACGGAACAGTGGATGTCGACAGGGTGGCGAACACTTTACGCGCCGACCACTAGGGCAGTGGGGGAGTCGTTGGATGACGGCTGTCTCTTTGGCCGCGGGGTGGGTGAAGGGGCTGCGGTGCGGTGCGGGTCGCGTCACGGGCGGCGGACGGGTGGCGGGTGGATTGATCCCCCGGGCGCGGGTGGCGGGCGCGCGGAATGTTGGCCGAGCAGGGTGGACGAAGGGGAGCCGTGGGCGCGGGGGAGTGGCGGCACGAGGACGGCGAGCGGGGCGGGGGGCGGAGTAGGTGGGCGGGCGTGTGCTGGGTGGGTACGGGCAGTGCGCCGCCGCCGGTCAAGCGCATCGCTGAGGGTCGCCTCTGCGTGAAACGGTGACCGGCGGGCGTCTCCGGGGCGCCCGGGCCCGCCGGATCCGTGCCTCCAGGGGGCTTACTGATCCTCCTCGGGCCTCTTCGGGGGCGGAGGAGGCTTCGGTGGGGGTGGTGCCTCGTTGCGTGGGCGGTATCCGCGGCGGGGGCGGGGTGGCTGGCGCGGTGACCGGGGCGGGGGGCCGTCGTAGGGCCGGGCCTGGGTCGGGGCGCCGTACACGTCGGTGTTCCCGGCGTCGGGCGCCGACGTGTCGTCGGACTCCCGGGCCTCGTCGGACTGCCGCGCCCTGTCGTCCCGAGACCGCGCCCAACGCCCGAACCGCCCGGTCGCCTCGGGCCGACTTGTCGGATCGGGCCGCCCTCCCGGATCGGGCTGACGTCCTGCACCGGACTGGCCTGCCGCATCGGGCCGACCTACTGCACCGGGTCCACCGGTTGCGCCAGACCGCCCTGCCGGGCCGAAGCGAGCGGTTGCATCGGCCGGTCCGCTTCCACCGGGCTGCCCGCTTTCACCGGGCTGCCCGCTTTCACCGGGCTGCCCGCTTTCACCGGGCTGTCCGGTTCGGCCAGGGTGGCCGGTCCAACCTGACTGCTGGGCCCCGCCGGGCTGCTGGGCGCCACCCGGCTGCTGGACCCCGCCTGGTTGCTGGGCCCCGCCAGGCTGCTGAGGCCCGTCGGCCTGCCCGGCCCCAGCAGACCCGGCCCCACCGAACAGCCGCCCGCGCCGGTGCGGCGGCGAGCCCTCACCCGGTCGCGGGGCACCTGGAGACGGCCCTTCACCCGCCCATGGCGCCCCCGGAGGCGAACCCTCACTCGCCCATGGCGGGTCCGACGGCGTGCCCTGGCTTCCTCGGCCCGTGCCGGGCGGCGCGGCCGCGCCCGTCCAGCCCCCGCTCGGCGGTGCTCCATGGCCCGCGTGGCCTGGAGGCGTCCCCGGCCCCGTCCAGTGGCCGCTTGGCGGTGCTCCTTCGCCCGCCCCGCCCGCGCCCGGGGGCGTGCCCGCACCTGTCCAGCGCCCGCTTGGCGCTGCTCCCCCGCCCGCCCCGCCCGCACCCGGCGGAGCCCCCGCACCCGCCCGCCCCGAGCCCGGCGGCGATCCTCCACCCCCCTGCCCCCCGCCCGGCGGCGTCCCCCCACCAGCCCAGCCCCCCTCCGACGGCCGCGCATCCTCCGGTTCCCGAATCCCGTCCGGCAGTTGGAGATACGGGTTGGTGGCAGGGTTGGGCGGTCGATACGAGCTGCTCGGCGTGTACGGCCCCGAGGCCTCACCCCCACGCACCCCCGCCCCACCCGCAGGCGCTCCTGGTCCACTCGCAGGTGTTCCCGCCCCACCCCCAGGCATCCCCGCTCCCCCCGCAGGCATCCCGGCCCCACCCCCAGGCGCCCCCGACTCCCGCACATACTGCGGCTGCCCAGCACCCACACCCGTCGGCGCCCCGGCAGTCCCGGCCACCCCGCCCCCGAGTGCCAGCGGCGCCGCCCGCCTCCCCGCCGCCCCCGTCGCCCAAGCCAGCAACGCCCCGACGCCCCCCGCCCCCGCACCCCACAGCGCACCCAGGAGCAACGCCATCCCGAGGTTGCCGTGCAGTTGGATCCCGGCGCCGAACGCGTCGAACCCGAACACCGACAGCGAGGCATCCACCGACACCTCCGTCAGCCAGGCGAGCAGGGGCAAGGTCAACGCCGTAACAACCCCCAACCGCAAGGCACAACGCCCCGCAAACCCAAGAGCCCCCACCCTCGACGCACCGCCTGCAGACCCTGCAACTGCACCGCCACCGCTCTCCCACGCTCCGCCGCCCCGGGGGGCCCCAGCCCCCGCCGCACCACTGGCCCAGGCCCCGCCACCCTCAGCCCCCCAAGACCCGCCGTCCTTAGAGTCCCGCGCCCCCGGCCCCCAAGCCCCCGCAGCCCCCCAAGACCCGCCGTCCCCAGAGCCCCGCGCCCCCGGACCCCAGCCCACCGAGCCCCCGCGTTCCCCCGGTCCCGCCACCGCCCCGCTCCCGGCGCCCGTCCCTCCGGCCGAGGAACCCCCGGCCACCGCGCCGCTGCCTGCCGCAGCCCCGAGCCCCCAGCCCCCACCGGCCCCCACCGGCGTCCGTACAGCCGTAAGCACCCCCGCCAGCAGCATCATCAGTCCCGCCGCCACCGCCAGCAGCCACACCCTGCCGTCCAGGTCCGCCAGGCGGCCGATCGTCACCGACTGGTCCGTCTTCGCCGTGAGGAGGTCGTCCAGGGGGTCGGGGAGGAGTTTCGTCAGGGCTCCCGTCGCCTTGCCGTCGTACGGGACGAACAGGCCGATCGGGATGCCCAGCCACGTGCCGTTGGGGGCGCCGAGCAGTGCCGCTCCGAAGATCCGCTTGGGATGGTCGTCGCCGATCGCCGCGTACGCCGCCGCCGCGAGCCCCGCCGCGACCGCCACCAGGAGGACCGTGACCAGGGCCGAGGCCGCCGGGCGTACCACGCGGTGGACCGGCTCCCAGCCGGGCGGCAGTGGCGTACGGCGTGACGCCAGCAGGGCGATCAGGAGGATGCCGGCCGACCAGCCGAGGCCCCCGAGGAGCGTCGGCGCCGTGTCGACCGTGAAGCCGACCGCCGCCTTCGCGTTGATCAGGTTGCCGATGTTGTCCGGAAGCAGGCCACCGATGTCGCCCAGGTCGCCCAGCCCCGGGATGTCGACCCCACCCCCGCCGCCGCCCGCGCCGGGCAGCTTGTCCAGGCCCAGTGACGCGCCGTCGATCGTGATGACGTCGTGCCCGGCCCAGGCCAGCCCGCCCAGAGTCGCCACGAACAGGGCGACCACCGCGCCCGCGCGCGCGAGGAGTTCGGCCGGCGCGATCACAACTCCCGCCGCGCGCAGGGATCGTAGGAAGAACCAGGAGAGGAGCAGCGCGCCCACCAGGCTGACTCCCAGTGGCGTGATCGTGACCGCCGTGTGCGCCTCCGCGCCTTTCAGGCCGAATGCCGACACATCCCCGGACGGCGTCACCGAACCACCCGCCGCAAGAGCCACCGCAGCCGCGGTCATCGGGCCCAACGAGCCCGCCGAATCCGCCTCCAGCAGATGCAGCGCGAGCGCCGCCGTGCCCGCCATCCCGATCAACGCCCAGCTCACGGAGGCGATCGCGGACAGCAGGACATCTCCCCACGGCACCCTCGAGCCCCTGCTCACGGACCCGACACCCGACGACGCGCTCATGGCAGACCCCCCGATCCGCGGCGCGGCACGCTGGCCGCGCATGTCCCCCTCGCGTGGATTACCCACTCTCCGGGTCGGTTTCAACCCCGTCAACGGAACCGGACGACGCGTCCTTGCGTGGTCTTCAAAAGGTCCGACTTTCGGTCAGGGGGGCGAGCCTGAAATAGTTCCCGACGATGTTCGACATCCCTAGACTCCCTGTGTTGGGGGTAACTCGGGGGACTACTCAGTGGGGCATGGAGTGCCGGAACTCGTACTGGAATTGAATGGACGCACCTGGACGCTGGATCCGTCCAGGACGTACACCCTCGGACGCGATCCGCAGGGCGACATCGTGCTCGACGACGCCAGGGTCTCCTGGCGGCACGCCACGATCAGCTGGGTCGGCCGCAGTTGGGTCATCGAGGACCACGGCTCCACCAACGGCACCTTCGTGCAGGGCCAGCGGATCCATCAGATGGAGATCGGCCCCGGCTCGGCGGTCCACCTCGGCAACGCGAGCGACGGCCCGCGCGTCACCGTCTCCGGCACCGCCGCGGCCGTGTCGACGCCGCAGGCCCAGCCGCAGCAACAGCCGTACGCCGCCCAGGGCGCGGCCCCCGGCTGGGCGCAGCAGGCACCGCCGCAGCAGCAGGCGCCGCAGCAGCACGCGGCCCCGCAGGCCGGCTGGCAGCAGCCGCAGCCCCAGCAGGCCGCCGCGCCGATCCCGCAGCAGCAGGGCCCCGGTGGTGGCGCGGGGGCGCCGCCGGTCTACGGCGACCGCAGCCCGACCACGTTCCACCAGTTCTCCATCGGCCGCGTGATGCGCATCGGCCGTGCCCTGGAGAACGAGCTGGTCGTCTCCGACCTGCAGGTCTCCCGGCACCACGCCGAGTTCCACTCGACGCCCGACGGCCGCATGGAGATCCGCGACCTCGGCTCGCACAACGGCACGTACGTCAACGGCCAGCCGATCCCCAAGGGCGGGTCGCAGCTGCTCGGCCCCGCCGACATCGTCGGCGTCGGTCACTCGACGTTCCGTATCGTCGGCGACCGCCTGGAAGAGTTCGTCGACACCGGTGAGGTCTCCTTCTCGGCCCGCCATCTGACGGTCACCGTCGACGGCGGCAAGCAGATCCTCAAGGACGTCTCCTTCGGCGTACCGGAGAAGTCGCTGATCGCGGTCATCGGACCGTCCGGCTCCGGCAAGTCGACCCTGCTCAAGGCGCTCACCGGCTACCGGCCCGCCAACCAGGGCGACGTCCTCTACGACAACCGGAACCTCTACAAGCAGTTCGCCGAGCTGCGTCAGCGCATCGGTCTGGTCCCGCAGGACGACATCCTGCACAAGGAACTGACGGTCAACAAGGCGCTCAAGTACGCGGCCAAGCTGCGCTTCCCGGCCGACACCACGGCGCAGGAGCGCGAGAACCGCATAGACGAGGTGCTGCGCGAGCTGAAGCTCGACGTGCACAAGGAGAAGAAGGTCACCTCTCTCTCCGGCGGCCAGCGCAAGCGCGTCTCCGTGGCCCTGGAGCTGCTCACCAAGCCGTCCCTGATCTTCCTGGACGAGCCCACCTCCGGTCTCGACCCGGGCATGGACCGCGACGTCATGCAGCTGCTGCGCGGCCTCGCCGACGACGGCCGCACGGTCCTCGTCGTCACCCACTCGGTGGCCGAGCTCGCGCTGTGCGACAAGCTGCTGGTGATGGCCCCGGGCGGCTCCGTCGCCTACTTCGGCCCGCCGGAGGAGGCGCTGAACTTCTTCGGCTACGACACCTGGGCCGATGTCTTCTCCGCCTTCGAGAACTACCGCGACTACGACTGGGCCGGACGCTGGAAGGGCTCGCAGCACTACCAGATGTACGCCGCGGACATCGACGCGGTCGCACCACAGTCCGTACAGATGCCTCCGATGCAGGCGATGAAGCCGCCGAAGCCGCAGGGCTGGATGAGCCAGCTGGGCACCCTGGTGCGCCGGTACGTCTCCGTCATCGCCTCCGACAAGGGCTTCCTGGCGCTGACGGTGATCCTGCCGCTCGTCCTCGGCTCGGTCAGCCTGCTGATCGAGTCGGGCAAGGACCTGCTGGTCAACACGGAGATCAATCCGCAGACCCAGCAGCCTGTCCCGAACAGCACCGCCCAGACGGTCCTGCTGATCCTCGCGGTCGGCGCCTGCTTCGCCGGCGCCGCGAACTCCGTCCGTGAGCTGATCAAGGAACGGGTGATCTACGAGCGGGAGCGCGCGACCGGCCTGTCCCGGTCCGCGTACCTGATGTCCAAGGTCCTGGTGCTCGGCTTCATCACGGTGCTGCAGGGCCTGATGGTCGGCATGATCGGCTTCGCCAGCCGGGGGATCCCGAAGGAGGGTCTGGTCCTCGGCAATCTGACGCTCCTGGAACTCTGCATTCCGATCATGGCGCTGGGCTTCACCTCGATGATGTTCGGCCTGATCATCTCCGCCCTGGTGAAGACCTCCGAGAAGACCATGCCGCTGCTGGTCATGTTCGCGATCGTCCAGGTCGTCTTCACCGGCTGCCTGTTCGCGCTGAACGGCGCGATCGGCGTCAACCAGGTCTCGTATCTCATGCCCTCGCGCTGGGCGGTCGCCGCCGCGGGCGCCACGCTGGACTTCAACCGCATCAGCCCGCCCGGCAAGGGCAAGGCCAACGACCCGCTGTGGGAGCACACCGTCGGCGCCTGGACCATGGACATGCTCGCCCTGGTCGCCCTGGGCGTGATCTGCGCCTTCTTCGTGGCCCGCTTCCTGCGCCGCCACGAGCCGGAGGTCATGCGCAAGTAGGCACGCGCGTACGACGCCGAAGGGCGGCACCCGTCAGGGGGTGCCGCCCTTCGGCGTTCACGTACGAAGAGGTCCGCGCCGACCTCAGTACGCGCTGTTGACGTTGTCGATCGAGCCGTACTTGTCGGCCGCGTAGTTGGCCGCGGCGGTGATGTTGGCGACCGGGTCGTAGATGTTCCAGGACGTGCCGGAGACGTGGTACGCGTTGAAGGTCGGCTGGATGACCTGCAGCAGGCCCTTCGACGGGACGCCGTTGATCGCGTTGATGTCCCAGCCGTTGATGGCGTTCGGGTTGCCCGAGGACTCCCGGATGATGTTGCGGTACAGGCCGCTGTAGCTGCCCGGGATGCCCTTCGCCTTCATGATGTCGAGGCTGTGCTTGATCCAGCCGTCGAGGTTGTTGGCGTAGGTCTTGGTGGCGGCGGCCTTCTTCAGCGCGGCGCGCTTGGCGGACCGGCTCGCGGCCTCCTTGGCCTTGCGGGCGGCCTCGGCCTTCTTCTTGGCGGCGGCAGCGGCGGCCGCCCTCTTCTTCGCGGCGGCTGCCTTCTTCGCGGCGGCCTCGGCGGCGGCCTTCGCCTGCGCGCGGGCCTTGGCGGCCTCGGTCTTCAGGCTGTCGGCGGCGAGCTGGTCGGTGACGTTGGCCTTGACGTCCTTGAGCTGCTCGGAGCTGTAGGCCACGTGGGCCGGCGCAGCCGCCTCGCTCGTGGTGGTCTCGGCGTTGCTGGGCACCGCGGAGAAGGCGAGGGCGGCGGCACCGAGGGTGGCGACACCGGCGATCGCGATCTTGTGCTGGCGGGTCAGCTTGCGACTGTGACCGCGAGTACTGGAGTTCTTGGGCATGGCAGACGGACCTCTTCGAATAGCGCGGAGGTCGCTCGACGTCCGGCGGGGGGACACGGGTCCGTCCCGCACGAACGCCGCGGGGGAGACCCGCGGCGCTGAGCGACGGCAGCCATTCTTAGCGGCCGCAAAAAGCGGAGGCAAAGGTGTGACGTACGATCCCAGGTAGTTGATCCATGAAGGGCAAAACCGGACAGATTGGACCGTCTATCCCGCTCATGAGGTCAGTCCGTATCTCCTACCGACCTTCGTACGTGACGTGCGCCCTATGCGCGGGCTCACATCGAGGGCGTAACAGTCTCACCAGCAGTTGCTGGAGCAATGCTCTGCGTGAGGATCCTCCTCCGGGAGGAGGAGATGGACGTCCCCGAACTCGTGCCACAGGTAGAGCCCGCGCAGCGCCTCGTCGTAGCCGCGGTCGATCGCGGCCCGCCCGGCGATCGCCTCCAGCATCAGCAGATGCGAGGCCTCCGGCTCGTGCAGCCCGGTCAGCAGCCCGTCCACCACCCGCACCCCGCGCTCCGGGGTCACCACGAGGTCCGTCCACCCGGCACGCGCGCGTACGACGCCGTCCGGCCCCGCCGCCGACTCCACGGCCCGCACGGCGGTCGTCCCCACGGCCACCACACGGCCGTCCCCCGCCTTGACGGCATTGATCAGCCGGGCCGACGCCTCCGGCACCGAGAACCGCTCCGGATACGGCGGCTCGTGCGCCTCCTGCGAGGCCACGCCCGTGTGCAGCGTGATCGGCGCGAACTGCACGCCCCGGCTCACCAGCTCCGCCACCAGCCGCGCGGTGAAGGGCCGCGCGGCACTCGGCATCTCGGCGCTGCCGGCCCCGTCGGCGGAGGGCAGCGCGAACACCGTCTGATAGACGGACAGCGGCTGGTCCCGCTCCGTATAGGAGTACCGAATGGGCCGCCCGTGCTCCCGCAGCATCCCGAGCACCCCCGCCCCGGCGGTCCGCGCCCACCACAACCGCTCCCCGCACGCGCTCAGCGGCTCCTCCAGCACCAGCCGCACACCTCCGGGCAGCCGCACCTCCAACCCGGCGAGCCCGCCGACGCCCGGGCGGGCCGCGCCCGTCCACGCGCGCGTGGTCCCCTTCCCGTCGGGTTCCCGCAGCTCCACCGCCCACCGGCCGTCGTCCCCGCGCGTCGAGAAGTGCACCACTACGCGCGCGTGCCCGACCCGCCCGTCCACCGCGGCGGCCAGCGTCGGCGAGGTGTTGACGACGAGCAGGTCCCCGGCCCGCAGCAGCCGTGGCAGCTCCGTGAACGCGTGATGCGACACCTCCGTCCCACGCGACACCAGCAGCCGTACGGCGTCCCGGTCGAGCCCCGGACCGCGCTGCTCGGCCGGGATCCGCGCCGAGAGCTCCTCCGGCACCCTCACCGCCAGCGTCATCGCCCCTCCACCAGCAGCGACGGCGCCGAGTACCGCCCGCTCGCCGGCCGCTCGTCCAGCAGCCGCAGGAACCCGGGCACCACACTCGCCGGCGCCGGCCGCGGATCCCCGTCCTCCGGTACGGCCGCCGCGTACAGGTCCGTCGCCATGTCCCCGGGGTCCACCGCCCACACCCGCAGCCCGGGCTCCTCCGCGCCGAGCACCGCCGCGAGATGGTCCAGGGCCGCCTTGGACGCGCCGTACCCGCCCCAGGTCTCGTAGGCCTCGGCGGCCGCGTCCGAGCTGACCGCGATCACCGCACCCGCCCCGGACGCGCGCAGCAGCGGCAGCGCCTCCTGGACCAGGCCCAGCGCGGCCACCACATTCACCTCCAGCGCCGTCCGCAGCCCCTCCAGGGGCAGCCCGTCCAGCCGTACGAGCGGCTCGGCGCCCAGCGCGCTCGCGTTGTTCACCAGCAGATCGACACCGCCGAGCTTCCAGGCCGCCGCCACCAGCTCGGACCGGTGGGCGGCGTCCGTGACATCCCCGGGCAGCGCCGTCACGCGCGTGCCGTACGCGTCCAGCCCCGCCGCCGTCTCCCGGAGCACCTCCGCCGTCCTGGCGTCCAGCACCAGATCCCAGCCGCGCGCGGCCAGCGCCTCGGAGAGCGCCCGCCCCAGCCCCTTCGACGCTCCCGTGATGATCGCTACCGGCATGACCCACGTCCCCTCGTCTCGCCCGCCCCTCGATCGGCGGTGACTTCAACCTAGGAACCGGTCCGCCCGCGCCGCCTCGGACGCGGGCCGCAAAGCGCCGGGGCCCTTCGGCCTACGCCGCCGGTCCCGGGCCCGCGGACTAGGTCACCGGCCCTAGGCCCACCGGCCCGGTCACCGCCCCCACAGGTCCGATCCGCGCTGTCACACCCCGCCGGTACCGTGAGGTCATGAGTCAAGGCCCCCGGTCCGGCCTCGCCGCGGTCAGTGCCGCGCTGCTGGCCATGAGCAGGCATCTGGAGGTGCGCGACGTCCTCAAGACGATCGTCGCCTCGGCCCGCGAGCTGCTCGGCGCGCAGTACGCGGCGCTCGGCGTCCCCGACGACCACGGCGGCTTCGCCCAGTTCGTCGTGGACGGCGTCAGCGACGCGCAGTGGAAGGCCATCGGCCCGCTCCCGCGCCAGCACGGCATCCTCGCCGCCATGCTCCAACAGGCCAAGGCCGAGCGGCTGGCCGACGTGCGCAAGGACCCCCGCTTCGAGGGCTGGCCGTCCGCCCACCCCGACATGTCCGACTTCCTGGGCCTGCCGATCCGGGACGGCGACGAGGTCATCGGCGCCCTGTTCCTGGCCAACAAGCTGCGTCCTGTGGGGGGAAACCCCCCACACCACCCGAGCCCGAAACCGGAAGGCGGCTGCGGCTTCACCGAGGAGGACGAGGAACTGCTCGCCATCCTCGCCCAGCACGCCGCGATCGCCCTCACCAACGCCCGCCTGTACGAGCGCAGCCGCGAGCTGACCATCGCCGAGGAGCGCTCCCGCCTCGCGCACGAACTGCATGACGCGGTCAGCCAGAAGCTCTTCTCCCTGCGCCTGACCGCCCAGGCCGCCGCCGCCCTCGTCGACCGCGACCCGTCCCGCGCCAGGGGAGAGATGCAGCAGGTGGCCGCGCTCGCCGCCGAGGCGGTCGACGAACTGCGCGCCGCCGTCGTCGAGTTGCGCCCCGCGGCCCTCGACGAGGACGGCCTCGTCGCCACCCTGCGCACCCAGATCCAGGTCCTCGACCGCGCCCACACCGCGCGCGTGACCTTCGACAGCCACGGCGTGCGCGCCCTGCCCGCCGCCCAGGAGGAGGCCCTCCTGCGGGTCGCCCAGGAGGCCCTGCACAACGCCCTGCGGCACTCCGGTGCGGAGCACGTGGACGTGACCCTGGCCCGGCGCGGCATGGCCGCCGTCCTGCGGGTCACGGACGACGGCGGCGGCTTCGACCCGCACATGACACGGCGGGCGGGGCGCCACCTGGGCCTGGTGTCCATGCGTGACCGCGCGAGCGGGGTCGGCGGTGTGCTGACCGTGGAATCGGCGCCCGGGAAGGGCACCACGATCGAGATGGAGGTCCCCGGTGGCTGACGCAATCAGGGTGCTGCTGGTCGACGACCACCAGGTGGTCCGCCGCGGCCTGCGCACGTTCCTCGAAGTGCAGGACGACATCGAGGTCGTGGGCGAGGCCGCCGACGGCGCCGAGGGAGTCGCCCGCGCCGAGGAACTGCGCCCAGACGTCGTCCTCATGGACGTCAAGATGCCGGGCATGGACGGCGTCGACGCCCTCCGCAAGCTCCGCGAACTCGCCAACCCCGCGCGCGTGCTGATCGTCACCAGCTTCACCGAACAGCGCACGGTCGTCCCGGCCCTGCGCGCGGGCGCCGCCGGATACGTCTACAAGGACGTGGACCCGGACGCCCTCGCCGGCGCCATCCGCTCGGTGCACGCCGGGCACATCCTGCTCCAACCCGAGGTCGCGGGCGCCCTGTTGTCGCAGGAGGAGGCCAACTCGGGGCAGGGCAGAGGCGGTTCGCTCACCGAGCGGGAGCGCGAGGTGCTCGGGCTGATAGCGGACGGCCGCTCCAACCGCGAGATCGCCCGCGCCCTCGTGCTGTCCGAGAAGACCGTCAAGACCCACGTCTCGAACATCCTGATGAAGCTCGACCTCGCGGACCGCACCCAGGCCGCCCTCTGGGCCGTACGACACGGCGTGACCGGCTGAAACACGCCGTGCGCGACGGAGCGGCGGCGGCAATACGGAGGGTTCCGCTCCGGACTGAGATTCATACCGTCGTGGGAATGTCCCCCGGATGGCGCATCCTCTGTGGATCTCCGCCGTTCTCCAGTGCGTGCTGCGGCGACTGCCGCGGCAATCGCTAGGAGGGGTCAGAAGTGAAGAACCTGAAGAAGGCAGCGGCCGTGACGATGGTGGCCGGCGGGCTGATCGCCGCCGGGGCCGGGATGGCCTCCGCCACCGACGGCTCGCACGCCGACGGCCAGGCCGTGGGCTCCCCGGGCGTGGTCTCGGGCAACCTCGTCCAGGCCCCGGTGCACATCCCGGTGAACGCCGTGGGCAACAGCGTGAACGTCATCGGCGTGCTCAACCCCGCCTTCGGCAACCTCGGCCTCAACCACTGAGGTCCGCCGCCGGGCGGACAGCGACCTCCGGCCTCCCGGGCGCTCCCGGGAGGCCGGTCAGCTAGTCGTTCGAATGATCCGAACGGGCAGTTGGCGTCAGTTCTCCGTGCCATCGCCCCACCCTCCCGCGTTGAACAGCGCACGACCCGCGGCCGGGTCGTCACGTGATCGCAGGAGGAAGGCTTCTCATGAACATCGCCAAGAAGGCCGCCGTGGCCCTCACCGTCGCCGGTATCGCCACGGGTGCCGCTGCCGGTGCCGCTGTCGCGGACTCGAGTGCCGACGGCGCGGCCGTGAAGTCGCCGGGCGTCGGCTCGGGCAACCTCGTCCAGGTCCCGGTCCACGTCCCCGTCAACGTGGTCGGCAACACCGCCAACCTGATCGCCCTGCTCAACCCGGCCTTCGGCAACCAGGGCGCGAACGACTGACGTCGGCAGACGCGCACAGGGCCCCATTGGTCAACGGCGACCGGCGGGGCCCTTTCGCGTACGCGGCCGCAGGCACCGCGCCCGGCGCGGTCAGCCCCGCTCCCGCTCCTCCACATACGCGTTGTACGCCGCCACCTGCGCCCGCCGAGCCGTCCGCTCCACCGGCCGCAGCGCAGCACCCCGCGCCGCCATCTCCCCGGCGCTCACCGCACCCCCGTGCCCGTTCCGCGAAGCGAGCGACACCAGCAGCCCCACCCGCTCCGCCAGCTCGAGCACCCGCACCGCCCGCGGCGGATACCCCGGCGCCAGCGCCTCGCGCCCCCGCTCGGCCCGCGCCCGGTACGCGTCGATCGCCGCCTCCGCCACCGGCCCCGACCCGGCCACGTCCAGCCGCGACAACACCTCGGTCGCCTCCCGCAGCGCCTCCGCCAGCTCCCGCTCCGCCTCACCGAGCGAGGGCACATCGGCCGGCGGCGCCTCCCGCACCGGCAGGCAGTGCCACACGACCTCGACATGCACATCGCCGTCGGGCCCGGCCTCGTACACCTCGGGCACCAGCCCGAGCGCGGCGCCGTAACAGACGACCGCCTCCTCGGCCTCCATCGCCCGCGCGTTGAACTCCGGCGGTCCGCTCAGCCCCAGCGGATGGCCCGGCGCCGGCAGCGCGACCCGGAGCCCGGTCACCCCGAGTGCCCGCAGCCGGCCCAGCGCGAGTGTCAGCCCGACCTGCCCCGACTCGCCGGGCAACCCCTCCATCCGGTGCACGGCATCGTCCCCGACGATCGCCAGCACGGCGTCGTCCGGTGACACAAGTCCGGCCAAAAGGGCGTTTCCCCAAGCCGCGAGGCGTCCTGAACGTGGTTCCGAAAGCATGCCCCCACCCTAAGGACCGGACCGATGGAATGGACCGGCCGACCGGTGGCGTAGATTTCATCGAGGGCTGCGCCCGAAAGCGCGCGCACGACTGCCGAGACGCCGAGACCGGTCACACTGCAAGGGGAGACAACGCGCTCATGAGCGATGTTCTGGAGCTTGAGGACGTATCCGTGGTCCGCGAGGGCCGGGCTCTGGTGGAGGAGGTCTCCTGGTCGGTCAAGGAGGGCGAGCGCTGGGTCATCCTCGGCCCCAACGGCGCCGGCAAGACCACACTCCTCAACGTCGCGTCGAGCTACCTCTACCCCAGCAAGGGCACCGCGACCATCCTCGGCGAGACCCTCGGCAAGCCCGGCACCGACGTCTTCGAACTCCGCCCCCGCATCGGCGTGGCCGGCATCGCCATGGCCGACAAGCTCCCCAAGCGCCAGACCGTCCTGCAGACCGTCCTCACCGCCGCGTACGGCATGACCGCCGGCTGGCAGGAGGAGTACGACCAGATCGACGAGCAGCGTGCCCGCGCCTTCCTCGACCGCCTCGGCATGAGCGACTACCTCGACCGGAAGTTCGGCACCCTCTCCGAGGGCGAGCGCAAGCGCACCCTCATCGCCCGCGCCCTGATGACCGACCCCGAACTGCTCCTGCTCGACGAGCCCGCCGCCGGCCTCGACCTCGGCGGCCGCGAGGACCTGGTCCGCCGCCTCGGCCGGCTCGCCCGCGACCCCATCGCCCCCTCGATGCTCATGGTCACCCACCACGTCGAGGAGATCGCCCCCGGCTTCACCCACGTCCTCATGATCCGCCAGGGCAGGGTCCTCGCCGCCGGCCCGCTGGAACTCGAACTCACCTCCCGCAACCTCTCCCTCTGCTTCGGCCTCCCCCTCGTCGTCGAGCAGGTCGGCGAGCGCTGGACCGCCCAGGGCCTCCCGCTGTCCTGACTCCCCCCGAAAAGAAGCCGGTTGCGGGCATTCTGCGAAGAAGTCGGCAACGGGCTTTGCGCCCTGTCGGTGACGTGACCGGCGGTCATACCATGACCATGTGAACGACATCGACGCATGGGTGTGGTGGCTGGTCGGCGCGGCCGCGCTCGGAATCCCGCTCGTGGTGACGGCGATGCCGGAGTTCGGCATGCTCGCGGTGGGCGCCGTCGCCGCAGCGGGCTTCGCCGGCCTCGGCTTCGGCGCCGTGGCCCAGGTACTCGCCTTCGTCGTCGTGTCGGTCGCCCTCATCGCCGTCGTCCGGCCCATCGCGGTCAGGCACGGCACCCAACGCCCCCGACTCGCCACCGGCGTCGACGCGTTGAAGGGGAAGCAGGCCGTCGTACTGGAGCGCGTGGACGGCTCCGGTGGCCGGATCAAGCTGGCCGGGGAGGTCTGGTCGGCCCGCGCCCTCGACACCGGACGCGCCTACGAAGTAGGTCAGGAAGTGGACGTCGTGGAGATCGAGGGGGCCACCGCGATCGTCATCTGACCTCGTACGACTCAACTGAACCGAACAGCCCACGAGTTGTACTACGGTCTGTCAGACTCGACCAGCAAGATCTTCAACAACATAAGATCTTCCGAGAGCGCCGAGGCGGAGAAGGGTACGGGGAACGACGATGGAACCGGTCATCATCGTCCTGATCATTCTGGTGGTGTTGGTCTTCATCGCCCTGATCAGGACAATCCAAGTCATTCCACAGGCCAGCGCCGCGATCGTCGAGCGCTTCGGCCGCTACACGCGGACGCTGAACGCGGGCCTCAACATCGTCGTCCCGTTCATCGACACCATCCGCAACCGCATCGACCTGCGTGAACAGGTCGTACCGTTCCCGCCGCAGCCGGTGATCACCCAGGACAACCTGGTCGTGAACATCGACACCGTCATCTACTACCAGGTGACGGACGCCCGCGCGGCCACCTACGAGGTCGCCAGCTACATCCAGGCCATCGAGCAGCTCACCGTCACCACGCTCCGCAACATCATCGGCGGCATGGACCTCGAGCGCACCCTGACCTCCCGCGAGGAGATCAACGCGGCCCTGCGCGGAGTCCTCGACGAGGCCACCGGCAAGTGGGGCATCCGCGTCAACCGCGTCGAGCTCAAGGCGATCGAACCGCCCACCTCCATCCAGGACTCGATGGAGAAGCAGATGCGCGCCGACCGTGACAAGCGCGCCGCGATCCTCACCGCCGAAGGTACGCGCCAGGCCGCGATCCTCACCGCCGAAGGTGAGAAGCAGTCCCAGATCCTGCGCGCCGAAGGTGAGGCGAAGGCCGCCGCCCTGCGCGCGGAGGGCGAAGCCCAGGCCGTCCGCACGGTCTTCGAGGCCATCCACGCCGGCGACCCGGACCAGAAGCTCCTCTCCTACCAGTACCTCCAGATGCTCCCGAAGATCGCCGAGGGCGACGCCAACAAGCTCTGGATCGTCCCCAGCGAAATCGGCGACGCCCTCAAGGGCCTCTCCGGCGCGATGGGCAACTTCGGCCCCATGGCGGGCGGTTCGGGCGGCGGAGGCACGGACAAGACCCCGGAACGCCGAGAGAAGCCGTCGATCGACTGACCCGGACTTCTCCTGTACGAGACTGGGGCCCACCTCTCAGGAGGTGGGCCCCAGTTCACGTACCCTCTATGCGGCGTCGAGCGCCAGCCAGTCCGGCAGGGCCTCGAAGTCCTCGGTCCCCAGCGCCAGCAGCATCGCGTCCTGCGGTGTCGGCTCGAACGGCTGCCTAAGCAGCGGCATCCCCGCCTGCTCCGGAGTCCGGTCCGCCTTGCGGTGGTTGTCCTCCGCGCAGGAGGCCACCGTGTTGAGCCACGCGTCCTGACCACCCTGCGCCCGCGGCACCACATGGTCCACGGTCGTCGCCCTGCGCCCGCAGTACGCGCACCGGTGCCGGTCCCGGATCAGCACACCCCGCCTCGACCACGGAGCTTGTCTTCGGAACGGCACCCGCACATACCTGCACAGTCTGATCACCCGCGGCGCCGGTATGTCGACCGCGGCTCCGCGCATACGCAGTTCGGGGTGGGCCTGCTCGACGACGGCCTTGTCCTGGAGCACCAGAACGACGGCTCGATTCAACGTCACCGTAGACAGCGGCTCGAAGCTCGCGTTCAGCACCAGCGTGTCCCGCATCCAGCCCACCTCCCATGCTCACCGGCCCACCCCCTGGCGGGCTTGGATCAACTCTGGCCGGGCACGCCGAGATGGACAACGCAATAAAAACTGCCCGCCTCTGATCACTTCCATGACCAGAGGCGGGCAAACGTTCAATGAACGCTCGGCTTATTCAGCCCTCCGCGGGATTCTCGTACTCGCCGATGAGCTGGGCGCGCGCGATCGCGTGGAACCGCAGGTTGAAGCCGACATAGGCGGGAGAGGCGTCCGCATCCGGACCGAGCTTCTCCTGGTCCACGGCGTACACCGTGAACACGTACCGGTGCGGCCCGTCCCCGGGCGGCGGCGCGGCCCCGCCGAAGTCCTTGCTCCCATAGTCGTTACGAGCCTGCACCGCACCCTCGGGCAGCCCCTCGAACTTCCCGCTGCCCGCACCCGCCGGCAGCTCGGTCACCGAGGCCGGGATGTCGAACACGACCCAGTGCCAGAACCCGCTGCCCGTGGGCGCGTCGGGGTCGTAGCAGGTCACGGCGAAGCTCTTGGTCTCGGCCGGGAAACCCTCCCACCGCAGCTGCGGCGAGGTGTTGCCGGCCGCGTAGACCTGAGCGTCCTTGAGCGTGGCGCCCTCCTGGACGTCCTCGCTCGTCACCGTGAACGCCGGCACGGGCGGGTGGAAGTCATGGGGGAGCGGCCGCCGCTTGAGCTCGGTCACCTCGGTACCTCCTGAACGATTACTGGAACCAGTGCTTCCCGAGCCTAGAACCAGTTGCGCTTGCTGCCGACCTCGGACAGCCACTGGTTGAGGTACGCCGCCCAGTCGGTCCCGTGGAAGTCGTGCAGACCCACCTGGAAGGACCGGAACGTGTCACTGCCCTCACTGAACAGCCCCGGCTTCTTGTCCATCTCCAGCACGACGTCCATCGCGTGCTCGTCGGCCACGAAGCTCAGCTCGACCTGGTTCAGCCCGCGGTACTGCGACGGCGGGTAGAACTCGATCTCCTGGTAGAACGGCAGCCGCTGGCGCGTGTTGCGGATGTGACCGCGCTCCATGTCCGCGTTCTTGAAGCGGAAACCCAGCTGGATGAAGGCGTCCAGGATCGCCTTCTGCGCCGGCAGCGGGTGCACGTTGATCGGGTCCAGGTCGCCGGAGTCGATGGCACGCGCGATCGCCAGCTCCGTCGTCACCCCGATGTTCATCCCACGCAGCGCCTGCCCGTCGATCATCGTGATCGGCGTCTCCCACGGGATCTCGAGCCCGAACGGCACGGCGTGCACGGCGCCCGCCTGCAGCTCGAAGGCGCCACCGAGCCGCACCTTCGTGAACTCGATGTTCTGCTTGTACTCCTCGTCGCCGCTCTCCACCTCGACCTTGGCCTGCAGGCCCACGGACAGGCCCTCGATGTCCTGGTTCACGGACCCGCCCTGGATCCGCACCTCACCCTGGACGACGCCGCCCGGCACGACGTTGACCTCGGTCAGCACGGTCTCGACCGAAGCCCCACCGGCCCCCAGGCTCGCGAGCAGCTTCTTGAACGCCATGTCTCTCCCTAAACGAGTGGACCCTTTACGAGTGGACCCTTGATCCCTACAAACGCGATCCGGGTACGACCGGTTCCGCGCCCTCACCCTGGCAAGCAGACCGAAGCTTGACCACCCCTTGGCCCACACCCGCCTGGACTAGGCTCGGGCGCCATGATCGCGCCTGTGGACCGTACGCCACTCCCCAGGGAGTTCTTCGACCGCCCCGTCCTGGAAGTCGCCCCCGACCTCCTGGGCCGCATCCTCGTGCGTACGACACCGGACGGTCCGATCGCGGTGCGCCTCACGGAGGTCGAGGCGTACGACGGTGAGAACGACCCCGGCTCCCACGCCTATCGGGGCCGCACGGCCCGCAACGGAGTGATGTTCGGTCCGCCTGGGTACGTCTACGTCTACTTCACCTACGGCATGTGGTTCTGCATGAACCTGGTGTGCGGTCCCGAGGGCCGTGCGAGCGCGGTCCTGCTGCGGGCCGGGGAGATCGTCGAGGGCGCCGAGCTCGCGCGTAAACGTCGACTCTCGGCCCGAAATGACAAGGAACTGGCCAAAGGCCCGGCACGCCTGGCCACGGCCCTGGACGTGGCCCGCGACCTCGACGGCACGGACGCGTGCGCGCCGGGGGACACCCCCTTGCGCATCCTGACGGGCACTCCGATCACCTCCGACCAGGTACGCAACGGTCCGCGCACCGGAGTGGCCGGCGACGGGGGCGTTCACCCCTGGCGCTTCTGGGTCGCCAACGACCCCACGGTGAGCCCTTATCGGGCCCACGTTCCGAGGCGTCGCCGAAGTTGACGCGTCCTTGGAAGGTGCGTAATGTAGCCCGAGCCGCTTGAACCGGGTACGGCAATCGCCAGCAGCCGGAAGCGGCCAAACCACTACCAACGATCACCCCTCAGCGGGGGCGAATTCGGCATGTCCGCATGCCCGAATTCGAACTCGCGGAACTCGATTATGAGTTGCCGGGGGAATCGGCTAACGTAGTGAATGTCGAAAGGCCCCGCCGACAGGGAATCAGGCCCGAAAGGATCTGATAGAGTCGGAAACACCGAAGGGAAGCCCGGAGGAAAGCCCGAGAGGGTGAGTACAAAGGAAGCGACCGTTCCTTGAGAACTCAACAGCGTGCCAAAAATCAACGCCAG